>NZ_JBVVPS010000059.1:0-16444 GCF_055811355.1 Bradyrhizobium sp. WSM4873 | reverse complement strand
TCAGCACCCCGAGCCTACCGGCTCAAGGTGGGCAACGCCGACCTCTTCAGAAATTCAACAGAACCCGGGACATCCCCAGAATTCGCGCCCTTTACGACAAAGCGTTTCTCTCCGAGGTGTTCGGAGACGTCTGTATCGAGCTTCAACTCCTCGAAAAGGCACGCGCCCATCTTCCAGTTGCTTTTATCCGCCGCAGAACAATGTAGGGTTCGGCCATTGAAAACCTCAACGGCGTACCCATCGATCTCCTCGGGAATGATGCGATGAAAGACCAAGCCACGCCGCTGATATGGTTGCGTTTGCGATAGCGACCTCGCCGTGCTTACGCTGTCTCGCGGGATGACGTAACAGTTATCCACGATCCATTGCGACGGCTCCTTCGGCCATTGAGAGCGGTACTGGCCCAGTGTCCAATCGACCGCTCGGATCAAACCACCGATCGTCTCCGCGATCTCTTCCAGCCCGTCGGGCAGCGTCCAAGCGATCGATCCCGTCGCGAGGGCATCCGTGAATTTCCTCTCCCGGCCCGCGATCCTTCCGTCAGCCATGGCACGATAAGCCTTGAGGACGGGCCCCGTCGACCAGAAACAGTCCATTCAGTTGGACAAGAACGCGCCGAAGGTTCTCGGCGCTGAAATCGCTAACGGTGGCATGCGTTGTCGCAAGCGCGCGTGCACGCTCCTTCCATGCACCGAATTCAACACTATCCTTGGAGTCTTGGCTAAGCGCCACCGTGCGTGACCTGAATCAAACGACAAATATACGATACGACTGTTAGTGGCTTCACTCTCAAATCGCAACCGCTAACGATCGTAATTCGAGCCGGTCAAAGCTTTGAACGCGGCAAGACGACACGGCGACCGCGCATTGAATCACCGTCGGCGGAAATGAGCTGCTGAGCACCAGTGGCGCGAGCTGAGTGCTCGCGGCGAACCGACGCGATTCGCCGCCCCCAGGTCCGTTTGCGCCGTCTAGGCGAGGCAGATAACAAGCCGACCTTAAGGTCTTCCCTAGGTTTCGCATGCGCCAACTCGACGAGGAGCGCTGCTCGATCAACCTTATCGAACGGATCATATGTCCCGTGTATCCAAGCCAGCCCGGGCGGGGGTCCCCGGCCCCCCGCAATTCAGCTGAAAGGTATAAGCTGCTGCGCAAAAAAACCGCAGCCGTGGAGATTTGTGCCGATCATGCCAGCACCGCTACGCCGACGCAGTCACAACACGCGCAGCTCAGGTGCTCATCCATTCTGGCCGCCCCGTCGTGCTGACATCTCCAAACAGGTATGCTATCTAGGATTGATATAATCTAAAGTTATAGCGAGCATACTGTCGCCGACAGCCTGGGTCGGCCGCCTTGTACAGAAAAGGGTTGTGATCATGCCCCTTGAGACAAAGCCTGCCGAGATCATCGGCACCCATATCGTGCAGGATCAGCTCATCTGGTACCCACGCGTAGGGCACGACAACAATACACGATGCGTTATATTCGTCCATGGCGTGACCGGCGATATCGTCAAGACGTGGCAAAGCAAGGAGCTCAAGGCCGGCTTTGTCGAGCTCATCCTCGCCGATGTCGCGCTACAGGACTACGACGTCTATGCCTTCGGATATTACACCAAAAAATACCGCGGGCCGCCGATCGACCACGCCGCCAAGGACCTCGCCAGCGCGGTGTCGAGCCTGCCAAGGCACTACGACAGCATCGTCTTCATTGCGCACAGCATGGGTGGTCTGGTGTGCATGCAATATATCATTGACAGGCTGCAGCGCCCGGACGGGCCTCCTCCGATCAGCGGGCTCCTGTTATACGGAACGCCGACCACGGCAGCGATCTCCTCAAGGTCGCAAGGCTGGTTGGTTATGGAGTCGGCATGAAGATTCCGGTCATCAGTCATGCCATTGACCTGTTCCGGAAAAGCCAGCAACAGTTCGTGGACCTTGAGACCGGGAGCGAGTTTCTCACGCGCCTTTTCGATCAGTGGGCGCTGCGGGTCGTCAATGGCGGTCACGAAGAGGCCGGCGACCAGCGCATGTGGCTTGCCGTTCGCGTCGTGACCGGCAACAACGATATCGCGGTGAGCGAGGCCTCGGGCAAGGGGGTCTATGGTGCGATCGATTGGAAGCCCCTGCAATTCGATCACATCCAACTGGTCAAGCCTGCGGCCGCCAACGATAGGCGATACTTGGAGGCCAAGAGCTTTCTGCAGATCGCGCGCCGAACGGACCCCGACGTGCTGGATCGTGTCTGGAGGGCAAGCCAGGACACCTGGGCCAGTCGATTTGGCCGCGTCAGTAAGGATCTCGTGTTCTTCACGGAGATCGATTTGCGCAAGAGCACGCGGAGGAGCGGTGCGCTGGCAGCCTACGGAACGTGTACCACGATCTGCGAATACCGCTTCATCCTCGGCAGCGACTTCATCGACTTCGGCATCTCGTTTGCCGCCTCCGCCGAGCTCTGGGCCCGCCAGCCGGCGCCGGTCTACATTCACCAGGTCGGACTGGATCTGCTGCCGCAAGCCGAGCAGACTGCGCTCCGGCAATCCATCGACTCCACCCTCAGGAATGAGGACGATGAGGCGGTCTGGTCGACGTTCTTTCCCCGGCTTTCAATCAGCATCGATAACGTCGTGCTGCAAGGAGACGAGTTCAATTGGCCGACGACCACCAGGACATCAGCCCCCTGGCTGCTGCGGAGATTCCGTCTTCCCGCAGGGCTCGCGGCCAAGATCGGCACTATGGTGACGCTGAGAATGCGATACGATTCCGTCGTGCCGTCGTCACTCCCCCACTTTACCTTCTCGGCTCCCTGGATTGTGCACAAGGCTAAAGTCGACGTGGTGGTGAAAGGAGACTTCGAGTATTTCGTGCTGGGTCACAGGCTCGTTCCGGACGGCAAGGTCGAGCGACGGCTGGAGCAGGTTCTCGAGGGCCGCAAGGCGCATCTCCCATGAGGAGATCATGCTGCCCGGTTCCGGGATGGACGTCCGCTGGCGGCTGAGGGATCACAATCAAGCAACGCTCTCGTCGCCGGAACATGCAGGAGAAGCCTCATGAACGGATATGGCACCGTCGAGGCGATCTACCGTCAGCTGGGTATTGGGGTCATCAAGAAGGAAAATGGGGAGCGGATCATTTTCACAGCCGGCTCCGTCAAAGGCGGCGATCAGGGCTTCCAGGATCTCGAGGAAGGCGAGGACGTGTACTATCGCGTGTTCAATGACAAGATCGACTCGATCGGCATCGCTCGCGACGTCTGGAAGAAGCACGATGGCGGCAAATAGCGGTTCTGGCGCGAAAGCTGTCCGTGAGGCGACATGAACGGTTACGGCAACAACCTCGTTATCTGCTGTGACGGCACCGGCAACGAGATCTCCGAGAACATTTCCAACGTCCTCAAGGTCTATCGCTGCCTGCGCAAGACGGACAACACCCACCCGACGCAGAAGGTGTTCTACGATCCCGGCGTCGGCACCGTGACGGAGCCGTCGACGTGGAATCGCTGGAAGGCCGACGTCAATTTGGTGCTGGGGCTCGCCACCGGCTTCGGGCTCGATGAGAATGTGCTCTCCGCCTACCGCTTCCTGGTCGAGCATTACAAACCGGGCGACAAAATATATCTGTTCGGCTTCTCGCGCGGCGCCTACTCCGTGCGGATGCTGGCGGGGCTGATCCACAAGATCGGGCTGATCTCGCCGGAGCAGGTCAACCTCGCCGGCTCCGGCCTCGTCGCCTACAAGCAATATTCCGGCACCGGGCGCGGCAACGACATCGAAGACCTCAAGGATATCGCCATCGACGCCGACGGGCCGCTGCCGAAGGACCAGTTCGACCTCGCCGCGCAATTCGCGCGCATCACCTCGACGCGCTGGCCGACCATCCATTTCATCGGCGTCTGGGACACGGTGGCGAGCCTGATCGTGCCGCGGCGTGACAATCTCTTCTATCTGTTCTGCCTGGAGGAGCTCGCCTTCACGCTGCGCAATCCCAGCGTCAACATCTTCCGGCAGGCGATCGCGATCGACGAGCGGCGCTGCATGTTCCGCCTGAAAGCGTATGAGGAGCCGCAGGAGTTCTGGAGCCACCGCTACGTGCCGGACGAAAAAAAGGTGCCGCAGGACATTCTCCAGGTGTGGTTCGCCGGCGTGCATTGCGACGTCGGGGGCGGCTATCCGGAGGCCGAGAGCGGGGACTCGAAATATCCGCTGCTCTGGATGATCGAGGAGGCGACCAAGGCCGGCCTCAATTTCAACCCGCGCACGGTGAATCAGCTCGCCTGGGGCATCCAGCGCAAGAACAGCCCGTTCAGTTACGTCGCGCCTGCCTTCACCGGCAAGACGGGCGAGCTGCACGATTCGATGAGTGCGGCCTGGCGCGTGCTGGAATTTCTGCCGAAGAGCGCGAGCTACAAGGAATGGCCGGACCGGAAGGTGGTGCTCGGCTTCTACATCCCCGATTGCGAACCCCGATTCATTCCCGAAGGCGCGCATGTGCACGAGAGCGTGCTGAAGCGGATGGCGGTGGAGCCGAAATATCGCCCGGTGAATCTGCCGAAGGATTATGTGACAATGCCGATGCCGGTGGGGCCGCTCACGGAGGTCAAGGTGGAAGCGGGGTGAGGTGCGCGTGGGCTCGCGATGAGTGAGGGAGCAACCTGCTCGCTTTAACCCGCGCCGCAGACGTATGATTCGGCGCGTTCAGTCGAAAGTGGCCGATGCGGTGGCAGACACCACGAGCCCGACTTCGCGCCGGCCAATGCGCGCGCGGCCCACACCGGGCAATCAGATCGTGCCGCACACCGTTCCGTAATATTGCTCAACCAATCGAGCGTCGTTTCCTCGTCAACGAAGACCTCACCGAGGAACACGCCGATTTCTTATGCTCGCTCGTTGTTCGACGCAAATTCAATCGATGATCTTCATGTCGATTTGTTCTGGTCGGACATCGTCACCATTCCCGGCATCGGATCGTGTGACAAGGGACCAGATCGAGACGCCGCCTTTGCGCGCTGATCTGATAGGACCGCCGCTCGAAGTCGGCGGGCCTAATGGACAGCATGACCGTCGACATCTCCGATTTGCGGGATGGCGCGCTCGATTTCGGAAGCTTGGTCGAAGTGATCGGTCCTCATCAGACCCTCGAAATGCTGGCGACTGACGCCGGCACGATCTCCTACGAGATCCTCACCGGCCTCGGTCATCGCTTCCAAAGAAGCTATTGCTGAACTTGTCCCCAGTCAAACAGCATCATCTGGCAGAACATTGGAGCAGATAATGAAAGTCACCGTTTTAGGCGCGGGCGTTATCGGCGTCACAACCGCATTTCAACTTGGAAAGTTCGGGCACGAAGTGGTTGTTCTTGACAGACAGCCGGGTCCAGCGCTGGAAACGAGTTTCGCGAACGCGGGGGAGGTTTCCTTCGGCTACTGTTCGCCCTGGGCTGCCCCCGGAATCCCAACGAAGGCCATCAAGTGGATGCTCATGCGGAATGCACCATTAATCCTTCGGCCAAAGCTTGATGCGGCCATGCTCTCCTGGCTCCTCCGCATGTTGTCCAACTGCACGGCGAGCCGATATGCGCTCAACAAGGGAAGGATGCTGCGCCTAGCCGACTACAGTCGCATGGCGCTCGCCGAGGTGAGAGGGGAGGCCTCCCTGAACTATGACGAGCGCATGCAGGGAACCCTGCAGCTGTTCCGAACTCAGCAGCAGCTCGATGCATCAACTAAGGACGTGAAGGCTCTTGCGGCAGACGGCATCCCTTTCCAGGTACTGGATCGCGATGGTTGTGTTCGGGCTGAACCCGCGTTACGCTACGTTCGCGACGGCATAGTGGGAGGACTTCTGACTCCGAAAGACGAGACCGGCGACTGCTTCAAGTTCACCAATGCGCTGGAGCAAAGAGCCTCAGCATTGGGCGTTGACTTCCGTTACGGACATATCATCAATGGACTGGACATCGATGCCGGCCAGGTGCGTGGTGTGATCACCGATCGCGGGACTATTCGCTCGGACGCAGTAGTTGTCGCATTAGGGAGCTATTCACCTCTTCTCCTCAAGAAGATCGGAATCAAGCTGCCAGTCTATCCTGTCAAAGGATACTCGCTGACAATCACAATCACCGACGTTTCCCGTGCCCCCGAATCGACGGTCATGGATGAGACATACAAGATTGCAATTACCCGTCTGGGAGATCGAATTCGTGTCGGCGGGATGGCTGAAATCTCGGGCTACACCAATGACCTCGTCGAAGCGCGTCGACGGACCCTGGAGTGTTCCGTGATGGATCTGTTCCCTGGCGGAGATCCCAAGAGCGCATCCTTCTGGTCAGGCCTTCGACCCATGACCCCAGACGGCACCCCAATCATCGGCGGGACCAGATCAGAAATCTATTCTTGAACACCGGGCATGGCACTCTCGGTTGGACGATGAGCTGCGGTTCCTCTCGGGTCATAGCGGACCTTGTCTCGGGAAGAAAACCCGACATCGAAGCTGAGGATCTCGGACTAGAGCGTTACGAATAGTTCTGCGCCAAAGGAGCGAGCCACGAGAAGGCGAGGCTCCCAACGGACGCATCATCATCGCGTGGACAATTATGCCATCATGGACGAGCGGGGAATCCCAGCAAGCAGCAGGTTTGCCAATTGATCCGCCCCATCGGGGCCATCGGAATAGTATCGCGGACGAGGAGGCGCTGAAGCAGTGCAAGCAAGGCTCCTTTCAAGAGAACCCTTAGTCAGAGGCAACCCCCGTAGCTTTCGACGTGCCAGTGGAATTTCGAGCTCTGCGCTGGGCGATCGTCGCATCCCAGCATCGCAGCCTTCGCCAGGCGGCAGAGACACTCAGAATCAAGCAGCCGACGCTTAGTCGCTCTCTTCGAAATCTCGAGCACGCCTTGGGCAGCAAGATCTTCCAGCGCACGAACGGCGGCACGCAACCAACCATTGAGGGTGAGGAATTCATCGAGGATGCCCGGCGCATCGTAGGCGCAACTGACGCAATGACCGCTCGCCTCAAGATCCGCCCGCGTGGCGAGAGTGGTCGGTTGATCATCGGCATTCACACCTCCCTCTCAGCCGGCAATCTCCGGGCCACTCTCCTCGAGCATCGGCAGCGCTTTCCCCATGTCGAGAGACAATTGGTCGACGGAGCGAGCGACCATCTGATCTCGGATCTCGCCAGTTCCGCTATTGACATCGCCTTCGCGGCCGAGTCCGCTCCAAGATGGAGCGGCAAGTCATTGTTGCTCTGGAGCGAACGCGTCGTCGCCGCCCTCCCCGCGAACCATCCGCTGACATGTCATGATGTGGTTCACTGGGGTAAACTGAGGCGCGAACCGCTTTTGATTCGCCGACGAGCTGCCAAAATGGCGTGATGATCCCAAGCGGCCGATCGAAACCGCCGAGACATCGCTGACGTCCCGGCTCTGCGCTCATATGAATAGCGCAACGAGGAAGTCTGGTGGATGGGATTTTCTCCAGTTTCGTATCGAGGAGCCTGACGAGATCGTCGGTGGGCGAAAGGTCGACTTGGTTCCGGCCCCCAGCGCAGCGACGATCTGGATCGAAGGCCGCGAATACTCGCAGTATTCGTCTCTCGTTCCTATCGAATGCAAGCGCCCGCCCATCCCCGCCAGCGCAACCCGCGATGACCGCGAGTACCTTTATAGCGCTCATTCCTCGACTGGTGGCGTTCAACGTTTCAAAGCTGCCCATCACGGTGCCGCTCACGCGATCGGCGCCATGATTGGATACATCCAGTCTCTGAATTGACTTCTGGGACGCAGATTTGCGCCTGGCTTCAGGGTTGGTCGCAACTCCGGTCGATGGGTGGAGTCTGAATGATGAGCTCCGCATCACTAAGCGCGATACGGCGGCAAGGTGAGCGCTGCTGGAATCTATGCACCAGCGAAACGGAGGACTTCCAGATATACAACTTCATCACCTCTGGATCGACATGGCTGCCCCGTCAGAGGGCACGACGCACTCGGCACAGCCTGCCCTATCGAGCTGACCGCATGACATTGCTTTCCCTCTTGTGTCGTCCATCGCGATCCGAGCCTGAGAGCGCTAAGCGCTCATATTGATTCACGACGAAGCTGAGATCGAGAGCGGGACTACACAGGCTCACACGGGGGTATTTCATTGGCGAGATCGTAGACGCCCTGAGCGACGTTGCGGGCCAGGTCTCGACCCGCGGTCGCCTTGGCCTAACCGACCTCAACAAGCACGCGGAGGACTTCTTCAAGACGATCCTCAACCATCTTCTTTCTATCTCGCTCGTCAATCTCAACACCGATCGCAGCAATGAACCGGGACTTCTGGTGGTGGCTTCTCGCTCATGATCCCATCACCCGGCCGGAGCCTCGACATCGGGCGGGTTCATATAGGCTCGGAAACCGGCCAGATCCTCGTCGCTCGGATTCTCGGCCTCGGGAATGCACCGGATGGTCTCGGCGATGTCGCGACGCGTGACGTAGCTGATGATCGCGCCACCATTGCTCAGCTTCGTACTCCATCGAGCCGCACCAGCGGTTGGGACGGGCAAGGCCCGGCGCGAACGCAATGGGCTTCTTGTTGCCCTTCTTGCTCACCTCGTGCTTCGCGAGTGCCACCCGGATGAACTCAAGCGTGGTGAAGCCCATCTCCGTCCGCCGCAGGTCGATGCGCATCTGCTCGACAAGTTCGGGCCGCTCCTGGGCATCTCGCAATTGCTGGGCGCGCAGTTCGCGATCGTACTGGCGATATCCCAAGTCTCGGTCGAGATGGGCAGCCTTTAGATCGATTCCCGAATTCTCGGCGAGCTTGATAACCTCTTCGCAGCGCTGACGCCACGTCCGCAATAACGTAGGCGGCATAGATCCACATCGGCGAGAGCGCGCCCAACAGCGCGATCTTCCCACGCGGAGGTTCCCGATGAGTGAGTGGTCGCACCGGGCCAGCAGATACGTTTCAACGGCGCGGCACGCGACCCGTTGTAAGTCCTGTCGCACGTTGGGGTTGTATGCCGGACCTCGGCGAGGCGCGGTGTATTCGGTCGCGCGCATGAGCTGGTGCGCTTAGTATGACGCGCATCACTCCCACAGGAACAACGCCGGTGCGTCCGGTTCGCGCGATCACGGCGCGAGCGCGCCATCTAGATTGCGCCTGCGCCTGTTTTTGGGCCGGCAACTTTGTCGATTTCAAGCAAGGGTGCAGGCACCATCCGCGAAATCGCTCGTCTGCGGCGACCTGACTGTCTAGAGGGGCACGCGACTACGAGAGGTCTGGCGCGGTGAAGTCCGCCGTTTCTTTCGTTCGGTACGCCAGACTGCGACACAGGATGTCCCCGCTGTTGACGCGGCATGCGGTTCTTCGTCCCGTTTGTCATGCGGCATAGCAGGGCCGTTTCGACCGGACATCCCGACCACGCGAGCAAGTGCGGGCGATGTGCAGTCGCAGAGAGAAGCAAGCTGGAGTATGCAGATTAGCAGCGAGCGCCGGAAAACACCGAGCTCAAGTCGGAATGAAGCTGAGGTGGACGCGCAGCTGAGCCCAAGCGAAGCTCAGCGGACCAGAAAGATAACGATTCAACTTTCAGACAGCATTTTCCAGCGACTTGAAGCCGCGACTGACCGCCCGGGGATGCGCGAGAGGGTCGTCGCCCAGGCGGCTCTTGTGCGCTTCCTAGATCGGGCCGCCTAGGGATGCTTTTGTTTACACCGCCATCGATCGGAATGAGCAGGTGCTCAACTTCTGCATTTCGGGTGGGCTTTCCTCGTCCAGTACGGGACGGGGTGAATCTCGAGCAATGGCCGGCAAAGGAAGGACACTATCCCTCAATCCCCCTTGGCTAAAGAGTTAAATTGGAAGTCTCAGATTGCACTCAAGCGCAAGTCGACGGGCCAAAGCAGGTCAGTTCACGTCGCGATCCCGAGCGCCGAAATGGTCATCCTGGAAGCCGATCAGGACGTGGAGTGGTGAACTCGACCTTGCGCTGCCTGACTTCCCGCCTCTCCGACCGACTGATTGCCTGAGAAGCTCCAAGCAGCTGGTCGGATATGCGACATGCGTCGCAAGCACGACAGGAATGATACAAAAAAAGCGTAATTGCAATGAGCGCTGGCTGGCATGCGACTTGCTATTTTCTCCGCAGAGCCAGGTAAAGCGAATTTGAGCAATGACCAGTCTGACTGAGAGCGCAAGTCAAGTCGGTGCGGCGAACCTGCTGAGCGTCGGTTCGCGGGCCCCCTCGATCAAAGTGGAGAAGTGGCTACGCGGCCAGCCCGTTAGAAAGTTCGAACGTGGGAAAGTATATATCCTCGAATTTTGGGCGACGTGGTGCGGGCCATGTATCGCCTCGATGCTAAATCTGGTGGTCCTGCAAGATAAGTACAGGAACAACGGAGTTGAGGTGGTGGGCATCGCGGCTCACGAACTAGCTTCGACGGAAAATGAAGCGCGAGCCAGCTTGGACGCCTGGTTGACAAAGAGCTTGTCAAATCTGAACTACGCGATTGCATTCGACTACGCCGGCGAAATGAACAAGCTTTGGCTGGATCCAAGCTTTTCTGTCGGGATTCCCACGTCATTCGTCGTTGACCGTGACCGCCGCATCGCCTTTATTGGCCATCCGACGCAGCTCGATCATGCCTTCCCCAAAGTTCTGAACGGATCCTGGGCAATGAGCGATGACGCCAAAGCGCTGGATGCGGAAAGGATAAACACGGGCCGACGCAGAAAGCGTGAACTATCGCAGAAGAGAGCTCTGGTGGAGCCGATCCTTGCCAGACTTGAGCCCGCCATGAAGAGAAAGGATTGGCCGGCAGCCCTTTCAGCTATCGAGGAGGCCCTCGCGGCGGTGCCGGACGAGGTCACCTTCCGTGGGCTTCACGCGGAATTGTTGCTTCACAAGATACGCGACCTGGGGGCTGGCCTACCGGTGTTGCGCCAATTAGTTCGCGACGCGATCGAGAAGAAGTCCGTGGTTTGGATGAGCGTCGCGATTCGCCAACTGTTCGACCCTCGAAAGACTACTCCGATTTTCCACATGCGGAGCGGTTTGCCATGGGCAAGGAGCTCTCCGAACACATCCTGGCTGCGAATCCGCCCCGAGGCAGCGAGGGCGCGAAGTTCCTGTCGTACGGGGCGGTCGCTCAGTACTATTACGAGACCGGTAAGAGGGACCGCGCGGTCGAATTGGTCGAGCTGGCGCTGAAGTGGCTGGATGCAGCGCCTGCCTCGGATCTAGCGAAACGGGACGTCGTGCAGTGCTCTGTCCAGGCGTTGGCGAGCTACAGGCGTGAGAAGCTCTCTCAGGAGTGCTGTTCAGGCCCGCAAAACACGGCTCTCGAAAAACCGGAACCGAGATCGCCAAGGGAGGCAGCGTGAGCAATGCTGCTTGGCATGTCTTTTCGGCCTCGTGGTTTTGCGATCGAAATCGAAGCCTCTTGGGAATGTCGGGGCATTCACATGAAGTGAGGACAGGAGGCGCGAGCCGGTGGACGCAGGCGAGGCCGCACCACCATGAGTTCTTATGGCGAGTGTTTCCTCAAGGTTGATCGCTCCGACGCGATAGCGGCGAGAGTGCCTGCTAAAGTGAAGAGTGGTCGGCGGCTGCTAAGATTGGCGTCCTAGAGGATGCTGGATGGCATCTTCGAATAAAGAAAAAGATAGAAAAGGGTGGTGACGCTGATGCTTTCCAGCTCTCAAGGAAGCTTTCTCAACGTTCTATCGCTGCTCTCGGAAGCGGTTCAGAACTTCGTTCCGCGTGGACGGCAAGCCGATTCGGGAGAGGCGCCAGTCCGTGGCTCTGGACTGTGCTGTTCGGAGCCGTCAGATTCCCCTGCGCCCGCCCGTGAAGGAACACTGAGCGAAGTTGTACCTTCATTGAGCGCCCTCTTTGCGAGCACGGCGCCGGGGCGAGCATGATGTACAATCAGCGCCAGCGCCGCTCTGTCAAACCGGCCGCCCTGTTCCGGCAATCTGGGCCCTGGTACAAAGTTCTTTATGTCCAGGTGCTCATAGCGATCCTGATTGGCATTCTCGTTGGCTGGCTATGGCCCGCTGTCGGGACGAGTAGCTGGGTCAAAGCGCTTGGTGATGGCTTCATCAAGCTGATCAAGATGGTGATCGCGCCGATCATCTTCTGCACTGTTGTGTCCGGAATTTCGCATGTTCAGGATGCACGAAAGGTCGGCCGAGTCGGCGTCAAGGCGCTACTTTATTTCGAGATCGTGTCAACCTTCGCGCTCATCCTGGGTCTTTTGATGGGCAATCTCGCTCAGGTCGGTCGTGGGCTCGTTCCCAAGGGGGATGCCGCGGCCGTAGCCACCTACGTCAAGACGGCGGAAGCGCAGAAGACGGTCGATTTCCTCCTCAATATCATTCCGGATAGTGTAGTTGGCGCCTTGGCCCGAGGTGACGTGCTCCAGGTGCTACTGTTTGCCGTCCTATTCGGGTTCTCGCTGATGGCGCTTGGGGAGGGGGGTGAGCGGATGCGCGGTCTGGTTGACGATGCCGCACAAGCGGTGTTTGGAGTCATTAGGATCGTAATGAAGGCAGCGCCAATCGGAGCGTTCGGCGCCATGGCCTACACTATCGGCGAATTCGGACCGTCCGCGCTCGGTAAACTCCTCGGATTGGTTGCCCTGTTTTATGTGACAGCCGGGCTCTTCGTGATCATTGTGCTTGGCCTGATCGCGCGCTTGGTAGGCTTTTCTATTCTAAAGTTCATCAGGTACATCAAGGATGAGCTGCTGATCGTGCTCGGAACATCGTCGTCCGAAAGCGCGCTGCCGCAGCTGATGGAAAAACTGGAACGGCTCGGCTGTTCGAAGGCGGTCGTTGGCCTGGTGGTGCCGACAGGATATTCTTTCAATTTGGACGGGACGAACATTTACATGACGTTGGCGACCTTGTTCATCGCGCAAGCGCTCGGGATCGATCTCAATTTCGGCCAGCAGCTCACGATACTCATTGTGGCGATGCTCACCTCGAAAGGCGCAAGCGGTGTTACCGGTGCCGGCTTTGTCACCCTGGCCGCGACCTTGACTGTGGTCAGTCCTGAACTTGTCCCTGGCATTGCGATCGTATTCTCGATCGATAAGTTCATGAGCGAGGTGCGTGCGCTGACCAACGTCATCGGGAACGGTATTGCCGCGGTGTTTGTGTCCTGGTGGGAAGGCGAACTCGATAATGTTTCGCTACACGCGCAGTTAAAATAAATGTGCGAGCTCAGCCTAAATCGCTGACGAATGCCGCGGGCCAACAAAGCCGTACCGTTCAATCCTGATTGGGAGCAGGCGACCATCCGGTTGAGACATTTGTTTTATTCGAAAGTGCCACACAGATCAATGATTCCCCTTAAGCTGTCGATTTCGAAGCGAGCCGGCTTGACGTTCCCTTATGAGCATCATTTAGATCACGCATGATTCAGGCGTAGTAGCCAGGATCGCCCGATCGGGGTGATGGTCATTCATGGCGAACTCTCGTGACTAAAACCCCAGGATCAGGCCGCGGGATAACCCTGTAGCGAAGATCACAGTCCATCAGTTTACGAACTACGACATCGGTTCCGATCACATGGTTAGGTCGAGACGTTGCAGCGCGCGTGGGCTATCGTTGTCATCAAAGCAAACGTCCTTGAGAACACCGCTGTAGAGGTCGACGACGCTGTGCTTGGGAGAGAGCTATCGCCAAATTTCGGTGACGGCCTGAGCCGGTTAGGCGGCGGCGGTTGTGGGCTGACGGTCGGTGACTTGTCGATGACCTCGATCCCGTCGTTGAATGTCACACCGAGAACGGGTTCTGAGAACTGATCATGACCGTCGAGGCGGCGCCAGCTTCTCTGCGCGCCCGCGACCAGTTTGAAGACCATCGCAAGCGCGGTCTTGTTGGCTAGGCAGCCCTTCGATCGGATGGTGCGGTGGCACATAGTGGAGAAGGTACTTTCGATGGGGTTGGTAACCGGTATGAGAGTTTCTCGGTGCCGATGTTCCGCTGCGATATTCAGGATCGTAGCGTATGGTGCGACCATCGGGACAGAGGCACCGGGAGCACGAAAGGTGCGGGCAGGCCGATGCATTCGATGAGCCGCGAGCTCGAGTTAGTAGCTGGCCGCCTCTGCGACTCGCCCGGTTGCGCTGAGAGCGCGAATCCTTAGTTGTCGTGTCGCCCGTAGCTCCCGTTCTGTGGTCTGATTGGCAGGAGGTGCGAATGCGACGGGTGATTGGCATCGACGTCCACCGAACTTTCGGGGAGGTGGTGGTTTGGGAGGATGGCAGGCTCCGACATGCGGGCCGCATTGATATGACGCGGACTGCATTGGAAGGATTTGGCAAGACCCTGCTGGCCAGTGATGAGGTGGTGGTCGAAGCGACCGGCAACAGCATGGCGGTATCCCGGGTTCTGGCTCCGTTCGTGGCACGGGTGATTATCGCCAATCCGCTGCAGGTGAAGGCGATTGCCCAGGCTCACGTCAAGACCGACAAGATTGATGCCGGCACGCTCGCCAGTCTGCAGGCGGCCGGGTACCTGCCGCAGATCTGGACGCCTGACGCGGAGACGGAACGCAAGCGTCGGCTGGTGGCGCGGCGCTACCAGGTCGTGCGGCATCGCACGCGGCTCAAAAACGAGGTCCATTCGATCCTGCACGCGCACCTGATCCCGAAGTGCCCGCATGCCGATCTTTTCAACGGCCGCGGCCGGACGTGGTTGGCCGCCCAACCGTTGCCGGACGATGAGCGCGCAGCGATCGATCGGCACGTGCGCGAGCTTGACCGGCTGGCGGAAGATCTGGCCCTGCTCGACCGCGAGATCGCGCAGGACGCCATCGACGATTCCGCGGTCAACAGATTGATTACGATCACCGGCGTCAACTTGGCGGTCGCTGCCGGCATCATGGCGGCGATCGGCGACATCAGCCGGTTCAACAGCCCGCAGAAGCTGGTGAGCTATTTTGGGCTGAACCCGCGGGTGCGGCAATCCGGACTGGGCGCCGCTCATCACGGCCGCATCAGCAAGATCGGCCGCAGTCACGCGCGCGCCATGCTGGTCGAGGCGGCCTGGGCAGCGGCCAAGGCGCCCGGTCCGCTGCATGCGTTTTTCGTGCGCATCCGAGCCCGGCGCGGCCATCAGATCGCCGCGGTGGCCGTGGCCCGGAAGCTCACCGTGCTTTGCTGGCATTTGTTGACGAAGCGCGAGGATTACCTGTGGGCGCGCCCGGCACTGGTCGCCATCAAGACCCGCGCGATGCAGCTTCAAGCCGGACATCCGCAACAGAAAGGCAGCCGGCGTGGGCAAGCGTATGCCTACAACATCAAGGCATTGCGCGACCGCGAGATGTTGATTGCCGCACAGGCGGAGCAAAGCTACGAGCGCTTGGTGACGCAATGGAAACCACGGCCAAAAACCGGCGCGCGGGCGCCTCAGGTCGGCAAGACAAAATAGGGCAGCCTGGTCGCGCTTGCAGCCGATGCGCCACGCTTCGCCACGAGGTCGCCCGCGCCCGCCGAGGGTAATCCCGTCTGACGGCAAGTGCCAGCCAGGAATGTATTCCCGTTCCACGCCAGCATGCCGCCGTGCTCGGGCCGGTCAAGGCCAAGCCTTGCGGTGGCCGCAAACGCGGCCAGCCTTGACCGCCCCTGCGCGCGGCGGCTGCGAGATCGATGGCCGGGACGGAAGAATGGCCGCGGCGCAGCCGAACAAAAGAATGGACGTACGCGATTTCTGCAATCGTCATCTCGGTCATGAACAAACGCTTGTCCATCTCATCCGTCGTGCGTAGGTGTTTCCAATGCTCGGCCAGGAGGTCGTAGAAAGCCAGCAGCGTGTCCCCATCCTTGCGCAGGCAGTCGGCGGTTTCCTGCAGCGGACGAACCGATTGGCCGATCAAGGCCGAGCTCCTCGGGCGTCTCTGTGAGCATTATGCGGCTGAGGGGCCTTAGTGGTTTTGTCGCACTTGGCCAGATCAGATAGTCACGCACTGCATCTGTTCGATAGAGTGGCCGGCCATCGACGTAGCGCCATTTCAGCGGTTGGTTCGGGTCGCGCCGGCTCGAGTGCACCGGGCGTGCGCCGGATGACCGTGGCCGCCTCTAATGCGGTCAAGTTGGAGCTGCCCGGCAGCTTATCGATGTTGAATGTCGCGGGCGGCGGCATGCCACGGCTCTTGCGATGGCGCTTCGTGGCGCGCGGCATTTTCCTACTACCTGGCGATCCAAATGCCTCGATTTAAGTCTTTTCTTCCTTGCTGCCCATGGCCTCGGCCCCGAACCGTGATCGGTCTGAGGCAATAAGATCGTAGGCATCCCCAGCAAGAACCACAATCCGTAGACCCTAGCTAACCAATTCCAGCCATAGTTGAGATCGAGGGCTGATCGCCCTTCTTGCGTGGCACACCGGGCGCAGAGAGAGTGAAGGAATCATGACGGAGCCGGCCAACCAGCTGACACTCACCGATACGGTGATC
>NZ_JBVVPS010000058.1:0-17331 GCF_055811355.1 Bradyrhizobium sp. WSM4873 | reverse complement strand
CCCCCCCCCCCCCCCCCCCCCCCCCCCCCCCCCCCCCCCCCCCCCCCCCCCCCCCCCCCCCCCCCCCCCCCCCCACCGGTCTGCTGCTTAGGGATGCGGCAGGATCTGGTAGGTCGTGGCATAGGGCTCGACCCGGAGCGAGGCGTTGGCCAAAAGCCCGATTCTGGCCGTCGGCGCCTGCTGCAATTCGCCGTTCGGACCGCGATGCACGTTGTACTGCCAGACGGTGAGATCGCCCTTCTGCGCCAACGCGTGTGCAACGGCGCTGGCATCGTTGCCGCCGAGCGCCTGAAGCTCCTCCGTCGACAATCCGACGACGATTTCGTCCTTGATGGTGACGATCTTGAACAGGTTCATCCTGGTCTCCTGCGCCCACGCGCCTTGTATCGAGAAGGTGAGAAGCGCGACTGCGGCGCCCTTGATGAGATCGCAGCGAGAAAACATACCGTCGTCCTTTGGTGCTGGGCGCCTGAATCGATCAATGCATCGGCCACGGCGCCCGTGATCTGCGTGACTGTTTCGCCACCGCTTTGTCGTTTGCTCCTCGAAAACGGTTCACGACGCATATTTCGTCGACGATACAACCGCCGACGCCGGACTCAACAATTACGTGTATACGCTCAAGAAGCACTAGTTCGCGTCCACCAACGTCCATTCACATCCGAAACAACACGAAACGCAGCATCGATTGACGGCGACCGAGGCTGTATGCCTGATCGATGACACTTCTTGACGCAGGTGGGTGACGGCGGGCCATATTCCTGTTATCCGGAATTGCCGTGGTGCGATGCAGACGAAGCATCGCTGCGCCAACTGTTAGGCTTGCCGGAGGGGTTGTTTCTTGACATAGTTGCAACCTGTTCAGGTGTGCGCGTTTGCACATGTGGCTTGGCGTGCGAACACACGGGCTTCCCCCGGGCCGAAAGGCGCGCCGTCGCCATAGCATCCGGTTATGGCATCCGGTTCTGGCGTTTGGTTGTTAGTTGGGGCCTCGATGTTGGATCACGAAGTCCGATGCTTGTCATAGGTGCGAGATGAAGAACCTCAATTTCGCAGCTGAGCTGCACCTCAAGCTCGGCGCGCCTGCAAGCGGCACCGTCGAAAGCCTGCGGCTGCTCCGCGCGTTTCTGAAGCTTGCGCCCCGGCAGCGTTTCGAGGTCATCAAGCTCGTCGAAGACCTCGCCACCGAAGAAACCCTTCCCGAACACCCCCTGTCCTGAGCCAGCCTGCGCGCCGGCCTTACGTTTTCCTGCCAGAGCCGGCCGTCGGGCTACGTCTTCCCCGGGCTGGACGCTGGCAGGCGATCCGGCAAGTGTGGTATTCAGTTCTGAAAACGGGAGGAGTGCGACCATGATCGAACCGAAGCTCGAAGTTCCGGCCGAACTGCGCGACCTGGCCGAGAAGACGATTGACCAGGCGGAAAAGGCATTCGGGATGTTTTTCGAAGCCGCCACCAAATCGATGACGACCGTTCCGGGCGCGGGGGCGGATGTGTCGAAGCAGGCGCTCGCTTTCACCGAGCAGAACATGAAGTCGGCATTCGAGCATGCCCGCAAGCTCGTCCATGCCACCGACCTTCAGGAGGCGATGCGAATCCAATCGGATTTCCTGCGCAGCCAGTTCACCAGTGCCGGAGACCACATGCGCCAGATGACCGGCAGTCTGATGCAACCGGGGAAGGGCAAGTCCTAATTCTCGGTGTGTTCACGGCGCGTCCACAGATTGGACTTGCAAGGCGTGAATATCCGCCCTGGTACCGGTCGATGATGGGTCGTCGAATGGACCTCATTCGCCGCCCATCATCATTTCCGCTGATCCTTGGCGGTTCTCAGCAGGGATTTGCATCTGTCGCAGGTGTCTTGACGGATCGATCGCTCTGCTAACGCAGCGATGCGATGTAAGCCGCGATATCGCCGGCTTCGATCCGGCTCAAGGGGAAATTCGGCATCTTCGGGTGCGGGTCTAGCAGGAAAAAGGCGAGCCTTTCCGAACTGAAGTCAGGCCTGCGCGCAACGGACACGAAAGAGGGGACGTCGGCGCTCGCCTGGGTTTGGCCGTTCGCCACGACATGGCAGCTGGCGCACCAGCGCCTCGCAAGGTCGGCGCCGTGATCTGCATCGGCGGCGAGAGCGGACGACGTGCCCACGCTCGAGGCCACGGCAACCAGCAGGCAAATTCGTCTCAAATGCCGGTGCATAGAGCAACCCTGTGTGTTGTTTGCTAGCGACGCCGTCCTCATCCGCAGCACGAACCCGGAAACTGCGAGAGGTCGATGCGGGCGATGATCGACCGCAGCAGCTTGCGAGCCGAACGATAGAGATGCCGGACGAATCTCGGCGTCCTTGCCGCAGGCAGGGCAAAGCTTGTCGTATCGAGTCTTTCAAGGTTTTCGATGGAGTGCGACACGTGCCTCTCCGAGATGGCGAGGCCCTTTCTATCGTGGCCGGCTCGCGGCAGCCTTGATCTGCCGCAAAGGGGCCGGACTAATAGTCGCCGGGGTTCATGATCATCGGGCTTCGTGTATCGGCCGGGGCGAGCGCGCTGCTGGCGCTGTCGCGCAGGAAGCGGTCGAGTGTCGCCTGGATCTTCTCTTTGACAGCATCGGGACCGCGATCGCTCATCTCGGTATGCTGTGCGCCAGTGTGGACAATGTCGATTCCGCGCGCCTTGGCCTCTTCTGGCGTCGGCAGCACGCCGGGATCGGTTACGAAATGCGGATCCTTCGAGCGGAACGACAGGATCTTCATGTGGTCGCTAAGCACGAAAGGCACCCGCAGATTGTCGAGCGTGATCACTTTCGACACCAGCTCCGGGTGCTGATGGGCGACATACATCGAAACGTCGCCACCGTTGGAATGCCCGACGAGCGTGATGTGGTCGTAGTCGGCGTTCTCCTGCCGCCGCTTCAACTCGCCCAAGGTGAAGAGGATGTTGGCCTCGCAGCGAATATAGACCTCGCGCCGGCCGACATATTGCTGGCCGGCCTTGGTCATCAGCGGCGGATCGCTCGGCAGATCCTGCTGGATGCTGGCGACGAGATAACCACGTGCGGCGAGCACGTTGGCGAGGAAGGAATATTCGGTGGCTTTGACGGTATTGCCGTTGCTGATGATGGCGAGCGGGAGCTTCCAGAGGCCGAGATTGGCCTTGGTCTCGTAATCGCGCCGTACAGCGATTTCGACGGCAATCGGCCGCTGGCGGGCGGCGTCGAACAGGGTCAAGACCTCATGGCGGATCGCGAACCGGCTGACGACGAAATACTGGCCAACGCCGAGGACGCAGAGAAACGCCAGAACTGCAAACACCTTTTTCATGGTTCCGTCTCAAATCACTTTTGACTGAACATGGCCATTGGGAACTCCCGGATCGAGCGATCGTGAGCAGGTTACGGGATTAAATTTAGGCAAGTCTGTGTGGCACGGCCCAAAAAGGGCCGCATGCCGGGGGCCACAGCGCGAAGGAGAAGGGGTTTACAGACAACCGCCCTTGCCGCGTTCGGAGCAGAGCCGCAACGCGCTTGACAGAGTAAACAGGAAGCGCGGGCTGCGGCGCTCGTTGTCGGGCGCCCGGTAGCTCAGGGGGACGGCCACGCCGAGATCGGCCTGGAAATCGTCCGGCAGGAAGAACCGCACGCCAGCTCCGGCCGAGGTCAGCGACAGGCCCTCGCTCAGGCGGTAACCGTGGTTCCAGACGGCGCCGGCGTCACCGAAGGCATAGAGCTGATAGCCGGTCCAGTAGCGGAAATTGAGCTTCTGGTCGAAGCGCAGTTCGAGGGAGCCGGCAAGACCGTTGTCGCCGCTGATTTCGGCTGCGCCATAGCCGCGCCCGAAGGCAGCGCCGCCGAGATAGAATTGCTGCGAGGTGAACAGCGGCCGTGACGCCGTCTGGCTCGCAGCGGAGAGCTTGAGCGACCAGACGTCGTTGAGCGTCTGGTAGCGCGTGAACCAGAGGTTCAGCACCGAGAAGTTCGATGACGCGCCATCGCGCGACAACAGGTCGTCGTCGAAATGCGAGGCACCGAAGATGTCGAGGCCCTGGCGGTAGGTCAGCGTCGCGAAATTGGTGCCGCCGAAATGATCCTGGAGCCGGTAGTCGGCGGTCAGGCTCGCGGTCCTGATGTGGTCGTTGTACCAGGCGCCGTAAAGGTCATGCTCGGACACGTTGCTGAAGGTCGTCGCCGCGGTCAGGGTCAGCGAGGAGGATTGCGACTGCAATGGGACGACGCTGGCACGCAGCTCGAACGCCTCGGTCGTGGTGATGTCGCTGTCGAGGCGGCGCGCATCGCCCGGCCTGACCGCGCTGTATAGGACGGACCCGCCAAGACGCACGCCGTCGACGCCGACGGGTGCATCGTAGGACAGCCGTGCGAAGCCAAGCTGGCGGGGGTCGTTGGCGATGGTCGACAGGTTGACCGCCAGCGTGTCGCCGGGCGTGAGATAGGAGTTGAACGCGCCGATCGCATAGGTCTGCCACGGACCGACTGATGATGAGCCGAGATTGTCCAGACCGAACGACGAGAAGACGTGCCAGGTCTTCAAATAGACGATGAGGCGGAAGCGGCCGGTTGCACCGCCGATCTCCTCCAGTGCGGTATCGGTGATCCGGAGACCAGGTCTGCCGTTGACGAGAAAGAGCTGACGTTCCAGCGTTGCCAGGCGCGACGGTTGCTCAGCCAGAACCGGCCCAAGCATCGGTCTCACGCCGAACTGCTCGGCGCCATCACCTTTCAGCTCGGTCTGCACGATGGCGCCTTCGATCACCTGGATCCGGAGCAGGCCGTCGGCAATGTCCTGCGGCGGCACGATCGCACGGCTCAAGTGAAAACCATCGGCGCGGTAGAGATCGCTGATCGCGCCGGCGATCGCGGCGAGATCCGCCTGCGAAACCTTCTTGCCGACATAGGGCTGGTAGACCGCGGCGATGCGATCGGGGGAAACGGCCCGGGCTCCGCTGACGTTGATGCCGCGCAGCACGAACTGAGGCTTGGTATCGCCGCCGGTGTTGGGCTGACCGACTGTCGGGAGTCTGACCGGAGGACGTCTCAGGGATTCCCGCTCGGTTTGGTTTTCAAAATATTTCTCTGGTTGGCGCGGATCGAAGCCCGGCTGGTTCGCCTGCTGCGCGAAAGCCTGAGGAACTCCGGCGAAAAACGGTGCCAACAGCACCATTGTGGTAACGACATGCCGCTTCCCTGCGGGCGCAACGCGCCTGTCCCCGTAGTTTGACGGAGATGTGCCCGTGAAGCGGTAAGGGTTCGTTAGCCACATGATTTTTCATAGTTTTTTATGGTCAATGAACCGTTAACGCGACCGCTCCGCTGGCCGCTTCCCGATAATCCTATGTTGAGTGATTTCGGATACCCCTCAAGGCCGGCTGTAACGCGGACTGAGGATCGTCATGCTCAACAAGATTGGAATGCGGTGCGCCTTCGCGGCTGCGCTGATCGTGGGAACGGCCTCGGGCGCATCCGCCGCGGACGACGGCGTCTGGTCGGTCGGCAAGGCCACCGGCGAGGTCTGGGTGGCCACCAGCGGCGCTCAGCAAGTGTCTTTAAGTCAGCAGGAGGCGCTCAAGCCCGGCGACACCATTCGCACCGGACGTAATGGCCGCGTGCTGCTCGTCCGCGGCGAGGAGACGATCCTGATCTCTCCCAACTCGGTGGTCGGCTTGCCGACCGAGAGCAAGGAGGGCCTCTCGACTACCATCATCCAGCGGGCAGGTTCGATCCTGCTCGAGGTCGAGAAGCGCAACGTCAAGCATTTCGAGGTCGAGACGCCCTATCTCGCCGCCGTGGTCAAGGGGACCCAGTTCAGCGTCACGGTGGGCGCGGGCAGCACCAAGGTCGGCGTGCTTCGCGGCCAGGTCGAGGTCTCCGACTTCAAGACCGGACAGATCGCCCAGGTCCTGCCGGGGCAGGCCGCCACCGTCTTCGAGCATGGCAAGCCCGGCCTCTCTCTGAGCGGCTCCGGCACCTTCAACCCAATCGAGCACGGCAAGCCGCGCGCCTCGAGCATCGAGCGCGTCCCCGTGCCGAAATCAGGCCTGTCGGCCCCGCGCAACGCCGCGAACGGCCATACGATCCACGCGCTCGGTCCAATCGATAAGGGCACCAAGGCGGCCCGCGCGCTCAAGCCATCGCAACAGGCGGCCGGAGCTCACGCGTCCAAGGGCAGTGCTGCAAAGCCTGGCGTCGTGCGGATCTCGAACTCGCTCGGCGAGGTCAAGCTGAACGTCCACAAGGTCACGCACGGGCTCGCCCACGGCGGCGGTGCCGCCGGACAGGTGCGCAACGCGCACGCCAGCACCGAGACGGTTTGGAGCGACTCGAAAGCGAGCACGACGGCGTCCAACAGCACCGTCCAGACTGCGGTCACGACGAGCAGCGGCGTGACGGCTGGCAGCACCAGCTCGTCGGCTGCGAGCACGACAATAGCCGCGACCACGGCCGGTGCGTCCAGCGACGGCTCTGGGGCCGGCAGCGGAGACTCCGGTGGCAAGACCAAACCGGACAAGGGCAACTCCGGTAACGGCAATTCCGGCGAGGGTAACGGCAACAACGGTGCCACCGGTAACGGCAGGGGTAACAACGGTAACGGCAACGGGAATGGCGGCGGCAACGGCAGCAATGGTCACGGCAATGCGTTTGGCCACAACAAGCACTGAGGCGATTTCTTAGGGGATGAGGGGGCGTACCTGCAGAAGCGGGTGCGCGGGAGGATCGGAGTGAAGCGCTATCGTCCGCATATTCTAGTCGTGACCGCGCTGGCGATCGTGCTGTCCACGGGGTGGCATGGTGCGCTTCGCAACGCGCTGACCGACCTGCGGTTCACTTGGCAATCGCGTGCCGCGAGCGGCAACGTCGTTGTGGTAGCCATCGATGCGCCCTCGATCGACCAGATCGGGGTATGGCCCTGGCCGCGCCGGCTGCACGCGGAACTGTTGCACAGATTAGAGGCCGCGGGGGCGCAGGACATCGCTTTCGACGTCGATTTCAGCTCGCCATCCGATCCAGCCTCCGACGAGGCCTTCGTGAACGCATTGCGTGACGTCGGCGGCTCGACGATCCTGCCGTCCTTCAAGCAGCCGGCGCCGAATGGCGGCGCAGCTCACATCAACCGCCCCCTGAAGCCGTTCAGCAACCAGTCGTGGCCGGCGCTGGTCAATGTCGCGATCGAATCCGACGGGCTCGTTCGCCGATATCCGTTCGGCGAGAAGCTGGGCGATGCCTTGATGCCGTCGATGGCCGTCGTATTGGCCGGGCAGGACGCCAATCGGCGGCCGCCGTTCCTGATCGATTTCAGTATTCGGGCGAGCTCCGTTCCGAGTGTCTCCTATGTCGACGTGCTTCGCGGCGAAACCGCCGCTCTCGACAGGCTGAGAGACAAGAAGGTCATCGTTGGTGCGACGGCGC
Source organism: Bradyrhizobium sp. WSM4873 (assembly GCF_055811355.1). Classification (NCBI taxonomy): domain Bacteria; kingdom Pseudomonadati; phylum Pseudomonadota; class Alphaproteobacteria; order Hyphomicrobiales; family Nitrobacteraceae; genus Bradyrhizobium; species Bradyrhizobium sp. WSM4873. The sequence continues at coordinate 9,920 of NZ_JBVVPS010000058.1, read as the reverse complement.
TCGAACTCGGCGACCGCTTCAGCGTTCCAAATGGCCGCATCATCTCCGGACCCATCCTCCAGGCGCTGGCAGCGGAATCGATCCTCCAGAGCCGGATGCTGCGCTGGACCTCCGATACCGGCATGATCCTGGGTCTCGCTGTGGTCTGCCTGCTGATGGTGTATTCGTGGCGCCGCCTCGGACCGGGAATTCGCGTCGCAATCCTGATCTCGGCCGGGGCGGTCTTCGAGCTGGTTGCGGTCCTCGTGCAAGCAAGATGGCCGTTCATCATCGACACATCGCTGTTCCACATCGCGATTGTGGCTTATCTGACGGCGGTTGCACTCGACGAAATCGATTTCCGCGGTCTCTTGGGGCGCATCGCCGAAAGCCGCTTTCATCGTATTGCGATGTCGCTCGGCGATGGCCTCGTCTGCACCGATGAGGGTCAGCTGATCACCGTGTGGAATCCCGGCGCCAGTGCGATCTTCGGCTATATGCCCGCCGAGATCATCGGCCGCCCGTTCGAAACGCTGTGCGCCGTGTCGGTGGACGGTGACGCGAGGCCGTCCATGCGCGACGCCGCACGCCAGGCCCTCCTGGTTCCCGGCGGGGCGGTCGTCGTTGAATTCGAAGGACGGCGCAAGAACGGTGAAATTTTTCCGGTCGAGGCGAGCTTCTCAGGCTGGCAGGGAACGGACGGCTTCCAGTACGGAGCGATCCTCCGCGATATCTCGGTCCGTAAGCGCGAGGCCGAACGCGTCAGATACCTCGCCGAGTACGACGCGCTAACCGGTCTTGCCAACCGCAACACGCTGCATGCCGGACTGGTCGACATGATCGCCGATGCGGGGCAACGCCCTTGCGAGGTCGCGCTACTCGTGATCGGGCTCGACGGCTTCCAGAGCATCAACGACATGCTCGGCCATTCCGCCGGAGATCTCGTGCTGCAGGCGGTCGCGGGGCGCCTGAAAACCGAGGCGCGCGACGGCGCTGTCGTTGCCCGGCTTAGCGGAGACGAATTCGCCATTGCGCGCAAAGGCGGCGACAGCGACGAGCCGATCGCAGAGTTCGCCGGGCGCATCGCGCGCGCGTTCGAAGCGCCGCTTGCGACCAGCACGCGGCAGCACCGCGTCAGGATCAGCGTCGGCGTCGCCGTCCATCCGGAAGGCGGACACAGCGCCGACGATCTCCTGAGCAACGGTCATCTTGCGCTGACCAAGGCAAAGCTGACGCGGCGCGGCGGTTATGTGGTCTTCGAGAGCGCGATCCGGCAGGAGCTCGAGAACCGGCTGACGCTGGAGAGTGAATTGGCGCTCGCCGCCGATCGCGGCGAGTTCGAGCTGTTCTACCAGCCGCAGGTTCGCCTGATCGACGCGAGCCTGGTCGGCGCCGAAGCTCTCATCCGCTGGCGGCACCCCGTGCGCGGCTACGTTTCGCCGGGAGAGTTCATGCCGGTGGTCAATAGCTCAGCCCTGTCTGAGCGGATCGGAAACTGGGTGATGGAGACCGCCTGCCGACAGGCACGCGTCTGGGAATTGTCCGGCGACAGAGTGCGCGTCGCGATCAATTTGTCGCCCTCGCAGATCCACTCCGGCGACCTCGCGCATTCGGTTGCGGAAATGCTCGAAGCGACGGGGCTCACGCCGTCGCTGCTCGAACTCGAGGTTACCGAAGACATCCTGCTTCACGACGAAGCCCGCGTGCTCGACATGTTCAAACGCATCCAGCAGCTCGGCGTCCGCGTCCTGTTCGACGATTTCGGCACTGGCTATGCGAGCCTGAGCTATTTGAAGAAGTTTCCGCTCGATGGGCTCAAGATCGACCGGTCGTTCGTGCTCGGACTGCTCGCGAATTCCGACGATGCCGCGATCGTCGGGTCGACCATCGGCCTCAGCAAACAGCTCGGACTGACGGTCGTGGCCGAAGGCATCGAGAATCGCGCTACGGCCGACTTCCTGGTGAGCATGGGATGCGAGGAAGGCCAGGGCTATTTCTTCGGCCGTCCGATGCCGGCGGAGGCATTCGAGCGGCAATTCCTCGCAGCCGAGTGCGTCGCCGTCAGTGCCGCCTGAACGGGCCCGCTCAATTCTAGCGCCGCCGCGCGACCGCGACCCCGAACAGGAAAGCAACGAACAGGCTGGCGAGCGGCGCTTCGCGCGTGATTGCAGCGACGGTCGCGAGGGGGCGGCCCGGTTTCCTCGCTTCGTCGATAGCGGAGGTCACGCGGTCGACAGCTGCATGCAGGCCACCTGCGACTTCACCGATGGTGCGGGATACGTCCGTCGCGGCATCGATGGCGCGCTCGGCCATGCCGGGATGTGAGGTGGACTGCGGGATCTCCGTGCTCAAGTGCGCGACCTCCAGGCTGATCATGTGACGGAGGCCGATACCTTTGGCTATCCGCGCGAGCGCTCGTTCTGAACAGCGGGTCGCATGACCTTTGGCTATCCGCGACAGGCGCCGTGGTTTTGACGGCGGGTACCGGCCTTGAATGAGCAATTCGGCGCGCCGGATTTTGTTCCGAGACGAGGCGTCCCCAGCGCGGACCTTCCCCGTGAAACGACGGATGCGAATCTCTGTTAGGCTGGCTCAATCTTGCTGATCTCGGGAGACAGCTGTGACCGACCCGACCACGACTGATCGAGCCCGGCGCATCGCCTTGCTCGGCGCTCCCATCGACATGGGGGCTTCGCAGCGCGGTACCCTGATGGGCCCTGCGGCGCTCCGCACCGCCGGCCTTGCGACATTGCTCGAGAGCCTGGATTTCGAGGTCGTCGATTACGGCGATCTCTCGGTGGCCGAGCTCCGGGACCTCGCAGACAGGCCCCCGGACAAAGCCAATCACTACCGCGAAATCCAGCGCTGGACGCGCGTGCTGAGCCGCAGAGGTTACGAGATCGCGAAAACCGGCGCGCTGCCGATTTTTCTCGGCGGCGATCACACGTTGTCGATGGGATCGGTGAATGCCATGGCCCGCCACTGGCAGGAGCGCGGACGCGAGCTATTCGTGCTCTGGCTCGATGCCCATGCCGACTACAACACGCCGGCGACGACGATCACCGCCAACATGCACGGCATGTCGGCGGCATTCCTGTGCGGCGAACCCGGCCTTGACGGATTGCTCGGCGATGATCCGCGCGCCCCGATCGATCCCGACAGGCTCGACCTATTCGGCGCGCGCTCAATCGACAAGCTCGAAAAGGAGTTGATGCGCACGCGCCGGATCAGGGTTGTCGACATGCGCCAGATCGACGAGTTCGGCGTCGCCGTGCTGATCCGCCGCGTCATCGAGCGTGTCAGGGCCAGCAACGGCGTACTGCATGTCAGCTTCGATGTCGATTTTCTCGACCCCTGCGTCGCACCGGGCGTGGGCACGACAGTGCCGGGCGGCGCGACCTATCGTGAGGCGCATCTGATCATGGAGCTCCTGCACGATTCCGGCGTGGTCGGGTCAGTCGACATCGTCGAGCTCAATCCGTTTCTCGACGAGCGCGGCCGCACCGCGCGCACCGCGGTCGAACTGATCGGCAGCCTGTTCGGCCAGCAGATCGCCGACCGGCCGACCCCGAGCAATGCGATCGCGCCGGGCGAGTGACGGACGAGCCGTTTGTGCATCGCGAAGAAGAGAACTGCCGTCGCCGCCACCGGATTTAGATCAGTCCAGATGGAAATCGCCTGTTTTTGAAACAGGTGCGAATTGCAAATGCTCGTCGCAGAATGTTTCATGCGGATCGCGCTTCAGCCGAGGATCCGCAAATGAGTAGAACGTTCGACAAACCCGCGGGGACGACTCGCCGCCGCTTTCTGCGCGGCGGTGCTGCGGTGGCGGGTGGTACCGTGCTGGGCGCACGCGCGTCGGCTGCCGCAGGGACCGACAACCTTCCACCCAACATTCCCGAATGGATGAAGGCGCCGGGCGAGCCGACGGGGGGCCAGCTCTATGGCGCGCCATCGCTGTTCGAGAAGGGAGTTGTCAAGAACATCTCGAAGACTCTCAAGCAGTACATCTCTGCCTCCAGCCGGACGCCGTTGCAAGAGCTCGATGGCATCATTACGCCGAACGGCCTTTTCTATGAGCGTCATCACGGCGGCGTTCCCACCATCGATCCGGCCCAGCACCGGTTGATGTTGCATGGGCTGGTCGAGCGCCCGCTGATCTTCACAATGGATGATCTCAGGCGTTTCCCGTCGGAATCGCGCGTCCACTTTCTCGAATGCTCCGGCAATCCCGGCTACACCAAGCCATACGGCAAGACAGCGTCGGACCTCGTGGGTCTGGTGAGTTGTGCAGAATGGACCGGCGTCAGCCTCAAGCTGGTGCTGCAAGAGGCCGGGCTGAAGCCGGAAGCCAAATGGGTTGTTGCCGAGGGCGCCGACGCGGCTGCACTGACCCGCAGCATCCCGATCGAGAAATGCCTAGAGGACGCCATGCTGGTCTACAGCCAGAACGGCGAGCGGCTGCGCCCGCAGCAGGGCTATCCGCTGCGGCTGTTCCTGCCGGGCTTCGAGGGCAATATGAGCGTGAAGTGGCTGCGCCGCCTGCATGTGGCGGCTGAGCCGGTTTATTCGCGCGAGGAGACCTCGAAATACACCGACCTTCTGCCGGACGGCACCGCGCGTGAATTTTCGTTCTACATGGAGGCGAAGTCGATCATCACACGGCCCTCCGGCGGCCAACGTCTGAGCGCGCCCGGCTTCCACGAGATCACCGGCATCGCCTGGAGCGGGCATGGCAAGATCGCGCGCGTCGAAGTGTCCGTCGACGAGGGAAAAAGTTGGCAAAGCGCGCAATTGCAGGAGCCGGTGCTGACGCGTGCTCTCACGCGCTTCCGTTTGCCGTGGCGATGGGACGGCAAGCCCGCCGTGATTCAGAGCCGTGCCATCGACGAGACCGGCTATGTGCAGCCGACGCTCTCTGAGTTGCTCGCGGTGCGCGGCGAGAACTATTTCTACCACAACAACGCGATCTGGCCGTGGCGCATCGCGGCCGACGGCGAGGTGACCAATGCGCTGGCGTGAGACTTGCGGCATTGCTGTCGTCATCTTGCTGTGTGCGTTCGCGAGCGGAGCGCAAGCACAAAGCCTGTACGGCCTCGGACGCCCCGCGACAGCTGCGGAGATCGCGGGCTGGAATATCGACATCGGACGCGACGGCAGCAATCTGCCGAAGGGAAGCGGCTCGGTCAGCCATGGGCGCGAGGTGTTCGCCCAGCAATGTGCATCATGTCACGGCGACAAGGGCGAGGGCGGGCTCGGTGACCGGCTCGTCGGTGGGCAGGGCACGATCGCAACGCCAAAGCCGATCCGCACGGTCGGTAGCTATTGGCCGTATGCGCCGACGCTGTTCGACTACATCCGCCGCGCGATGCCGCAGAACGCGCCGCAATCGTTAAGCGATGAGGAGGTTTATGCGGTCTCCGCGTACATCCTGAACCTGAATGGACTGATAGAAGCGGATGCGACGCTCGATGCCAAATCGCTTGCGGCCGTCAAAATGCCGAACCGCGACCGGTTCGTCGGCGATACCCGGCCGGATGTGAAACACTGAAGGCCTTGTGGCGCTCAGGTTCCCCGCTTGGAACTTGCGTTGGCCAAGGGCGGAACTCGCAGGACCCGATTGCATTAACCTGCGAGAGGAAAACCTATGGGTTCCACGATGGCAACGGACCGCTTCGCAAATTCCATGTCCTCAGCGCTTCGCCATCCCGGCGTGATCGCGTTGATTGTGGCCGCGGTGACGATTGCTGCGATGCTCATCGTCGATCACGGACCATGGAATCGGGCCAAGACGCAGCCCGCCCACGTCGCAATGTACGCAACCACGGGTGAAGCCGCGCGCGCCGCAGGTGCCAAAATTCTCCCGACCGAACCGAAATCACCGATCGAGCCGGCGCGGCCGGGGCCAAAGACGTCCCCGACCGTCAATCCAGTGACGCCGTAAGACGTCTAGTTCTTGCGACCGTAGTTGAGCAATCCGCCACTGGTCTTCGGCGGATGCGCGCGAAGGGCTTCCTCGTTCGGATCGGTGCCCCAGCCGGGCCGGTCCGGAATGACCAGATGGCCGTTCTGAATTTCAGGCTCATGCGTGAAAAGCTCGCGGTCCCACGCCAGGCGATCGATGTCGATCTCCATGATGCGCAGGTTCGGCACGGCGGCGCAAAAATGCGCGTTCATCATCGAACAGAGATGGCCGTAGAAATTGTGCGGGGCAACGTTGACTTCGAACGCTTCCGCGGCGGCCGCGATCTTCATCGACTGCCAGACGCCGTTCCAGGGCGTGTCGATGATTGCGACGTCCACGGCCTGCTCGCGAAAATAGGGCAGGAATTCCCGCAAGCCCAATAGCGTCTCGCAGGACGAGATCGGATGCGGACTTTGCCTGCGGATGTAACCGAGCGCTTCTGGATTGAAACTGTCGATCTCGATCCAGAACATGTCGAGGTCCGCAATGGTGCGCAGGATCTCCAGATATCCCTCGGTCTTGGCGTTGAAGTTGCAGTCTAGCAGGATGTCGACATCAGGGCCTGCACCGTCGCGGATCGCTTCCAGATGCATGCGCAGGTCGCGCAGGATCTTGCGATCGACGTTGATTTCGGGGGCGAAGGGCGAGCCGAAGCCCGGTCGCCAACCGGTTGGCTTGCCGTCGTCGTAGGAGAAAATGTTGGTCTTGAGCGCGGTGAACTTGTTCTCGCGGACCTCGCGTCCCATTGCCTTGACGCCGTCGAGGTTCTCGATCGGCGGTTTGTACCAGGACGGATGATTGATCCGCCACGTCGCGCAATGCGACCAATAGACCCTGACACGGTCGCGGATCTTGCCGCCGAGCAGTTCGTAGCACGGCACACCGAGACACTTCGCCTTGGCATCGAGCAGCGCATTCTCGATCGCGCCGAGCGCCTGCGCCACCACGCCGCCGGCGGCGGGACGCGTGGCCGCGAACAGTTCGGCGTAGATGCGCTCGTGGCGGAAAACGTTCTGCCCAACGACGCGGGCGGACAGGCGCTGGATCGCAGCACCGACACCCGGCGAGCCGAAGCCCTCGTCGAACTCGCTCCAGCCGACGATGCCGTCCTCGGTCGTCAGCTTGAGGAAGTGGTAGTTTCTCCAGCCGGCGTCGCAGGCGAGAATCTCGAGGCTTATTGCTTTCGACGATTTGGTCATGTCGCTCCCTGTCGCCCGGCTGGGCTTTTTTCTTTGGCCGGCTCGCAAGCCCGGCTCCAGCCACAATTGTTAGGCTAACGGCCCTGCGCAGTGAAGCCTGGTGAGGTGCGCCGGGAAGCCCCTTCCGGCCATTCTGTCGGGAAGACCCGGGGAATCCGGTGGGGACAGCCATGATGTTGCCCGGGATCGTCCTGAAAAGGCACCATGCTGTGACGTTTTTGGCCACAATCGGGATCGACCCTCCGGCCATGAAATTTCTGGCTGTGATTTCGATCCTGGCGCTGCTCACGATGGGTGAGCCGCCATTTTCCGATCAGTTTCTGACGGCCGATCAGCACGCCGGGCACGGGGTGGAATAGCGCGGCGGGCTTATTCTTTTTTTGTCTTGGGGGAGACAGCGATGCTTTCGATCGACCAATTCCTGCGCTTCATCAGCGTGCCGGCCGTCTTCGCGGCCCTCGTCATCGCCTCGCAGATATCGGCAGCCTTGTCGCAAGGCTAGTCAAAGGCTAGCTGGTCAGCCGATCGCGGACGAGCCGAGCAGAGCGAGCACGGCCAGCGCCATCAACGCGGTGCCGAGCCAGCCCAGCGCGACGAGCCATGACCGGCCCTTGAAGCGACCCATGATCGCCTTGCTCGAGACGATCAGCATCATCATGGCCATGATCGGAACGGCGACGATGCCGTTGAGCACGGCGCTCCAGACCAGCATGTGGATCGAATCGATGCCGGTGAACCCCAGACCGAAGCCGATGATGGTTGCCGCGGCGATGATGGTGTAGAAGCCGACCGCCTCGTCGGGCTTCGCCTCCAGCGTCGCGCGCCAGCCGAAGATCTCTGCCACGCCGTAAGCGGCCGAGCCCGCCAGCACCGGAATTGCGAGCAGTCCCGTGCCGATGATGCCGGTCGCGAACAGGGCGAAGGTGAAGTCGCCGGCGAGCGGCCGCAGCGCCTCGGCGGCCTCCGTCGCCGAATTGATGTTGGTGACGCCATTCGCGTGCAGCACCGACGCGGTGGTGAGGATGATGAAGAAGGCGATGCCGTTGGAGAGCAGCATGCCGGAGAGGGTGTCGGCCCGGATGCGCGCCAGCTCCGGACTGCCGCCGCGCTTCAGCTCGCGCAGCGGCTTGTCGCGCTTGCCCTGGTTCATCTCTTCCACCTCCTGCGAGGCCTGCCAGAAGAACAGATACGGGCTGATCGTGGTGCCGAGCACGGCGACGACCATCATGAAATAGTCGGCGCTGACATTCGTCTTCGGCCACACCGCCGCGAGCAGCGCCGTGCTCCACGGGATCTTGACGGTGAAGGCGGTCGCGACATAGGCGAACAGCGCCAGGGTGAGAAATTTCAGCACCGGCGAATAGCGCCGATAGGGCAGGAACACCTGCAGCAGGGTCGAGCCCGCCGCGAAGATCAGCGCGTGCTCGTGGTTGAGGCCGCCGATCACGAGCGAGAGCGCCTCCGCCATCGCGGCGATGTCGGCGGCGATGTTGAAGGTGTTGGCGGCGACGAGCATGGCGACGAGCGACAGCACCGCCCAGCGCGGCGCGATCTGCATCACGTTGGCGGCCAGCCCCTTGCCGGTGACGCGGCCGATCCGGGCGCTGACGAGCTGGATGGCGATCATGAACGGTGTGGTCAGAAACACCGTCCAGAGCAGTCCGTAACCGAATTGCGCGCCGGCCTGCGAATAGGTGGCGATGCCGGACGGATCGTCGTCGGCCGCCCCGGTGACGAGACCCGGCCCCAGCCTCTGCAACAGCGTCGGCGCGGATTTCGTCGGGGTGAGGGCACTGTCGGCCATGGCAGGAGCGGTCTCGGTCGGGGCGCGTCCTTCACAAATGCTAATGCGGGAACAAGGTTCCCGGGCGCGGGGTAACGGGCGTCTCGCTTGTTTTCTGATAAAGCGAATCTCCGTTTGACTCGTCGGGCAAAACACCTGTATAACTGCATCATCCAAGAACCGGGTGCAGCGGATGCGCGCATCCCGAGCGCGAGCGGCCCGCCATGGCCGGCCGTCGAAGTCCGCGCACGGACACCGGCGAGACGTTTGTCCCCTGAGCGCGTGCGGTCGGACTATTTGATGCTGACGAACATGCCCCAGGCGCCGGCCAGCGCTGCGCCGGAAAAGACGATCAGCGGGTTGTCGCAGAACGCACCTCCATAGGTGCACATGGTGACGCCGAACGAGCCGATCTCGTGATGGCTCGCGGAGTAGAACAGTCCCGACAGCACCAGCAACGCGGCGGCGACGACATACATCGACGATCTCTCCGAGCTGTCCCCGTTGCGTCTGTCGCAAGGGACGTGTTCCAGCATGGCGCGAACCCATTGCATCCTGCCGAATCCGCCCTGCTGCATTTGAACTAAAGTCGATCTTTCCCGCGAGATGCTGTCGTCGTCAGCTGCAGTTCGTGCGCAATCTGCACGTGTGATCGGAGCCGGAACGTCAGCGCCGGAACTCCCGGACGTGCTCGTCATTAACGAACATGAACAGTTGGACCAATCGAAGGGAGTGGCCCATGGGAGCCGAGCGGATGCACCCTCCGCGGTACTGGCGGATGCGAGCGGAAGAATTCCGCACCAAGGCGGACAATTGCGAATATCCCGAGACGCGGGACGTGCTGCGCAAGGTGGCGCAAAATTACGACGAGCTGGCCCGCCGCGCCGCGCGCATCTCCACACTCGAGAGCCTGGACGAACTGCGGGGGGGGGGGGGGCCCCCCAAACCGAAGGCGGGGTTTGGGGTAAGGGAAAACCCCGGTTATGGGTAGGGG
>NZ_JBVVPS010000057.1:0-19928 GCF_055811355.1 Bradyrhizobium sp. WSM4873 | reverse complement strand
TGTCCTGTTGGTGCCGGCGGCGGTGTTGTTAGCGTATGCGCCCGCCACAGTCTCCGTCATTGCTGCGCCCGCACTGACGCGCTTGGGGCATGCTCGCGCCTAACTCTCGCTGTCATCGCCCGCGACGGGGGGCGATCCAGTATTCCAGAGGCTTCAGTGGGAAACGGTGAGGGCGCGGCGTACTGGATTCCCCGCTTTCGCAGGGAATGACAGCGGAGTTTGTGGCCGCTGTGGTGCTAATCTCACGGCTGCGTCGTGCCTACCGCCCCGCCAGGCTCAGCAAATACGGCTTCGGGTAAATCCCCCGATTATGCCCATCCGAAAACGAGATGTTCAGCCCGTAACCGAGATCGCCGATTTCGGTGATCGCGATGCCTGGAAACCGCTCGGGGAAGCGGCCGTCGAAGCGGGCGCGGGTGCAGTGGGCGCATTTGCAGGAGAGGCGGAGCGTTTCCGCCGGCAAGTCGAGCGTGTCGTCCTGAGCGGTGCGAACGCGGAGCGTCGCGAGGTCGGCGCTTGCTTCGTAATCTGCCACGGTCGGTGCCACCAAGGTCATGACGTGTCTCCGACCCTTCTCTACGTTGCCGCAGCGCTGCTGCGATAGCAACTAATTGCCAGGCGCAGGCGCAAGGCGCTGATCTTCGCTGCCCGCTGTTCGATCATCGCCCACGAAATGTGAAACTAATCGACCGGGGATTTCAGTTCGGCGTTGCCGGATTCCTGTCTCTCCGAAACCTTGTGCGCAATCGAGGTCAGGAGAGACAATGAGCGCATTTCAGAAGGAAACGGTTCTGTCGGTCAGGCACTGGACCGACAGCCTGTTCAGCTTTACCGCGACGCGCGATCCGGGCTTCCGCTTCCAGAACGGCCAGTTTGCGATGATCGGACTGGAGGTCGAAGGCAGACCGTTGCTGCGGGCCTACAGCATGGCCAGCGCCAATCACGAGGAGGCGCTCGAGTTCTTCTCGATCAAGGTGCAGGACGGTCCGCTGACCTCGCGCCTTCAGAAGATCAGGGAGGGGGACGTCATCCTGGTCGGCCGCAAGGCCACGGGCACGCTGATCACCGGCAATCTCATTCCCGGCAAACGCCTGTTGCTGCTCTCGACCGGAACGGGACTCGCGCCGTTCGCCAGCCTGATCAAGGACCCCGACGTCTACGAGAATTACGAGACCATCGTGCTCGCCCATGGCTGCCGCCAGGTCTCCGAGCTCTCCTATGGTGAGCACCTCGTCGAAGGCTTGCGCAATCACGAGTTCTTCGGGCCGCTGATCCGCGACAAGCTCGTCTACTACCCGACCGTCACCCGCGAGCCGTTCAGGAATCGCGGCCGCATCTCCGACCTGATCGCGTCGAACCAGCTCTTCGACGATATCGGTCTATCAGGCCTCGATATCGAGACCGACCGCATCATGCTGTGCGGCAGCCCGGCGATGCTGGAGGAACTCCCCGCGATGGTTTCCGCGCGAGGCTTTGTCGAGGGCAATCACAGCCGGCCCGGTCATTTCGTGATCGAAAAGGCCTTTGTCGAGCGCTGAGGCGCAAATCGCAGCCCGGCGACAACTAATTGCTATCGCCGGGACGCCTGCTGAACAAATCTGATGCAAAGGCGCCGGATCTGCCGGCGGACCAGGAGCAAGCGATGTCACTAGATCAGATCGTCGACGGACTTTCGGAGGTTTCCTGCGACGTGCTCGTCATCGGCGGCGGCACTGCCGGCCCGATGGCGGCGTTGAAGGCGAAGCTGAAGAATCCGAAGGCCAATGTCGTCCTGCTCGAAAAGGCCAACGTCAAGCGCTCCGGAGCGATCTCGATGGGCATGGACGGTTTGAACAACGCCGTCATTCCCGGCTACGCGACGCCGGAGCAGTACACCAAGGAAATCACCATCGCCAATGACGGCATCGTCGATCAGAAGGCGGTCTACAAATACGCGCAGAACTGCTACTCGATCATCGAGGAACTCGACAGTTTCGGCATCCGCTTCCTGAAGAACGAGAACGGCGACTACGCCGTCAAGAAGGTGCACCACATCGGCACCTACGTGCTGCCGATGCCGAACGGCGAGACCGTGAAGAAGGCGCTGTATCGCCAGCTCCGCCGCGCCCGCATCCTGATCTCCAACCGCTACATGGCGACGCGGCTGCTCAAGTCCGCAGACGGCCGCATTGCCGGCGCGATCAGCGTCAATACCCGCACCGCCGAGATGCTGGTGATCAAGGCCAAGGCTGTCATCCTGTGCATGGGCGCCGCCGGCCGTCTCGGCCTGCCGACCTCCGGCTACATGTTCGGCACCTACGAGAACGCGGCCAATTCCGGTGACGGCTATTCCATGGCCTATCACGCCGGTGCGGCCCTGGCGAACCTCGAATGCTATCAGATCAATCCGCTGATCAAGGACTATAACGGCCCGGCCTGCGCCTATGTCGCCGGTCCCTTCGGTGCCTTCACCGCCAACAACGAGGGATCGCGCTTCATCGAATGCGATTACTGGTCTGGCCAGATGATGCTGGAATTCTATAACGAGCTGCTGTCCGGCAAGGGCCCGGTGTTTCTCCAGCTCAAGCATCTTCACCCCGACACCATCTCGGAGATCGAATCGACGTTGCACAAGGTGGAGCGTCCCACACGCGGCCTGTTCCAGCAGGGGCGTGGCGTCGACTACCGCAGCGAGTCGATCGAGATGCATATCTCCGAGATCGGTTTCTGCTCTGGTCACAGCGCGTCCGGCGTGTTCGTCGACGACAACGCGCGCACCACCGTGCCGGGCCTCTATGCCGCCGGCGACATGGCGAGCGTGCCGCACAATTACATGCTCGGCGCCTTCACCAACGGCTCGGTCGCCGGGGTGGACGCGATGGAATTCGCGGACAATCACGATTTTGCTGAGTTCGACGCCACCGAAGTCGCGAAGGAACGCGACCGGGTGATGGCGCCGACCAAACGCGAGGACGGCATTCCGCCGAACCAGATCGAGTACAAGACGCGGCGTCTCGTCAATGACTATCTCCAGCCGCCGAAAGTCACGCGCAAATATGAACTCGGTATGCGCCGGCTCGCCGAAGCGAGGGAAGACATGCAGGAGCGCATGATCGCGCGCAATGCGCACGAACTGCTCCGCGCGCTCGAAGTCCAGTCGATCATGGACTGCGCGGACATGGCTGTGCATGCCTCGCTCTACCGCGAGGAAAGCCGATGGGGCCTCTATCACTGGCGGACGGATTTCCCGGAGAAGGACAACGAGAACTGGTTCTGCCACACGCTGCTGAGCAAGCAGGACGGCAAGATGACCAGCGAGAAGCGTGCCGTGGAGCCCTATATCGTACCGATCGCCGACGATGAGAAGGATCTCTACGACAAGCAGCGCATCCGCGCGACAGCCTGACCCGCCGCAAAAGTAACAGGAGACATACGATGCCTCTCGCTTCCTATCAGACATCGGTTCCGGTGGTCGTCGACGACGCCAAATGCATCGCGGACAAGGGCTGCACCGTGTGCGTCGACGTCTGTCCGCTGGACGTGCTGCGGATCAGCGATATGACCAACAAGGCCTACATGGCCTATGACGAATGCTGGTACTGCATGCCCTGCGAGGCGGATTGCCCGACCGGCGCCGTCACCGTCAACATTCCCTATCTCCTGAGGTAGCCATGTCGAGCCCGTTCGAATCCTACGACGATCTCGAAGATGCCGACGAGCGGCTCCAGGCCGCCGATCCAGGGGAGCGCCGCGTCGCGATCATCGCGCTCGGCCATTCCGGCGATCCCGCAGCGGTCGGCCATCTCGCCAAAATGGTCGCCGATCCCGATGCCGGCGTGCGCCAGCAGGTCGCGATGGCGCTTGGCGAGTTCGACGGACCGGAGGCCGCCAGCGCGCTGGTGAAGCTGCTGGTCGATCCTGAAAGAATCGTTGCGTCTGCCGCCGCCGACAGCATGGCGGAGTTCAAGGATCCGGCTTGCGCCGAGATCATCCTGCCGCTGGTCAAGCATGCCCACGCCTTCGTCCGCATGGGCGCCTTGCGTGCGCTGAAGGAGCTGCGCAGCAAGGATACCTTGAAACCCGCGCTGGAAGCGCTCCAGGATTCCGACGCCGCCGTGCGGGTGCAGGCGATCGGCGTGATCGGGTTCCTCAAGCTGGAGGAATCAATTCCAGCGCTGACCGCGCTGATCAACGATCCGGACGCGCATGTGCGCCGTGCCGCCGTCAGCGCGCTCGCCTTCTCGCAGATGAAGCCCGCGGCCGAGATGATCACGCGCGCGTTGAAGGATTCGGACTGGATGGTGCGGGAGATGGCCGCGGAAACGCTGGGCCTCAACGTCAACGGATCGATTGCCGCCGACCAGCTCATCGCTTCGCTCGGTGATGAGTTCTGGCAGGTGCGGCTGAAGGCAATCCGCAGCCTTGGCCGGATGAAGATCGAGCGCGCGGTTCGCCCGATCGGCAATTGCGTCAACCATGAACAGGCGAATTTGCGGAAGGAAGCCGCTGCTGCGCTCGGCGAAATCGCCCACCACGACGGCGAAGCCTTCCTTGCCGTCATCGCCGACGATCCAGATCCTGAGGTGCGCAAGAACGCGCGCTGGGCGCTTCAGCAGATCGCGGCCCGAAAAGCCCGGGCGGGGGCATAGGAGCGCGACGGGCAGCCGCGCTGGACTTCCCGTCCCAGACGTTTATTGGTCTTCGCCAATGTGATAGGCCTCCGCGAGCGCGGCCGATCCGAAAAGAGCGAGGATACGCCCATGACGACATTGACGGTAAAGGACCTTCTTCCCGAGGACGGCGCGCGGGGAACGCTTGTCGGCCGCGTCTGGCTGCCGCAGGCGAATGGCCCGGCCGTGGTCGCCGTGCGCGGCGATGGTGTGTTCGACCTCACCGCAACATTCCCGACCATCAGCACGCTCTGCGAGGAAGACGATCCGGCGAGGGCGCTTGCCGCGACCAAGGGCGAGCGCATCGGCGATCTCGAGGCTATCGTCGCCAACACGCCGCCCGATCAGCGCGATCCCAAGAAGCCGTGGCTGCTCGCACCCGTCGATCTCCAGACGCTCAAGGCGGCCGGCGTGACCTTTGCCATCTCGATGCTGGAGCGCGTGATCGAGGAGCGGGCGAAAGGCAATCCGGCCTCGGCTGAAGCGATCCGGAAGGAAGTGACGCGGCTGATCGGCGACGATCTGTCGAAGCTCAAGCCGGGCTCAGACCAGGCGATGCACCTGAAGCAGGTGCTGATGGACCAGAACGCCTGGAGCCAGTATCTCGAAGTCGGCATCGGCCCTGATGCCGAAGTCTTCACCAAGGCGCCGACCTTGTCGTCGGTCGGCACCGGCATGGATGCGGGGCTGCATCCGAAGTCGACCTGGAACAACCCCGAGCCGGAGCTGGTGCTGTTCGTCTCGAGCCGCGGCAAGATTGTCGGCGGCGCGCTCGGCAACGACGTCAATCTGCGCGACTTCGAGGGCCGTTCGGCCCTGCTGTTGTCGAAGGCCAAAGACAACAACGCCTCGTGCTCCATCGGCCCGCTGCTGCGTCTGTTCGACGACAGCTTTACCCTCGATGACGCCCGCAAGCTCGACATCAGCCTGAACGTGAAGGGGCAGGACGGTTTCGTCCTCGACGGCCATTCCTCGATCAGCATGATCAGCCGCGATCCGACCGATCTGGTCGAGCAGACCATCGGCAAGGTGCATCAATATCCTGATGGCTTCGTGCTATTCCTCGGGACCATGTTCGCGCCGGTCAAGGATCGCGACGCGCCGGGACAGGGGTTCACCCACAAACGCGACGACATCGTCACGATCTCAGCGCCCCAACTCGGCAAACTCGTCAACCGCATGCGGACCAGCGACGAGTGCGAGCCCTGGACCTTCGGCATCGGCGCGCTGATGAAGAACCTGGCGCAGCGGAAGCTGATCTAGTGCCGACCTTCTTCACCTCGCCCCGCTTGCGGGGAGAGGTCGAATTTGCGCAAAGCGCAAATTCGGGTGAGGGGGACTCTCCACGAGTCCGTCTGTCACCGATTGAGCGGAGACAGCCCCTCACCCCAACCCTCTCCCCGTAAGAACGGGGCGAGGGAGCGCACCGTCGCTCTCGCAACAGCCCGCATTATTTTCTTCATCTCCTCGTTGCATCGCTGGAACATAATCGCGCTGTGCGTGTCATATACATCACCCGTCCGCTAGCGCACGCTTTCCCCCTTAATAGTCAAATAATATGACTAGTCGGAACCAAACTTCCGTGAAATAGTCCCTTCCGCCGCCTCAAAGGTCGGCCTGTGGGTGCGATGCTACCAAACGGCGCCCCGGATAACATTTGGGAGATACGCCTGATGATCCTCAAAGCCCTCTTTGCGGCCAGCGCCACGGCCGCGTTGCTGCTCGCGCTGCCGGCGAATGCCGCCGAGCTCACCATCGGCTTCTCGCAGATCGGATCGGAATCCGGCTGGCGGGCGGCCGAGACCTCGGTCTCCAAGCAGGAGGCCACCAAGCGCAAGGTCAATCTCAAGATCGCCGATGCGCAGCAGAAGCAGGAGAACCAGATCAAGGCGATCCGCTCCTTCATCGCGCAGAATGTCGACGCGATCTTCCTCGCGCCCGTCGTCTCGACCGGCTGGGACTCGGTGCTGAAGGAAGCCAAGGAGGCCAAGATCCCGGTCGTGCTGCTCGACCGCGACATCGATCCTTCCGGGAAGGAGCTCTATCTCACCGCCGTGACCTCCGACAGCGTGCACGAAGGCGAGGTCGCCGGCGACTGGCTGGCGAAGACCGTCGGGGCAAAGGCCTGCAACATCGTCGAATTGCAGGGAACGGTCGGCGCGAGCGTCGCCGCCAATCGCAAGAAGGGTTTTGACACCGCCATCGCCAAGCATGCGAACCTGAAGGTGGTGCGCAGCCAGACCGGCGACTTCACCCGCGCCAAGGGCAAGGAAGTGATGGAAAGCTTCATCAAGGCCGAAGGCGGCGGCAAGTCGATCTGCGCGGTCTATGCGCATAACGACGACATGATGGTCGGCGCGATCCAGGCGATGAAGGAAGCTGGCCTCAAGCCCGGCAAGGAGATCCTCACCGTCTCGATCGATGCGGTCCCCGACATCTTCAAGGCGATGGTCGCCGGCGAAGCCAATGCCACAGTCGAGCTGACGCCGAACATGGCTGGCCCCGCGCTCGATGCCATCGCCGCCTTCAAGGACAAGGGCACCGTTCCGCCGAAATGGATCCAGACCGAGTCGAAGCTCTACACGCCCACCGATGATCCGCAGAAGATCTACGACAGCAAGAAGGGCCTCGGTTACTGAGGGAGTGCGTCGCCGGACGGCCGTGTGTCGGCAGTCCGGCGATCCCGCTCGAAATCGCTGCGCGAACGAACAGGCTCCGTGTCCGCATCGTCAGCGGACGCCGCTGGGAGTGAATTTGTCATGGAGAACAGCCCGGATTCCGCTGCTTCCCTGCTGGAGGTGCGCGGGATCAGCAAGAGTTTTGGTGCTGTGCGTGCGTTGCAGGAAGTCGACTTCACACTTCGCGCCGGCGAGATCCATGCGCTGCTCGGTGAGAACGGCGCCGGCAAGTCGACGCTGATCAAGGTCGTCACGGGCGTATTTCCGCGCGATGCCGGCATCGTCAGGCTGGGCGGCGAAGAGGTCGCGCCGCGGTCGGCCAAGGCGGCGCTCCAGGCCGGCATCGCCACGGTCTACCAGGAAGTCAATTTGCTGCCCAATCTCTCGGTGGCGCAGAACCTGTTTCTCGACCGGCAACCGATGCGCTTCGGCATGGTGCGCGAAGGCGAGATGCGACGTCGCGCGAAGGCGCTGCTCGCGGATTTCGGACTCGACATCGACGTATCAGCGCCGCTTGGCAATTATTCGGTGGCGATCCAGCATGTCACCGCGATCGCGCGCGCCGTCGATCTCTCGGCGCGCGTGCTGATCCTGGACGAGCCGACCGCAAGCCTCGATCGCCATGAGGTCGAGATTCTTTTCGGCATCATGCGTCAGCTTGCCAAGCGCGGCATTGGCATCGTCTTCGTCAGCCATTTCCTCGACCAGGTCTATGAGATCTCCGATCGAATCACCGTTTTGCGAAATGGTCGCCTGGTCGGCGAGCGCGAGACCGCGTCGCTGTCGCGGCTCGAGCTGATCCGGATGATGCTCGGCCGCGAGCTGGCCGAGACCACCAGCGCGCGGGCCGCGACGTGCGAGCATCAGGCCCGCGAAGTCTGCGCGAGCTTCGAGAATTATGGCAAATCAGGCTATGTCGCGCCGTTCAATCTCGAGTTGCGCCATGGCGAGGTCGTCGGTCTCGCCGGCTTGCTTGGCTCGGGCCGGACCGAGACGGCGCGGCTGGTGTTCGGCGCCGAGCGCGCTGATCGTGGGCAGGCGAAAGTGGAGGGCGTCCCCGTGCGGCTCCAGTCGCCGCGCGACGGCGTGCGCCACGGCTTTGGCTATTGCCCTGAGGAGCGCAAGACCGACGGCATCGTCGCCGAGCTCACCGTCCGCGAGAACATCGTGCTCGCGCTCCAGGCCAAGCGCGGTTTGCATCGGCCGCTGTCGCGACGCGAGCAGGACGAGATCGCAAGCCGTTACGTCAAGATGCTCGACATTCGCCCGCCCGATCCGGAGCGTCCCGTCGGTCTGCTGTCCGGTGGCAATCAGCAGAAGGTCCTGCTGGCACGGTGGCTTGCGACCTCGCCACGGCTGCTCGTGCTGGACGAGCCGACACGCGGCATCGACGTCGGTGCGCATGCCGAGATCATCCGCCTGATACGCGAGCTCTGCGACGACGGGCTTGCGCTGCTCGTGATCTCCTCCGAGCTCGATGAGATCGTGACCTATTCGGACCGGGTCGTGGTGCTGCGCGACCGCGCGCATGTCGAAGAGCTCGCCGGCGAGGCGATCGATGTCGGCAACATTCTCGCCGCCATTGCCGCCGATAGCGTCGCCGTTGCGCTTGAGGCTCACACATGACAGCGCTGCTGCCGCGCCGCGGCCTTGCCCAGATCCTCGCATTGATCGTCATCCTCGCGGTCGACCGTGTGGTGTCGCCGCAATTCTTCGATCTGCGCCTGCAGGATGGCCGTCTGTTCGGCAGCCTGATCGACGTGCTCAACCGGGGCACGCCGGTGGCGCTGCTCTCGCTCGGCATGGTCCTGGTGAT
This sequence comes from Bradyrhizobium sp. WSM4873, assembly GCF_055811355.1. Taxonomy (NCBI): domain Bacteria; kingdom Pseudomonadati; phylum Pseudomonadota; class Alphaproteobacteria; order Hyphomicrobiales; family Nitrobacteraceae; genus Bradyrhizobium; species Bradyrhizobium sp. WSM4873. Next base: position 10,785 of record NZ_JBVVPS010000057.1, on the reverse strand, counting down.
CGCGACGCGCGGCATCGATCTGTCGGTCGGTGCGGTGATGGCGATCTCCGGCGCGATCGCGGCGAGCCTCGCCGACAACCACAGTCTGACGGTGGTACTGGCTGCTGCGCTCGGTGCGGGCCTGATCTGCGGATTGTGGAACGGATTTCTCGTCGCGGTGCTCGGCATGCAGCCGATCGTGGCGACCCTGATCCTGATGGTTGCGGGGCGCGGCATCGCCCAGCTCATCACAGAGGGCCGCATCGTGACCTTCTCCTCGGCCGATCTGGTCTGGCTCGGCAATGGCTCTATTTTCGGCGTACCGGTGCCGGTCGCGATCGCGCTGGGGATGCTGATCCTCACCGGCGCGATGGTGCGCGGCTCGGCACTCGGATTGCTGATCGAGGCCACCGGCGGCAATGCGCGCGCAAGCGAGCTCGCCGGCGTCGGCACGCGCGCGATGATCTTGGCGGTCTATGTCTGGTGCGGCGTTTGCGCTGCGCTTGCCGGCGTCATCGCGGCGGCCGACATCATGGGTGCGGATGCCAACAATGCCGGCCTCTGGCTCGAGCTCGACGCCATCCTCGCGGTGGTGATCGGCGGCACCTCCCTGTTCGGCGGCCGCTTCAGTCTCGTGCTGGCCGTGCTCGGCGCGCTGATCATCCAGACCATGAACACGGGCATTCTGCTCTCGGGCTATCCGCCGGAGTTCAATTTGCTGGTCAAGGCGGTGGTGGTGCTCGCGGTGCTGCTGCTGCAATCGCCGAAGCTGTCGGGCTTTGCCGGAATCGTGGCGCGGCTGCGGAGGACCAAGGCATGAAAGGCCTGCCGCCCGTCTTCATCACGGCGATCGTGCTCGTCGCGGGGTTCGCGCTCTGCGCCATGCAGTTTCCCAACATCGCCTCCACCCGCGTGGTTGGCAATCTTCTGACCGACAACGCCTTCCTCGGCATCGTCGCGACCGGCATGACCTTCGTCATCATTTCCGGCGGCATCGATCTCTCGGTCGGCTCGGTGATCGGCTTCACCACGGTGTTCGTCGCGCTTGCGATCGAGCGCTGGGGAATGCCGCCCCTGGTCGCCTTCGTCGCCATTCTCGCACTCTCAGCGGCTTTCGGCGCGGCGATGGGTGCGGTGATCCATGTCTTCGATTTGCCGCCATTCATCGTGACGCTCGCCGGCATGTTCTTGGCCCGGGGTGCCAGCTTCCTGCTCTCGACAGAATCGGTGCCGATCACAGCACCGGTCTATTCCACCGTGTCGGACTTCGCACTGCGACTACCCGGCGGAGGGCGGCTGACGGCGGTAGCGGTCATCATGCTTACGATCGTGATCGGCGGCGCATTGCTGCTGCAGCTCACCCGGTTCGGCGCCAATGTCTATGCGCTCGGCGGCAGCCGGGCGACCGCGAGCCTGATGGGCGTCGCCGTCGGCAGGATGACGGTGAAGATCTACATGCTGTCGAGCCTGCTCGCCGGCATTGCCGGCATCGTCTTCTCCTTCTACACCAGCGCCGGCTACTCGCTCTCCGCTGTCGGCGTCGAGCTCGACAGCATCGCGGCCGTCGTCATCGGCGGTACGCTGCTCACGGGCGGGCAGGGCTCGGTGATCGGCACCTTCCTCGGCGTGCTGATCCAGGGCATGATCCAGACCTACATCAATTTCGACGGGACGCTGTCGAGCTGGTGGACCAAGATCGCGACCGGCGTGCTGCTGTTCGCCTTCATCGCCTTGCAACAGGGATTGGTCGCGCTCGCGCGCCGGCCCGTGGCAAAGCGCGCGGGAGCAGTCTCATGACCACCTCGCGCATCCTCGTCATCCCGACGCGCCGGGCGCACTCCAATCACGCGGAGGTGGCCCGCTCGATCGGCGTCGACATCATCGCCGGCCGCTATGCGGAAGGCACGCGCCTGCCGGGCGATGCCGAGATGATCGCAATGTTCGGCGTGTCGCGGCCGGTGCTGCGCGAGAGCGTCAAGACGCTGGTTGCCAAGGGCCTGCTCACCACCAAGGCCCGCGTCGGCACCGTCGTGCGCGAGCGCGTCGCCTGGAACATGTTCGACGCCGATGTGCTGGCCTGGCACCTGGACGCCGGGATCGACAAGCGCTTCCTCAACGACCTCGCCGAGATCCGCCTCGCGGTCGAGCCGCGCGCGGCCGCGCTGGCGGCGGCACAGCGGTCGGAGCAGGACGTCGTCGAGCTGCGTCGCTGCATGGAGCGGATGCGGCTTGAAGCTTCCGACTCCGTTGGCTTCGCCGATGCCGACCTCGCGCTCCATGTCGGTGTGGCGCGCGCCTCCGGTAATCTGTTCATGCGCTCGATCGGGCACGTTATCGAGGCTGCGTTGCGCGCCTCGTTCCTGCTCAGCGCACCGGTCGAACCGGAAGACCGCGACACCGTTCTGCTCTGGCATCAGAAGATCGTCGATGCCATCGCGGCCGGTGATGCAACGACTGCGTCGGAGGCGATGGTCTACGTCATTCACAACGGCATGCGCCGCCATGAGGGAACAGTGATCGAGACTGTACCGGCCGAAGCGCTGCCGTCCGCGGAAGCTGGAGAAAGATCGTGACTGAGCTTCGCATCGCCATCGTCGGCTTCGGCAAGATCGCGCGGGATCAGCATGTCGGCGCCATCGCAGCGGTTCCCGGCGCGACGCTGGCCGCCGTCGCCAGCCGCAATGCCTCGCTGCCGGATCTTCCGCATTTCGCGACCATCGAGGAGCTGCTGGAAAAAGGTCCGCCGATCGACGCGGTGTCGCTCTGCACGCCGCCTCAAGTGCGCCGCGCCCAGGCGGTCGCAGCGCTCAGGGCCGGCAAGCATGTCATGCTGGAGAAGCCGCCCGGCGCCGGAGTTGCCGAGCTCGATCCGTTGATCGCAATGGCGAGTGAGGCCAAGCGAACGCTGTTTGCGACCTGGCATTCGCGCCATGCGCCGGCAGTCGAGCCGTCGCGCGAGTGGCTCGCCGCGCGCCGCATCCGTTCGGTGCACATCAACTGGAAAGAGGACGTCCGCGTCTGGCATCCGGGGCAGGCATGGATCTGGGAGCCGGGCGGGCTCGGGGTGTTCGATCCCGGCATCAATGCGCTGTCGATCCTGACCAGGATCCTGCCCAAGCCCGTGTTCGTCACCGCGGCCGAGCTCGCCTTCCCCGCCAATTGCCAGGCGCCGATCGCCGCGAAGCTGACGCTGACCGACATCGACGGCCTGCCTGTGACCGCCGAGTTCGATTTCCGCCAGACCGGGCCGCAGAGCTGGGATATCCTGGTCGAAACCGACCAGGGCCGGATGGCGCTATCCCGCGGCGGCCGGATCATGGCGATCGACGGCAAGATCGTTGCCGAGGCGCCCGATGAGGAATATCGGGAGCTTTACCGGCGCTTCGTCACGCTCGCCGCGACCGGCGCGAGCGACGTGGATTTGGCGCCGCTTCGTCTCGTTGCGGACGCCTTCCTGCTCGGCAGGCGCACGATCGTCGAACCGTTTGTGGATTGATCATGGCTGGATCGAAAACAGAAAGAGACGTCTTCGGAACGCTGCCGGACGGCCGCAAGGTGGAGCGCATCGTGCTGCGCGGAGAGGGCGGGTTCGAGGCGCGCATTATCACCCATGGTGCAGTCTTGCAGGCCTTGATCGCGCCGGACGCCAAGGGTGGCTACGACGACGTCGTGCTCGGCCATGACGCATTCGCCGGCTATCTCGCCGAACGAAAGTTCTTCGGCGCCACCGTCGGCCGCTACGCCAATCGCATCGCCAACGGGCAATTTTCGCTCGACGGCGAAACGGTGCAGCTTCCCGTCAACAATGGTCCGAATGCGCTGCATGGCGGCCTCGACGGCTTCGACCGCAAGCTCTGGGACGTTGCGGAGATCGACGACGGCGCCGAGCCCGCGGTCACGCTGACCTACACGAGCCCGCACGGCGAGGAAAACTATCCCGGTCGTCTCGAGGTTCGCCTGACTTATCGCGTCACCGGCCCGGCCGAGCTATCCCTGATCATGGAGGCGAGGACCGACCGGCCGACCATCGTGAACCTGACCAACCACAGCTTCTTCAATCTGGAAGGCGCGACATCAGGGACGCCCATTCTCGATCACAAGCTGACAGTCGCCGCCGGGCATTTCCTCGCGATCGATCCCACCGCCATTCCGTTGCCGGAGCCGCCGCGCAGCGTTGCCGGCACGCCGTTCGATTTCCGCGAGCCGCGGCCCGTCGGCGAGCGCATCCGCGAGAGCCACCAGCAATTGCGCAACGGCAAGGGCTACGACCACACCTACTGTCTCGCGCGCGACGGCAAGCTTGCGCTCGCGGCACGGCTGGAGGCGCCGCGCTCGGGGCGCATCATGGAGCTGTTCACGGATCAGCCTGGTCTGCAGGTCTATTCGGGTAATTATCTCGACGGCACGATTTCGGGCAAGGGTGGCAAGCTCTACCGGCAGTCAGACGCGATGTGCCTGGAGCCGCATATCTGGCCGGATGCACCGAACCGGCCGGATTTCCCGAGCCCGCGCCTGGCGCCCGGCGAGGTCTATCGCCATCATACGGTCTATCGTTTTGCGATGAGGAGGTCCTGATGGAACAGGTGCCGACCTCGGTTCTTTCGGACGATCCTTGCCATCTCGGCGAGGGGCCGACCTATGACGTGAGCACGGACACGGCCTGGTGGTTCGATATCCGGGAGGGGCGACTGTTCGAGGCGCAGCTCGGCAGCGGCAGCATTCGCGTCCATGCGCTGAGCCGGATGGCGAGCGCACTTGGGCGGATCGATGCCGAACGGCAGTTGATCGTCGCGGAAGACGGGCTCTATATCCGCAAGATCGCCGACGGCGCGATGACGCTGCTCTGTCCGCTCGAAGCCGACAATCCCGCGACCCGCTCCAACGATGCCCGCGTGCATCCCTCCGGCACGTTCTGGATCGGCACCATGGGCCGCAAGGCGGAAGCAGGGGCAGGCGCGATCTACGCATTCCATCGCGGCGAGATATCGATGCTGTTTCCGCGCATCAGCATTCCCAACTCGATCTGCTTCTCGCCCGACGGCGCCACTGGCTACTTCGCCGACACTGCGCGCGCGGTCCTCTATGCGGTGCCGCTCAATCCCACGACCGGCCTGCCGCGCGGCGAGCCGGAAGTGCTGCTGCGCCACACCGGCATCGGCGGCCTCGACGGTTCGGTGTGTGACGCGGACGGAAACATCTGGAATGCCTGCTGGGGCGCGAGCCGCATCGACGTCTACTCTCCGCAAGGCGAGCGGCTGCGTTCGCTGAGCGTGCCGGCAAAGCAGGCGAGCTGCCCCGTTTTTGTCGGCCCCGATCTGTCGCGTCTCCTCGTCACCTCGGCCTGGCAGGACATGGATGCGACGGCGCGTGCCGCCGATCCGCAAGCCGGCTACACCTTCCTGTTGGAGGCCTCCGCGCATGGTCGCGCGGAGCCTGACGTCAAGCTCGCATAGGAGGCTCGAAGCCGCACACCGCCAAACTTCTCGACGACACCAAAAAACAGTCTGACATCCAAGGGAGCGAATCATGTTGAAACTGAAGACGACATTCCTGGCGCTGGCGCTGGCCGGCGCCGCGACGATGGCCGCAGGCGTCACCGCCTCGGCCCAGGACAAAGCAACAGTCGGCATCGCCATGCCGACCAAATCTTCGGCGCGCTGGATCGACGATGGCAACAACATGGTCAAGGTGCTGAAGGAGCGCGGCTACAATACCGACCTGCAATATGCCGAGGACGACATTCCGAACCAGCTCTCCCAGGTCGAGAACATGGTGACCAAGGGCGCGAAAGCGCTGGTGATCGCCGCGATCGATGGCACCACGCTCTCCGACGTGCTCAAGCAGGCGAAAGCAAAAGGCATCACCGTGATCGCCTATGACCGCTTGATCCGCGGCACGCCGAACGTCGACTATTACGCGACCTTCGACAATTTCCAGGTCGGCGTGCTCCAGGCGCAATCAATCGAGAAAGGGCTTGGCCTCAAGGAGGGCAAGGGTCCGTTCAACATCGAGCTGTTCGGCGGCTCGCCCGACGACAACAACGCCTACTTCTTCTACAACGGCGCGATGAGCGTGCTGAAGCCGTACATCGACAGCGGCAAGCTCGTCGTCGCCTCCGGCCAGATGGGCATGGACAAGGTTGCGACCCTGCGCTGGGACGGCGCCACCGCGCAGGCCCGCATGGACAATCTGCTCAGCGCCTACTACGGCAACAAGAAGGTCAACGCCGTGCTGTCGCCGTATGACGGCCTGTCGATCGGCATCATCTCCTCGCTGAAGGGCGTCGGTTATGGCAGCGCCGGCCAGCCGATGCCCATCATCTCGGGCCAGGATGCCGAGGTGCCCTCGATCAAGGCGATGCTGCGCGGCGACCAGTATTCGACCATCTTCAAGGACACCCGCGATCTCGCCAAGGTGACCGCCGACATGGTCGACGCTGCGCTTGCCGGCAAGCAGGTCACCGTCAATGACACCAAGACCTACGAGAACGGCGCCAAGACCGTGCCGTCCTATCTGCTCAAGCCGGTCGTGGTCTACAAGGACAATTGGGAGAAGGTCCTGGTCGAGAGCGGCTACTACAAGAAGGCGCAGTTCCAGTAAGAGGTCTACTCCCTCTCCCGACCTGCGGAGAGGGAGTTCTTTAGGGGTAGGGCGAAGCGCATGTTTATCAACTCGTCCTGCCCGGGCTTGTCCCGGGCATCCACGTCCCTCTTCGCAAGCGGCTGCACGTGGATGGCCGGGAGAAGCCCGGCCATGACGATTGTGGAAGCCCCCGGGAGAATGATCCGATGACCGCAATGCTTGAGATGCGCAACGTCAGCAAGAGCTTTTCCGGCGTCCAGGCGCTGCGCGACGTCAATTTCTCGGTTGAAGCCGGGCAGATCCACGCCCTTGTCGGCGAGAACGGTGCCGGCAAGTCCACACTGATGAAGGTGCTCAGCGGCGTCTACCCGGCCGGCAGCTACGAGGGCACCATCATCTTTGATGGCGAGGAGCGTCGCTTCCGCGACATCAACGATTCCGAGGCGCTCGGCATCATCATCATCCATCAAGAGCTGGCGCTGATCCCGCTGATGTCGATTGCCGAAAACATCTTCCTGTCGCATCCGCCGTCCAAGCTCGGCGTCATCGATCGCGACGAGGTGTATCGGCGCACGCGCGACCTGCTCGCGCAGGTCGGTCTGAAGGAATCGCCGGATACGCTGATCACCGATCTCGGCGTCGGCAAGCAGCAGCTGGTCGAGATCGCCAAGGCGCTGTCCAAGCAGGTGCGGATGCTGATCCTGGACGAGCCGACCGCGAGCCTCAACGAGGCCGACAGCGCCGCGCTGCTGGAGCGGCTGATGGCGTTCCGCGCGCAGGGCATCGGCTCGATCCTGATCTCGCACAAGCTCAACGAGGTCGCCAAGGTCGCCGACCACATCACCGTGCTGCGCGACGGCCGCACCGTCGACAGCATTGATTGCCACGCCGAGCCGATCCAGGAAGACCGCATCATCCGCAGCATGGTCAACCGCGATCTCGCCCATCGCTTTCCCGAGCGCAGCGTGAAGATCGGCGAGCCGGTCCTGACCGTCGAGAACTGGTCGGTCTATCACCCCATCCATCCCGAGCGGCAGGTGATCAAGAACGTCAATTTCGGCGTCAAGCGCGGCGAGGTCGTCGGCATCGCCGGGTTGATGGGGGCGGGGCGCACCGAATTCGCCATGAGCCTGTTCGGCCGCTCCTGGGGCACCAATATCAGCGGTCGTATCAGGCTCGAAGGCCGCGAGATCGTGCTGCCGAACGTCGCGGCCGCGATCGACGCCGGCCTTGCCTATGTCACTGAGGACCGCAAGCAGCTCGGACTGATCCTCGCCGACGACGTCCGCAAGAACATCACGCTCGCAAGCCTCGACCAGGTCGCCCCCAACCGGGTGATCGACGACATCGCCGAGCTGAAGGTCGCCAGCGACTACCGCAACCGGATGCGCATCCGCTGCTCCGACGTCTATCAGGAGACCGGCCAGCTCTCCGGCGGTAACCAGCAGAAGGTCGTGCTGTCGAAATGGCTGATGACCGACCCCAAAGTGCTGATCCTGGACGAGCCGACACGGGGCATCGACGTCGGTGCCAAGTACGAGATTTACTGTATCATCAACGAGCTTGCGGAAGCCGGCCGCGGCGTCGTGGTGATCTCCTCGGAGATGCCCGAGCTGCTCGGCATCTGCGACCGCATCTGCGTCATGAACGACGGCGCCTTCGTAGGCGAGTTCAAGGGCGCAGACGCAACGCAGGAAAAGATCATGCGCGCCATCATGCGCAACGACAGAAATTATGGAAGCAGCGCCCTTGCGGGTGCGGAGATGGGAGGATCGCAGCCATGACCGACAAGACGGTTTCGCTGCCCGAGGAGGGCCGGCACGGCAGCTTCATCAAGAACAATCTGCGCAATTACGGCATGCTGATGTCGCTGATCGCGATCATGCTGTTCTTCCAGGTCATGACGGGCGGCACGCTGCTCCAGCCGCTCAACCTGACCAATCTGGTGCTCCAGAACAGCTACATCGTCATCATGGCGCTGGGCATGCTGCTGGTCATCGTCACCGGCCATATCGACCTCTCGGTCGGCTCGGTCGCGGGCTTCGTCGGCGCGGTGGCCGCCGTGCTGATGGTGACCTACAAGGTCGACTACACGCTCGCCTTCATCGCCTGCCTGCTGCTGGGCGCGGCAATCGGCGCCGCGCAGGGCTATTGGGTGGCCTATTTCAAGATCCCCTCCTTCATCGTGACGCTGGCCGGCATGCTGGTGTTCAAGGGCCTCGCGCTCGCGGTGTTGCAGGGCCAGTCGCTCGGGCCGTTCCCGGCGACCTTCCAGAAATTGTCGTCGGGGTTTATTCCGGAGATGCTGCCCGAGGCCGGCACGCTGCACCCGACGTCGATGCTGATCGGTGCGGTGCTCGCGCTCGGCCTCGTCTACGCCGGCGCCAAGGGGCGCTCGCGCGAGCAGCTGCACGGCATCGAGGTCGAGCCTTACGCGTTCTTCCTCGGCAAGAGCATTCTCCTGGCCTGCGCCGTGCTCTATTTCACCTATCTGATCGCCTCGCATCGCGGTCTGCCGAACGTGCTGGTCATCATGACCGCGCTGATCGCGCTATACGGCTTCGTTACCCGCCGTACCGTCATCGGTCGGCAGGTCTATGCCGTCGGCGGCAATGCGAAAGCGGCAAGCCTGTCGGGCATCAAGACGGAACGGTTGACCTTCCTCACCTTCGTCAACATGGGTGTGCTCGCTGCGCTCGCCGGCCTCGTCTTCGCCGCGCGCCTCAACACCGCAACGCCGAAGGCGGGCCTCGGCTTCGAGCTCGACGTCATCGCGGCCTGCTTCATCGGCGGCGCCTCGGCCTATGGCGGTGTCGGCCGCGTCGGCGGTGCCGTGGTCGGTGCCATGATCATGGGCGTGATGAACAATGGCATGTCCATCCTCGGCATCGGCATCGACTACCAGCAGGTCATCAAGGGCCTGGTCCTGCTCGGGGCGGTGTGCATCGACGTGTACAATCAGCGCAGATGAGGCTACGGCAGTCATTACTGCGTCGTAAACAGCATCGCGGCGATTGCGACGGAGAGGCTCACCGCCGAGACGGTGGCGACGGTCGATAGCACGCCCATTCGCCGCAGCGCGATGGCGAAGACGATGATGATGGGGGTCGCGGTGATCAGCCCGATTTGTGCATCGCTCATGTTATCGCTCGCAGCTCCACCGAACTCTGGGGCGTTTGGTATCGCGACCCGGCCGGCCGGACGTTGCGACGGCGCAAACAAATTGATCGACATTCCCCAAGTTTGTCCGGCCACAAACTCGGATCGACACGGCTGAGCTAAGTCTGGCCGGTGTCCTGATCCGGAAGAGCAGATGTCGGCAGCCGATTGCGAGCCACGGGGAAACGGCTGGGGAATTCTGGACGATCTTCCCGGCGATCCCATGATCTGGGTGCTGATCTTCAGCGAGCTCGCAGCCTTCGGTCTGTTTCTCGGTGCCTTCACGGTCGCCCGCGCGATCCATCCGGCCGTGTTCGCGGCGGGGCAGGCGGCGCTTGATCCGGGTCTTGCCGGATTGAACACTGTCGTGCTGGTGACGAGCGGTTGGGCCGCAGCCCGGGCTACGAAGGCCGCGCGGGCCAGCGAGAGCCGGGCGACACGTTACTGGCTCCTCACGGCCATGGGGCTTGGCGGCCTGTTCGTGGCGATCAAGCTCGGCGAATATGCCGAAGAGATCGGACGCGGCATCGGACTCGAGACCAGTCCGTTCTTCACACTCTATTTCCTCCTGACCGGCTTCCATCTCCTGCACGTCTGCCTCGGCATCATCATCCTCGCATTCGTCTGCCGCCGCGCTGAAGCGTTCGGCGTCGAGACGGGAACGGCCTTCTGGCACATGGTCGATCTGGTCTGGATCGTGATGTTCCCGATTCTTTATCTGGTGCGGTGACGATGCCGAATCGCCTGGACATCACCTGGCTCGCGCTGATTGGCCTCGCGCTCGCGACCATCCTGGTGCCATCGCTGGTGCCGCGGCCGTTGCTCGGCAACGCCCTGCTGCTGGCCTTGGCTGCCGTCAAGGGCCGTCGGATTGCGCTCGATTTCCTCGATCTTCGCGCGGCGCCTGCGCTCTGGCGCGGCGTCGTCAGCGCCTGGATCCTCATGGTGGTGCTGTTTGCCTGGGTCACCTCCGCCGTCGTCGCCCTGATCTGACTCATATGTGGAACGGCCCGGGCTGCAAGATCTTTCTCTGGTTGAACAAGGGATGACGGTGCGGTCATATGT
>NZ_JBVVPS010000056.1:0-21203 GCF_055811355.1 Bradyrhizobium sp. WSM4873 | reverse complement strand
GTCCACGTCGCCTGCGCGTAGGTGAAGCTCGATGCGCCGAGCACGGCGACGAAGATCTGCGCCGTTCTGCGCTCACCGGTCAGGCGGTCGACCACCACCGGCACGCCATCGCCGGCATAGTCGACGAACAACTTGTCGCCGGCCGCATGGGCCTGGCGCATCGTCACCGACAGACGGCCTTCCCAGGCGCGGTAGAGCTCACAGAAGCGCGAGTACCGGTATCCGCCAGGCTCCGCGGCGATATATTCCTCCCACAGGATCGACAGCGTCACGTGCTTGCGTTTGAGCTCGCGGTGCACGGTCGCCCAGTCGGGCTCGGCAATGCGGCGGTGACCCTGACGGTTGCCATTGCCGGTCTTCGCGAACAGGCGAAGTTCCAGAACCGTGTCGGTGACGTCGTCTGGCAACGGCCAGCTCAAGCCCGCGGCCTCGAACCGCCGGAGCGCCAGGCGCACCGTCGAGGGCGCCGCGCCCACCCGTCGCGCAATCTCGCGGCTCGGCAGCCCGGCCGCCTTCATTCTGATCACATCGCGCACACGGCGCATCGCAAGCCTCTCCGTCGGCATCCAGGGTCCCCTTCGCAAAGCCGAAAGAGTTGACCCTATGGGAGCCAGAAGAGGCCTCGTCACCCGGGCGACATCATCCCGGAATGGTGGGCGACATCATTTCGGAACGGGTGGGCGACTTCAAATCGGAATGGTGGGCGAGATCATCTCGGAATCCTGGGCGACATCGATCGGAATCCGCAACCATGAGATACCGGACGACCCAGGCTGACGATACCAGCCTTCGCCAACGCATGAGGGCGATCGCCCAGGAGCGCCGCCGCTTCGGCTATCGGCGGCTGCATGTTCTGCTCAGGCGGGAGGGTTATCTGATCAACCATAAAAAGCTGTTCCGGCTCTATCGGGAGGAGAAGCTAACGGTGCGCCGCCGTGGTGGGCGCAAGCGGGCGATCGGGACCAGGGCGCCGATCCTGCTCGAGGCCCGGCCGAATGCCCGTTGGTCGCTGGATTTTGTCCATGACCAGTTTGCCAATGGGCGCCGGTTCCGGATCCTCAACATCGTCGATGACGTGACCCGGGAATGCCTGGCGGCGATCCCGATACTTCGATCCCGGGACGGCGGGTGGCGCGCGAGCTGACGGCGTTGATTGGTCGCCGCGGCAAGCCTGGCATGATCGTCTCGGACAACGGCACCGAGTTCACCTGCAACGCCATTCTGACTTGGTCGGAGGACAACCAGATTGCCTGGCACTTTATCGCGCCAGGCAAACCGATGCAGAACGGCTTCTGTGAAAGCTTCAACGGCCGGATGCGAGACGAGCTTCTCAACGAAACCCTGTTCTTCGGCCTTGATCACGCCCGAACCAGGATTGCGGCGTGCTACAATAGCCACCGCCCGCATTCGTCGCTGGGCCATCTGACACCCGCGGCCTATTCCGCCAACCTCACCGCAACGTGCGACCGGCTGCGCAACCCCGACCAGCTTCGCCGATCGCACGTTGCTCACCCCGCGCCAAACGGCGTAACATCCGCCGAGACTCTAATCGCCAATGGATGAAAGTTCAGCGGCAGGTCAATGCGATGAGCCTGCCGATGGGGCGCCGCGACATTGCAGATTATCTTGGTCTGACGCTAGAAACGGTATCGCGCGCGCTCTCGTCGTTGCGCAATAAAAAGATGCTGCGGTTCGACGGACAGACTCAGCGAGAGGTGGTCCTGCTCGACCGGGAATCACTGGCCGAACTGGATAGCTAGATAAAATGCGGGCCGAACCAAATCACCGGGCGTTCGCGGATCGCTCATGAAAGGCGAACGCAAGACGATTACTGCCTTTTCACCATCGGCCATTGGTCGGCTGCCAGTGCCGCTCAACAAAAGCGTGGCCCGCGTCTCGAACGTGAAACAGACCCCGGTTTTGGGACCAGAGGCTAAGTTGGAAAAGGGCCGCTCCGTTTGATAGACGGAGGGCATGATGACAAGAAGATGAGAGGGAAAATTGACGCGGCACTGAAGGGAAAGATTGCGCCAGAGGCGGTGCGGGAGCAGGCGAGGGGTCACCGAGCTGGCTCAGCGCTATGAGGTGCACCCGAACCAGATCTATGCGTGGAAGAAACAACTTCTGGAAGAGGCGGCGCGGGCCTTTGACGCGGGTGTCGGGGCGGGAGAGCGACGAAACGCGCGAACGCGAGATCGAAGGCAAAGACGGCCTGACCTTGTCGATCGACTCCACCTCGATCAAAGCACATTGGCCGGTGCGCGGCGGAAAAGGGGAAAGCATGAACAGGCGATCGGCGGCTCGCACGGCGGGCGAACCACGAAAATCCACGCGCTGAGCGACCCTGATTGCAAATCTTGGGCATTTCATCTCACTCCGGGACAAGCCGCAGATATTGCCGCGGGGCCGGACCTTTTGAAACTCGCGCCGCCCATGTCTTCCCTCATTGGAGACAAAGGCTACGATGCCGATGGCTTTCGCGCCGTAATCATTGATCGCGGCGCGAAACCGGTCATTCCGAACAAGTCCAACAGGGTGACCCTCCACAGCTTCAGCAAACGCGCCTATAGAGGACCAATGTTATCGAGGGCTGCTTCTGGCGGCTCAAAGAGTTCAGACGCGTCGCTGCTCGCTACGACAAACTTGCCAGAAAGTTCTTGGCTGCCGTCTACCTCGCCGCCGTCGTCGCCTATTGCATCAATTGAGTCTGAACCCTAGTGTTGCTCCAGGTGCGAACTGCGTTTGTCACGCCCACGGGTTCAGGTGCAAACCGATGCGATTGCCCCCGAAGAGGCACCGCTGAGCGAGACCTGCGGGCCAAAACGTCAGCGCCTCACCTTTGGCTGCGATTCTTTTTCTGCTTTAGCATTGGCGCCGGGGCCGAAACCGGGATGCGATCATCGGGCGATGCCGATGCCATAGGAGTATCCTTAGACCCCTCGCGTCCGACTTCGCGGCGCGGCCAGACAAAATCGTCGGCGCGACCGGCCGGTGCCGACAAGGGCTCACCTTTGACCAAGACACGTGCTGCTAGCGCATCCATTGCCACCGGCGCGCCTGGACCGCCGAGCAATTGATCGGTGCCGATAGAGGCGGCCACCAAGGGAAGGATCGGTCCGGCGAGCGGGCGCGGGGCCGGTTGACCCGGCAGCGCATTGACGTCGGGCGATGCCGGTTCCGTCGGCAGCGCGATCGGCGCGGAACGTGCAGCCAGCAACCGGTTGATTTCGCGTTCGACATAATGCGCAAGCTTGCGGGCGCCGGGCTTGGTGAAATACACGCCGTCGGAGGAGCGCAGCTGACGGACCTGGCCTTCGAAGTCGGGACCGCGCTGCATAAAATGGCCGGCTTCATCGACAAAGCCGTCCCAGACATCGACATAAGTGATGCCGGCCTTGCCGGCCGCCTCGCGATAGAGCGAATCCAGAAACAGCGTGTCGGCTGTTGCCTTAGCGCCACGTAGCACCGGCAGGCCAACCCACAGCACCGGCACCCCCTTAGATTTGAGCACGCCGATCATCTGTTCGATCTTGTTTTTGTAGAGCTCGATCCAGCGTTTCTCGCGATACTCATAGATACCGTTTGGCGAGCGCGTGCTACTCTCCGGTTCGATAGCCGGCGCGTCGGCGGCGTTATTGGGCGACAATTCCGTATCGACCAGTCTGTCATCCGGCTTCGCGTCGGCGTTCGTACCGCCCTCCGGTTTGGCTCTGGCATCCTTCTTGTCTACCTTTTTGTGCGACGGCTTGGTGTCGGATTTCTCAGCCGGCGGCTCGCGGATCCCGACCCGGTCATCGAGTCCGAGCATGACGACGATGGCGTCTGCTTTTTCGGTGGGGAGAATGCCTTTGGCTGCGGCGGCCCAATCGGCCGGATTGCCCTTCGGCTGATATCTGATGAGGCCTGAGACGGTCTTATGTCTGCGGATCACGCCCATGTCAGACTGTTCGGCATAGGCGTCTTCAAGACCATAGGCGAGCCAGTCCGCCATGGCATCACCGAGCACAAGAACATGGCGCTCCGGTACAGTATCGCGCTTTCCGACCGCGGGCGCCCTCGAAAAATCCTCCCGCGCGGGGGGTAAGGGTTGCCGCCTATCCCAACGAGGCTGGGGAGCAGACGGCTTAAACATATCGTTACCAAACCAGCCGCCGCCGAACCCGCCACCGCGTTGCGGCTGCGGCCGCTGCTGATATCCGCCGAAATTGAAGAACTGCGCCGATGTCGGGCCGACAACGCCGACCACCGTCCCCAGAGCGATGGTTAGCGCGATCAGGGGACCTCTGTCGGTAAAGATGCGCAGTTTTGTTAGTTTGTTTGACATGCTCGTGGACCGCACAAGACGAAGAACTGCCGCGGCAGAGACTAGTACGAAGGCATCAACTTAACGCGACGAAGCCGCCACCGACGTCGATTGCCAAGCCCGCCAGGCAATCGTCTCGCCATCCGCGATCGCTCCGTCTCCGCAACCTGACCAGCTCCGACGGAGCAATCGCTGCCGGCGTGTCACGGGAGAGAGGAAGAATGGTAGCTTGACAACAAACCGCAATTAAAGGGCCGATTGACCAGCCTGACATATCATAGCTGTCCTCATTTTCCTGTGCGAGGAAGCCGCGAACGCCGCGCAGCGGAAGATATAAAAGCACTTATCCTGCTTCGATCGCCCCAAAACGTAACAGGGAAGTTAGCGGGCACGTGACTCGGCGCCCGATTGCAGTAGAGCGCTGTCCCTATCACGCGCCGCTAACTTCAGCATGGCCAGCCCAAGCTGACGGTCTGATATATCGTCCGGCGAAGCCGTGGCACAACTACCAGGACTGGTCGTTGCACCACGCGGCTTCGGGAGGCAAAAGGAGAGCGCCCCTTTGGAACGAGCCGGTTGATGTTTTCGACGTTGGCGATGTCTTTCAAGATGATGGGCTGGTGCATCTCGCCCCCGAAGTGGACCTTGGCGAACGGGACCGCGCCCGGAGGGGGGCTCGCGAGACTGAAGCCCGCAGCCGTCTTGACCATAGCGAGCAATTCGTCGGCGTCCCCCTCCCTGAGGTAGTTACAGATAGCGAGCCGCCACAGCGCCTCCTGCTTCCACGACGAGAGCTTCTTTGCCCAGTCCAAAGACGTCGTCTATTGGCTCGTCAGTCATGCCCATCCTCCGAGAGATAACTGGTCGTTCGTGATTATTGCTGGTAAACCGACTTCGCTCGGGTATTTCCATATCACGCCGATTGACTAGCGTGTAAGGTCCCAACACATGCGCGGGGACCCGAACATAGGATGGGAGAGGTTGACGTATCGCTTCGTCCATGCCTCGGATATCCAGTTGATTCGCCGCTGCGCTTGCTGGCGCTGCGCCATTCCGGTCTGGCGGAGCTGCTCGGCAATGGCGCGCCTTCGTCCGGGTCGTTAACTGTTACCTGGACGAGCAGGTCGGCGCGCTGCTGATCGCCGGCGATCTCTGCGACGGCGATCAGACCTCAACGAAGACGGCTCGCTTCCTGGCCGAGCAGATCCCGCGCCTCGATCAGGCTGGCATCCGCACCTTTCATCCGCGGCAATCACAGCGCGCTGTCAAAGACCACTAAAGAATTGGTACTGCCCGATTCCGTGGAGATCTTTGGCGGGCGAGCAGAAGCAATTGATATTGATCGCGCCCCAGGGCAAGTCCCCGTTGTTGTCCACGGGCTGAGCTTTGCGCAGCCGCACGCCCCGGAGAGCCTCCTTGGACGGTTTCGCCCGGTCGTCGAGGGAGCCGTCAATATAGGCATCATGCACACGAGTCTAGGCGGCGCCCCGGGCCCCGACCGCTCCGCGCCATGCAGCGTCGCGGACCTCCAAACTACTGGCTTCAACTGTTGGACCCTCGGCCATGTGCACAAACGTTCGGCGGTGGAGGGCGCAAGCGCGATCATAATGCCCGGTATGCCGCAGGGCGCGACATCAACGAGGCAGGTTCAAAATCGGTGACCCTCGTGACCATCGCCGACGATCGTTCGATTCACATCGAGGAACGCATCACCAGCGTCGCGCATTTCGATCGGCGCGGGCGCTGCGCAGCTTCGAGCTCGTCGAGTTCGCAACGCTGGAATGGGTGGACTGCATCAACAACCGACCGCTCCTGGAACCCATCGGCAACATCCCGCCGGCCGAAGCCGAGCAACGCTACTACACCTTGGAAGAACCGGCCATGGCGGCAACAAATGGCCTCCGACAAACCCGGGGCGTCATTCAGACAACCCGGACCAGCTCTCTTCAAACTGGATTAAGCCTTGGCTGCCCCTGTCGCTGTGGTGCACGAGCCCGCCGCGATGGACCGGCCGTCGATCATGCAGCGCCTGCTCCAGCGCATCGAGCACGAAGCCTGCATGCGCCGTGCGCGAGGCTCGCCAGCCCACGATCCTGCGGGCATAGGCGTCGATCACAAAGGCAACGTAGACGAAGCCGGTCCAGGTCGCGACATAGGTGAAGTCGGAGAGCCAGAGAACATTCGGCGTTGCCGCCTTGAACTGGCGGTTGACGTGATCCAGCGGGCATGGCGCGGCCTTGTCGCTGATCGTGGTCTTGACGGGTTTGCCGCGGATGCCCCCTTGCAAACCCATGTCCCGCATCCGTCGCGACACCGTGCAACGGGCAACATCGAAGCCTTCGCGCTTGAGCTGCCGCCAGACCTTGCGCACGCCGTAGACGCGGAAGTTCTGATCGAAGACGCGCCGGACCTCGATCTTCAGCCTGACATCCTGCCTGGCGCGCGCCGACAGCCTGGCGGGATCGCGTCGCTTGGCCACATGGGCGTGGTAGGTCGAGGGGGCGATCGGCAAGACCTTGCAGATCGGCTCGACCCCATGCGCCCCACGATGATCGTCGATGAAGGCGATCATGGCTTGGACCGGCGGTCGAGCTCCGCCATCGCAAAATAAGCGCTTGCCTTGCGCAGGATCTCGTTGGCCTGCCGAAGCTCGCGGTTCTCCCGTTCCAAGGCCTTCAGCTTCTCGGCCGTGTCGTTCGGAACGCCGGCCCGCTGCCCGCTATCGACCTCGGCCTTCTTGACCCAGTCGTGCAGCGTCTGCGGCGTGCACCCGATCTTGGCTGCGATTGACGTAACTGCCGCCCAGCGCGACGGATGCTCGCCGGCGTGTTCCAGAACCATCCGAACCGCACGCGCCCGGACCTCAGATGAAAACTTATTCGTCGTCTTGCTTGTCATGGCTCCATCCTCTCAGGAGTTAGAGCCTCCGGCAAACCCGGGGCGGTTCAGTTCGCGATCTTGGAGGAAGCAGCCGGAGAAAAGGAGAGAGAACGCTCTTTGTGTACCCGATGAATTCGTTTGGCCCGAACACGGTGAAACCGCGATAACCTAGCGACGAGAGCTCCCTTGGGGTTCGCATTTGGTTAATTGCGGCAAATTCATCGCCCTTCACATAATGAAAAGAGTGGTAGTCCTGCGAAGGTGTGACCACGCCTACAGCCCAACGGAAGCGTTCCCCAAAATGGTCCGGCGCCTGCCATGCCAAGATTAGGCGACTTGGTTCACGCACGTGTTCGATTAAGCATTGCATGCTATTAGCCAAAAGCGCGCTCAAGTGCATCTCTCCGAGGTTTAAGCTGGCCGGCTTGACGAACGAGACATTCACCGAGAGCGGCACGCGCAGCTGGATCTAGGTGCCGTTCAGCGAGCACGCCAATCCGCCAGAGCCTAAAAATCCGGATTGGCCGTGGGACCCTGCGTTGCGCGTCGATGTGCCCGGTACGGCGGTCGCCATTCGCGGAAAAATCGCCCGCGTTGACCTGCGCGCCGGCGGCGTCGCTGTCCGGGTGACCGATTACAAGACAGGTGAGCGGCCGGAGAATGCTGCTGACAGATTCATTGCTGGCGGCGCTGAACTGCAGCGCGTCCTTTACGCCCGGCAAGCGGAGAGCAACTACAGTAACCCATATCGGCGGCCAGTCATGGCCTGATAACCATCAAGCCAACGCCCCGATGTCGACGATCTCGAGCAGATCACGGCGCTGGTCGGCGGTGAGCGGTTTGGGTCCCCAGTCGTCGAGGATGAGGAGATTGACGCGCTCGAGCGCGGCGATCAGGCGCGCCAGACGGCCCTCGCCGCGTGCCTGGGCGAGATCGGCGAACAGGCGGGATGTTCGCTTGTAGAGGACGGAGAAGCCGTCGCGGCAGGCTTTGTTGCCGAGCGCACAGGCAAGCCAGGACTTGCCGGTGCCGGTTGGGGCGACAATGACCAGGTGGTTGCTGTCGCGGATCCATTGGCAGGTGCCAAGGTTCTGAAGAGCGAACGATCGAGACCACGGGCGGTGCGATAGTCGACGTTCTCGATGGCGGCGGCTTGACGGAGCTTGGCACTGGTCAAGCGGCGCGTGAGGCGGCGGTTGTCGCGGGCGGTGACCTCGCGATCGACCAGGAGGCCGAGCCAATCGGCGTGCGGCATCTCGGCCGCCTCGGGATTGTTCTGCAGTTCGACGAAGGTATCGGCCATGGCGGCGAGGCCGAGGGCGCGCAAGCGATCGACGGTGGGGTGAATGAGCATGCTGATCTCCTCATCAATTGTCGTAATTGCGGCCGCGGATGTTGGCGTGGAAGAGGATGGGCGCCTCCTCGGCGGGAAGAGCAGTTCTGTCGGTGCCGTTCTTGAGGATCGCGGCGACCGATTTGTAGGAACGGGCGTTGAGCAGCAGGGCCCGGGCGCAGGCGGCGCCGACGCGTTCTTGGCCGTAGCGCTTGACCAGCCCGAGAATGCCGATCGCGGAGCGGAAGCCCTGTTCTGGATGCGGCCGCGACCGCAGGATGACGTCGATCAGCGTCTCCGCATCGGGGCCGACCTTGGTGGCTTCGGAACGAATGCGCTCATGGGTCCAGTCGCGATAGCGGCGATGCGAACTCGGCATATGCTCGGGAATCGTGGTCGGGCGATGCGGCAACGTGCTGCGCAGATGCGACGCCACCCGCTTGCCGCGGAGAAATATCTCGACGGTCTTTTGGGTGATGCGGGCCTCAACCTCCTGATGAACGAGGTTGTGAGGACCGCTGTAGTAATGCTTGGCGATCTCGACGTGATAATCGAGGTTGACCCGGCAGCGCTTCCACTCGGCATACTCGTATAGTTCATCCGGCAAGGGGGTGAGCGCCGGATGATCCAGCTCCTCGAACAGTTCGCGCCGACTTCGCCCCCAGCTCCGGAGAGGTCGATCGTTCAGCTCGGCAAGAAGCGCGTGGATCGCCTCATTGAGGGCGGCGAGCGAGAAGAAGCGACGGTTGCGCAAGCGCGCCAGAATCCATCGACCGACGATTTGGACCCCGACTTCGACCTTGGCTTTGTCCCTTGGCCGATACGGCCGTGCCGGAACGATGGCGGTGCGGTAATGGCGGGCGAGATCGGCATAGGTCCGGTTGACCATCGGTTCGTGAAAGCAGGCCCGGGTGATGCCGGCCTTCAGATTGTCGCTCACCGTCTGCCGGGCCACGCCGCCGAAATAGGAGAATGCCCGAACGTGCGAGGCGATCCAGTCCGGCAGGCTCTGGCTGAGGCTGGCTTCGGCATAGGTGTAGTTCGAGGCGCCGAGCACGGCGACGAAGATCTGCATGCTGCGCACCTCGCCGCTGAGCCCGTCAACCACCTCCATCGTATGGCCGGAATAGTCGACGAACAGCTTCTCGCCGGCGACATGGAGCTGGCGAAGGGTCGGCTTGAGGCGGCCGGCCCATTCCTTGTAGCGTTCGCAGAACCACGAATAGCTGAAGCTGTCGGAGCTTGCGTCGCAATACTCCTCCCACAACAGCATCAGCGTGACGTTCGGGCGCCGCAGCTCGCGATGCACGAGCGCCCAATCGGGCTGCGGACGCTCGTCGCTGGGCCGATCGGAGGGTGGTGGATACAGGCGGTTCTCGAGCCGGAGATCGTCATCCAGCTCCGGCGGCAACGGCCAGGTCAGGCCAGCCCGGCGGGTTCGATTCAGGTACTTGCTGACCGTGCCTTGGGCCAGGCCCAGGCTGCGGGCAACGGCGCGTTGCGACATGCCGACGCTGTAGTGCAGACGTAGAACTTCACGAATGTGGCGCATGGACGGTCTCTCGGTCGGCATCTCGATCCTCTGCGGTTAGGCAAAAGACCAAGCTACCCGGGTTGCAGACCGTCAGCGGTGCGCGCCTCCTGGTTGCCCCCGATCGCGATCGCTGGAAATAGCGATCACGATCGGCTGGAAATGGTGATCACGATGCTCTGGAATGGGTGATCACGATGGCCTGGAATCGGTGATCACGATCGGCTGGAACGCGCATTGCTAACCATCCTGCCGTGCGTAGACTTCTTGAGCGACATCTAGCGGAACAAGACACCTTGCAATCTCAAACCGTGCTTTCCGCTGCTTGCAGAACGCTCATCCTTCGATGAAACGTCGAGCCGACATCCATCCAGCTCACGTCCTACCGATCATGCGCTCTAAATTCACAGCTCTGGGGTCAAAAGCGGCATCATGACGGCTGAGCCGGGCGTCACTTTGCGAACGCAAGCATTCGGCAAGAACCGTCTGGACAATTGTCCTCGGCTTTGCCGCCGCAGCCGTTGATGCGGTGGAGCTGGCCTGACTCTGGGCATATTTTGGCATCATGACACTCAGTTCATCAAGGCCTCTGGCGGACGAGCATTCGAGCATGGCACAGCATAGGTCACGCGAGCGAGCCGCGCCGCGGCCCTGGCTGCCTCCCGGCGTCCATCAGGATGAGGATGCGCTGGACGCAATCATGGTGGTGCCCCTCCGTCCGGAAATCAGCGAACATATGGCACACCTGCGCCAGGGAATGGCCGAACATCATCCCTCCGAGCCGTGTGGAAGGGCCATTTGCTGATGTCGCCCTCCCTTCCGATTTGATGTCGCGCACCTTGTTGTCACGGCAGGTCTCTTGGCTCGCGGGCTCTTGCTGCTGTCTGGCTTCCCGACGCGGAGAGTTTGCGCCAGTGACTCTACCCTCTCCAAGGATTGGCGTGAATTATCGCCCCGGTTTGCAGCGCCATTTTCCACGCCGCCTCCTAGGCAACGATCTTGCTCCACTGTGGTCCGGCGAAGACATGGATGAAGCAGCTGTTAATAACCTCTTCTGGTTCGATGTCGCAGATCAAGCCGGCCGGCTACAGATCGATACGAAGTATAATCCAACCCAGGTCGCCTATGAGGTGAGCCGAGATGTTTGCATAGTGTTGCAACGGGAGCTGTTGCACACAATCCGCGAATTCGGAAAAGCCCCCCGACACCTTCAGCTATGAGTGAACAAAGTATGGAATCGCTGGCGAGAGTGAACACAAATGTGGTGTCAAAGAAAAAGGAGAGCATCGATCTAGCGGACCAAAATCTCCCGAGCCTTATCCTGCGGCTCGCCTTTCCATCTGTTGTTGGTTTGTCGAGTCGCGCCTTGCAGCAGGTCGTCAACGCGATCTTCGTTGGCGCACTCGGCGCCCAAGCGATCGCAGCTGTCAGCATGACCTTGCCCATCATAGTCCTGCTCGCGGCAGTCGGACAGGGGATAGGTGTTGGAGCAGCTTCGTTCATATCGCGTCATCTCAAACGGAGCGGCCCTTTTCTAACTTAGCCTCTGGTCCCAAAACCGGGTCCATTTCACTAGCGACCGCAAATAGGTTGGATTTTTCTTTCGGGGCAAATGATTGCGGGGTGGGTCTACCCTCCCTCCTGTTAATTCAGGCTTCCCAGCCGCACCCCGCATCCCGGCGCGGAGACAATCAAAAAATAATATAGCACATCCCGCGCGCGCCGCCTGATACCATTTGTCCAACGGCAATTCCCACTTCCTTGAATGCTAAGGGGTGAGCGCCCCAATCGCGGCGTCGGCCTCTTCTTCCCCCGCGAGGGCGTATTGCGGGCGGACATAGCCGCCACGGCAGCGGAACGGAGGTTTAGCCGGAGTGCCGAACAGATCGATCTGCCCGATCAGCTGCGCCAGTTCCGGTAGCGGTTCGCTCTCGCCGCGCACATACGGATTCGCACTGCGATCATGGTCCGCGCCGGTAGGAAAGTTCGGTCCTGATAAAGATCAGCCATCTCGAAGATGCATCCCGTTGGGAGGCCGCGCCGATCACCGAGCCATGACAAACGAATGGCCCTGCCAGATCACAAAACAATATTGTGAGCGCCTTCGCCCCTGCTTACCGTATCTCGGTTACAGAGGGCGCCGAGAAGGCAAACCCCAATGCCAGAACCGAGACGACGCTTCGGACGATCGTCGGCCGTGCCTTGTGCCTTCAGGCTCTCCGCATGTGGCTACGACGGCTATCCGCCAAAAGCTGAGAAATTAGGGCAGTGGAGGCCATTCATACGCGAAGCAACTTCGTCACCTTAACGCACCGAAAGTAAAACCTTTCATCGCCGCCAACGCATTAACCAACTATTAACCAAGACCGGCGATCCTTAACCATTCAATAAGAACTATGAGCCGACCGCGATGGATGGGATTGCGAAGGCAACACGTCAATCTTTTCGGACGCGCAGCCGTTCTTACGTCGCGTTCATCCTTTGCCCGGTCGTTCCGATCGCAGCCCGGCTGGAAAACATAAACGCAGCCCGTGTGCTGGGTTCGGTCGCCACAGGTGCAGAGATCGTCGCCGGCGAGTCTATTCATCTTTACGGACTGCTTCGCGGCCGTGAGATGGCGGGTCCAGCGGCAACGCCACAGCGGATGTTCTGTCAAAAGATTCAAGCCGAGTGGTTGGCCGTCAACGGCTACTACCAGGCCGCGCAAGAAATAGACGTCCCCTTGTGCAATCGTCAAGCACAGGCGTGTTTGGAAGACACTAGCATAAAGATAACGCCGTTAAGCTGATTCGGTTCGGGAGATAACAATGGCCAAAGTTCTGGTTGTGACGTCTGGCAAGGGCGGCGTCGGTAAGACGACGTCAACAGCTGCGCTCGGTGTGGCGCTGGCGCAAAGGGGCGAAAAAGTTGTCGTCATCGACTTTGACGTGGGTCTGCGGAATCTCGACCTTATAATGGGGGCGGAACGACGGGTCGTGTTTGACCTCATTAATGTGGTGCAGGGCGTTGCAAAGCTCTCGCAGGCACTCATTCGCGATAAACGAATAGAAACATTGTGGTTGCTTCCTGCATCGCAGACCAGGGACAAGGATGCCCTGACCGACGAAGGGGTTGGAAATATTATCGCTGACCTGCGGACCAAATTTGACTGGATTCTCTGCGACAGCCCGGCGGGTATCGAGCGAGGGGCGTTGCTCGCGATGCGCTATGCCGATGAGGCGGTCATCGTAACCAATCCCGAAGTTTCATCGGTGCGCGACTCCGACCGTATCATTGGGATGCTTGATTCAAAGACAGTCAAGGCCGAGCGGGGCGAACGAGTAGAGAAACATCTACTGATTACCCGGTATGATTCAGCGCGCGCATCGCGTGGCGAAATGCTCAGCATCGACGATATTCTTGAAATTCTCGCGACGCCGCTGCTCGGAATCATTCCGGAGAGCCGGGAGGTTCTATTAGCGTCGAACGTTGGGTCCCCGGTTACTCTGAACAACGCCGCCAGTGCGCCGGCCCGAGCTTACACAGACGCGGTGCGTCGACTGATGGGTGAGAACGTCACGATGATCGTGCCAGGCGAGCGCAAAAGCTTGATGAATCGTTTACTCGGACGGAGGGCCGCATGATCAATTTGCTAAGGCTCATTGGTGGCCGTACTGCTTCCGCGCCTGTTGCACGGGAGCGGTTGCAGATCCTTTTGGCGCACGAACGCGGTTTGCGCGGCCAGCCTGATTTGCTGGGATTGCTGCGGGCGGAGATCCTTGCTGTGGTATCGCGGCATATCGTGGTCGATCCAGAAAAGATCACCGTCAAGATGAACAGGGGCGGGCACGTGTCGACGCTTGAAGTCGATATTGCGGTACCTAACCGTGTCGAGAGATCAGTCGCGACCGCGGCTAAATGATCGCCGGCAGCCCAGCGCAATCGCTGGCCGAGGTTCAGATCAAAAGAACCGCGAAAACGTCTGAAATTGCTCGCTTTAGGAGTGACGTGGCCCCTGGAGTCATAACCAACCTAACTTAGCCTGCGGTTATCGCCCGGTCAGGATCAGTCGATTGCCGTCCGGTTCGCTCTGGGAGAACAGCCGATGTCGGTTGAGATGCTGACATATGCCGCTCTAGCTACCCGCCTTAAAATCTCGCTAAAGGCTCTCGTTCGCTCGCCAGGGGACGTAGGTTTTGGGCGACTGCCGAGATGATGGCAACTAAGGAGACGACGGCAAGGGTTGAAGGTGAGGTGGCGGCGCTGCCGACCGGGGCCGAGTTGCCGGTTCGACTGACAGATGGAAAAGTCGCGAGCCGACTGGGAGCATCTAACCGCGACATAGTGTAAGCAGACCGCAAGGCGCATGCAGGTAGCAAATCGTGCCCCTCATTCCTGTCGAGCACCGGGAGGTAAACATGACCAATATCACAGATATTCGCGAGATGAAGGCGCGCATTGTCGTATTTGGCGTTGGCGGCGCGGGCGGTAACGCCATCAACAACATGATCGCGGCCGGTCTGCAGGGCGTCGACTTCATCGTCGCCAATACCAACGCACAGGCGCTCACCATGTCGATGGCAGGGCGCGTCGTCCAGATGGGCACTCAGGTAACCGGAGGCCTTGGTGCTGGCTCGCAGCCCGAAGTGGGGCGCGCCGCAGCGGAAGAAGCAATCGATGAGATCCGTAACCATTTGACGGGCGCGCGCATGGTATTTGTTACTGCCGGCATGGGCGGCGGTACCGGCACCGGGGCAGCGCCTATTGTCGCCAAGACCGCACGCGAGCTTGGCATTCTTACCATCGGTGTAGTCACTAAGCCATTCCACTTCGAGGGCCAACGCCGGATGCGCCTTGCCGACGCAGGCATCGCAGAGTTGCTCAAGGTCGTGGACACTCTACTGATCATCCCGAACCAAAACCTGTTTCGGATTGCCAACGAGAAGACCACGTTCACCAATGCCTTCGCTCTGGCCGATCAGGTGCTTTATTCAGGTGTGGCTTGCATCAGCGACCTTATCGTCAAGGAAGGTTTGATCAATCTCGATTTTGCCGACGTTCTCGCTATAATGCGCGAGAAGGGCAAGGCGATGATGGGCAGAGGCGAGGCTTCGGGCGAGAAGCGCGTGCTCAATGCTGCTGTGGCCGCGATCTCCAATCCCTTGATCGAGAATCCCTCGATCAAGCGCGCTAGTGGCCTCATAATCTCCATCACCGGCGGCAAGGACCTGTCGTTGTTCGAGGTTGACGAAGCCGCTACCCGCATTCGCGAAGAAGCCGACTCGGACGCCAACATCATCGTCGGCGCGTGTTTTGATGAAAGCCTCGAAGGTGTGGTCCGCGTTTCGGTGGTGGCGACCGGCATCGATAATCCCGATCCGAATTGCCAGACGCAACCGGCGGAGAGCTTACTCACAGAACTCGCCGGCAGGCTACGCAACGTCAGCCGTCACATCGCCGGCCGCATCGAGCGTAACGCACCGCTGCCGCGGCACTTAGAGAATCCGCCGGCTCTCCCAGCGGCCAACCACCCGGTAGGGCGGCCGGCAGACCCGAATGCGGAACATGCGCGCGATGCGGCTCCGGAAGGTCTCGATCGTACGGCCGCTCCTCTCCTGCGCGATATTTTATCGATGAAGACGTTCTCGCCATCCCGGCCTTCCTCCGCCGCAAGGCCAGCTGAGCGGACGCAACTCGCCTCTCAGGACGCTTCACAGAAAATAGCTCGGCTAAAAATGGAAACTACCAGAGGTAGCTATCGAAATTCAATACGTAAGACTTGCTGCCTCAGAATGTGTCGAACGCGAGAGGTGTTGCTGCGAGGGGCGGCAACCGCGAGCCCGTGTGCTAGCGCCACTGTCGCACGGACCCTGTCGTTTCTGACAGGCGAGGAACCGCCAAGGTGTGGGCGGGCATGACCGCGACCAAAAAGACGAGGGCCGTGACTATGCCACGTTACTGCTTCGCGATTTTCCACAATAGAGAACGGGCGTCGAGACTGGAGCGCGATCGCTCTCCTGAATTTAGCGATCCAATGGAGCGCCCGTGCCGCTCGGGATATCGCCAGCGATGCCGACCACGATTACGCTAGCGGCCCTGCGAAGCTCCTGCTCGATCTGGATGCGCCGCTCCTCATGCATGTCCATCTCTGGTGTGAGACAGTATGAAGCGCTGGGGTGATCTGCAAGGCCGCAACCTGACGCGACGTTCGGTTCGAACATTTCTCTAGGCGCGACTGTTGCGAGGCGATTACAGCAATTCGCGCGGTGGTTGTTAAGATGCAGAGGCTTGGAATCAAGAGATGAGAGTAGAGCGCCGGGGGGGGGTGAAGTGGATTTAGGATCTGGCGACAAGATGAAAGACCTCATGGAAAAATTGAACAAGCTCCGCGCCGATGCTGCGGATTTGGCCGTTATGAGCAGCCGAGCAAGCGACCCGCAAAAGCACGAACTCTTCCGACGCTTGGCAGATGAGCTCGCAATAGAGGCTCTTGTGCTTGAACAGGTCGTGAAGCGGCAAAGCACACGCTCAGCTCCGGTCCACATGGACAACGTGGTGCCTCTCACTGAAGGTCCTGAGCGGAACTGACCGCTTTTCCGAGCTGTGCGGATCCTGGAAATGGGCAATCCTCAGCGTCGCATTGTTGGTCGTAGTGGCCGCGGATACCTCAACACGCCACCTTGAACCCACCATAGCTGCTTGCCGATATCAGCACACATGCGCAGTCGATGACCGCGAAGGACAGCATTTCAAAGAACTGGCGCGGAGTCTCCTCGCGTATGGAACGCCTCGGCCCAACGTCCTTGACACGTCAACAACTTTGAGGCGCATTCTTGCATTTGATTTGAGGCAGTCGCAGTTCCCCGATCCTTTTAAAAAAGAACCCTGTTACCTGAAATAGACCCCGGTTTGGGACCGGAGGCTAAGTTGGAAAAGGGCCGCTCCGTTTGATAGACGGAGGGCATGATGACGAAGAAGACGAGACGGAAAATCGACGCGGCACTGAAGGCGAAGATTGCGCTGGAGGCGGTGCGGGAGCAGGCGACGGTGACCGAGCTGGCTCAATGCTATGAGGTGCACCCGAACCAGATCTATGCGTGGAAGAAACAACTTCTGGAACAGGCGGCGCGGGCCTTTGACGCGGGTGTTGGGCGGGAGAGCGAGGAAACGCGCGAACGCGAGATCGACAAGCTGCACGCCAAGATTGGGCAATTGACGGTGGATCGCGATTTTTTAGCACGGAGGTCCGGAAGATGAGCACACCGGACCGTCGAGAAATGCTCGATCGCGCCGACCAGGCGCTGTCGATCCGCCGGCAATGCATGTTGCTTGGCATCGCGCGCTCTGGGGTGGCCGCCACGGCCGGCTAACGACAACGACCTCGCCCTGATGCAGCGGCTCGACGAGCTGTTCACCGCCTGGCCATTCCTGGGCTCGCGGCGAATGATCGCGATGCTGAAGACTGAGGGGCTTCAGGTCAATCGCAAGCGTGTGCAGCGGTTGATGCGCAAGATGGGCATCGCGGCGCTGGGACCGAAGCCGAACACGACAAAGCCGGCGCCGGGCCACAAGATCTATCCCTATCTGCTGCGCAACATGACAATCGACCGGCCGAACCAGGCGTGGGCGGCCGACATCAGGTATCTGCCCATCGGGCGCGGCTTTCTCTATCTCGTCGCGATCATCGACTGGGCGAGCCGTGCGGTTCTGGCGTGGCGGCTTTGGAAGAGGCGCTGGCGAAGTACGGCACGCCGGAGATTTTCAACACCGACCAGGGCAGCCAGTTCACCAGCACGGCCTTCACCGGCGCGCTGGCGGGCGCAGGGATCAAGATCTCGATGGATGGCCGCGGCCGCTGGATGGACAACGTCTTCATCGAGCGGCTGTGGCGGTCGCTTAAGCATGAGGATATCTATCTCAAGGGCTATGCCGACGGCCGCGAGGCCAAAGCAGGGATCGCAAACTGGATCGCCTTCTACAACAATCGCCGCCTTCATCAGGCGCTCGGCTATCGCGCGCCGATGGCGGTCTGGCGCGAGCGGATGCGCACCGCGAAGGCTGTGGACATGGTGGACAACGCTGACGCGTTGAGCACATGCCCACAGCAACAGCAGCAGACAGAGTCTCTGGCAGCGTGATAGAAAGTGATCAGGAGCGGTCAGTTTCAACTAACAAATCGGCTCACGTGGTCCCGTTCCGCGGGTCCATTTCAGGTTCGCGGTCGCAAATCTCAACTTGCATCGTAATGCAATGACCATTCAATCGGTGGAGTTGCTCTCACAGATGAACTACCGAGTACAAAGAGATAATCGAAGCAGTTATCATCGCTTTAGTAAATCTGTCGACGTGCCCTTGCAGGCTATGATACTGCACAAACACGCCTTGATGGTCCAAGACCAGTGCGATAGTCGCAAGGATCGCTGCGCCAACGAACAAATATTGATCTTTGTGCGCGTGGCGAAGAGCGTAGCGCAGTCTGCTATCGACCACCTTGCCCCGGATCGTGCGGATCGCAAGTCCATGCTCGAAGACTTCGATCCTTCGAGAAACGCGGGGTAGCGGGCCTACCCTTTACTCGGTGAGCCCCTAGTAGCTCGATAATCCGTTCAGCCCCCTCCTGCAAGAGTTCCAGTCGGCTGTAATAGAGGCGCCGTAGCATCATCCCGATCGTGTCTCGAACTACCCCCAGCACGGGCAGCATGCCGAGGCGAGACGCTGGACTGCCGTGAGCCAGAAAACAAGCCACGCCTCGATCAGGACGGCTGTGCAGATGCAGAGCAGCATCACGCACCGGTCAAATTCACAGCGCATGACAGTAATCGGCGGCAGGAACTTCGTTCGCGCTTTGAGGTAAAATCCAAGCACACTTGAGAAAACGGCAGTTGCCAATCGCGCATAAGGAAATCTCACGTCTGAAACAACGAGCAAATTGCTATCGAACTAACGGCTGTCCACTGGCAAAGAGCAACTTCCGACAGCATAGTGCAACCGCAGCAAATGTCGCGATCGGCCAGAAGCGACCAACAGGGGGATTCTAGCGCAAAAGGTACCTTCTATCTGGCTCCAGTCGAATAGAGGCCCGTGTTTTGGAATGCCACCCCGATGAAGTCTCCTTGTCGCCAGATGAGGCGACAAGGGTAGGTGGTGCGAACTTCATCGAAGGAAAGCGAAAACTCGGTCGGCAGAAGCGTGAGTCCATTAAGCTGAAGGCCAGCGCCTCTATTGGAGAGATCACGTACCAGGCAGGGCTCGGAGGTGATGTGTCCCGGAATTGAGAGAAAAACACCTCGCCGCACCGACTGCCTTTCAATCGACCGCCGGGAACAAGTCTTTCCTTCCCATTGACGGACCTTTTCTTGCAACTTCTTTAGCTCTCGGTACTGGCGTTCCAGACTCACGCGCTCCTCCGCTTTGTTGGCGCTTCCCGCAGGTTCCGAAATGCAACAACCGCCGCGATAGTATATTAGAGCAATCCTGAGGTTGAGGGAATTCCGGACAACTACCGTTCGTGGCCCATCCCAATTTGGGCAGGGTCCTACTTAGAACAGCGTCGAAGCCCGACGGAGTCATCTAGGCCGCCAGAACCGGCGCGGCGTCGGCGCTCGGGCTGAGCAAACTGGTACGGCTGCTATCCCTGGTCCGGTTTGCGGTGCCAACGGGACAAACACGGCAATTGCAATGTCCGCCGTGGGTCATTTACGACGGACTCATCGGGATTTTCGGATGGTTGATGTCCGTTTCGCTCGTGAGCACCCGACAGGGCCGCCGGTCGGGGGGCGTTGCGTTTTGACCAACGCCTGTGATTCAACCTCCCAAACTGGGAAGACGAACTCGCTGGCCATGAATCGGGTGCCATCAAGCGCATGCTCGTGTCACAGTCAACTACCTGCTTAGGCAGTTGATCGAACGACAAACATAGGACAAATCAATGCCAAGGAATGCGTTTCTGCGTTTCGCTGAACACCTTCACATCTCGTAGTTTTCAAGCGGGATCGAGGCAGGTGGCTGGGCCGGATAGGCTGAGCTGCTGGGAATTCCAGATCTATGCCATGGCTTGACCAGGAAACGCAATTTGCCGGCGAGAGCTGCCGTGTATTGACCCGTCACGTCGTTCGACCAAAGCATTTCGTTCTCGGGTTGACCAGGCGAACGGAGCCTGATGCCCCTGCAATTCCATCGCGCTCTCGAAGACATGGAAATATGGAGTGCGAGCAGCGACGGCTATTCGTT
Organism: Bradyrhizobium sp. WSM4873; assembly: GCF_055811355.1. Classification (NCBI taxonomy): domain Bacteria; kingdom Pseudomonadati; phylum Pseudomonadota; class Alphaproteobacteria; order Hyphomicrobiales; family Nitrobacteraceae; genus Bradyrhizobium; species Bradyrhizobium sp. WSM4873. The sequence continues at coordinate 947 of NZ_JBVVPS010000056.1, read as the reverse complement.
CGTGATCAGCTTCCAGAGCCCGACTGGTCGTGGCTTCCGCGGAAGGTTGGGCTACGTCGCCTCGTGGCGTCCGCTTGACCAGAGCCGTGGCTCGATCAGGATTCTCGGCTCGCCGCTCCAAAGCTTCGCTGAGGCCGAGAATGCGTGCAACAGTATGCTGAATTACCTCCGAGACCTGAACTGATTCCCACTCGCTGAGAATTTGGAGGCTCGCCAAATGCCACAGTCGCTCCGAGCGCCGCCCAGGATACGCGATCGAATCTCACCGCTAACTCATTATGTAAAGGCGTTGGAGCATATGCTGGCAGCCGATGCAGACGAAGTGGATCTTTAGGAAACGGCATTCGGGATAATGGGTGGCGTACAATGAGCAGCAGACAGCTTGAAGATGAGTACGACCGCGAGGAAGCCGAGGCGATTGCCGCGGCACTTGACCTCACGCCCGATGAACTAAATGAAATCGAGTATACGATACACGAGATCGCCAACGACGACGGGCTGGTTTACGGGTACGGCGTAGAGATCAAAGAAGGCGCCCCGCAGTACATCCTCGATAAGCTTGTGCGACTGCCCAGGCGGGGCAACTTAGTGCGTCCTCCGTGAAGAATTCCCAAGTCATTGATTTGGAATCTGGAAACGGCGCGTTGGCGTCATCGGGTTTGCCGAGAATCGGGTCTTCGGAAGGGGATTGAACGAAGCCGCTGCCGCGGCGTGGGGGGTAAGGTGGCGTAGATCGCCTCCTGGCTGAGAGGATGTGGGTGTTGGAGCCCATCCCCCTCAGACAGGAGTATCGAGATGGCCGATTTGAGCCCTCTTCGCCGCCGCATGATCGAAGACATGACCGTCCGCAATCTGTCGCCGGCGACGCAACGATCCTACATCAGCGCGGTTTCGAAGTTCAGCCGCTATTTCGGCCGATCGCCTGACCGGTTGGAACTGGAAGACGT
>NZ_JBVVPS010000055.1:0-23581 GCF_055811355.1 Bradyrhizobium sp. WSM4873 | reverse complement strand
GCTGCTCACAGTCCTCAATGCCATCATGCGCGACAGGAAACCGTACCTGCACACCAAGCCAACATAACAGTTGCCGGCCTTCGCCGGGACGACGATTGAGCTTGATACTCAAGCCGCAGCTTTCGCCTTCCGCTCCGTGAACGGCGACAGCACCACCGTCGCGAGCATGAAGATCACGGACGCCCCGAACACCCAATGCGGCGCGCTCTGGTCCATGATCCAGCCGAACAGCAGCGGGCTGACGATGCCGCCGAGATTGAAGCCGGTGGAGACGATGCCGAAGGCGCGCCCCGCAGCACCGGGAGGTGCTGCATTGCGCACCAGCATGTCGCGCGAGGGGGCGATCACGCCGGAGAGGAATCCCGCGGTCGCCATCGTAGCGATCAGCGCCCAGCCCGGCAGCGTAACCAGCGCGATCAGCAGCACGATCGCCGCGTTCGCGGCAAAGCAGGCGGCGGCGACATAGCCGTGGCGCTCGGTGTGGTCGGCAAGGAAGCCGCCCGCGAGCACGCCGGCGGCGCTTGCACCGAGGAACGCGGTGAGCGCGACATTGGCTGCGGAATAGGTCACGCCATAGCCGCTCATCAGCGCTACCACGCCGAAATTGTTGATGCCGGCGACCGACAGGCTGAGCAGCATGAACAGCGCCGTCAGCGTGATCAGCGCCGGCGTGATCACGGCTTGTTTGGGTGCGTTCTCGGTCCCCGGCTTCGCCTTGTGCGCGCCGGCATCCGGAATGTTCATGGTCACCAGCAACAGCGCGACCAGAACGCCGATCGCGCCCGATGCGATCAGAGCACCGGCACCGCCAGACATGGTGACCATCGCAGCGACGATTGCCGGTGCCACCGCGCCGCCGAAATATCCGGCAAAGGTATGAATCGAGAAGGCGCGGCCCATCCGCGCTTCGTCCATGTGCTCGGCGAGGATGGCATAGTCGGCGGGATGGTAGACGCTGTTGGCGAGCCCGAGCAGCACGGCGCAGGCGATCAGCGAGGTGTAGCTCAGATGCAGGCCGAGCAGGATCAGCGCGAAGCCGCCGAGGGTGAGGCCGCCCAGCAAAATCTTTCGCGCGCCAAAATGGTCGACGAGATAGCCGGTCGGCGCCTGCGTCAGCCCCGACACCACGGCCGACACCGTCAGTGCAAAGCCGAGCTCGACATAGCCGACGCCGAGATGATTTTTGAGGAACGGAAACAGCATCGGCAGGACCAGCAAATGGAAATGGCTGACCCAATGCGCGATCGAGATTCCCGTCAGCGTGCGTAGCGCGCTGTCCGCCTTGCTTTGTTGCGGTGCGGCGAGAACGTCGACCATTGCAGTTCCGTTTCACGTCCTTTGGAGACGCGCAAACTATCGGGCAGAGCGGTTATTTGTCCATGAACGCAGGCGCATGGCAGTAGCGCGGGGCGGGGGATTCCCCGCCGTCGTCCTGGCGAAAGCCAGGACCCATCACCCCAGGAAGCAGTTTGGCGAAAACTCGTGGTCCGGTACTGCGACCATCCACGATCGATAGATCACGCGGTATGGATCCTGGCTTTCGCCAGGACGACAGTTGAGAGCGAGGCAAGAGCCGAGCCCTCAAAACGGCTCGTCGTCGGGCCCGTAGCGGTCGCGCTTTGGTGTCGCGATGTCGCCGTCTTCGTAATCATCGTCTTCGGTGTCGCGCGGAGGCGAAGGCTTGTTCGCCTTGTCTTTTGCTGGCGTGTCGTCCGCAATTTTGGGCGGCGCGCTCGGCTTGCCGATCTTGGCCATGGCTGGTCCCGGATGGTGATGCTGCGCCCGATCCTATCCGGAAGATATGTGCGGTTCCTGACTTATCTCAAGTCGTCAGTGCACCACCGGCCCCCCGGCCTTCTTCCAGGCATCGATGCCGCCGGCGATGTGGGCGGTGTTGGTGAGCCCGGCCTCCTTGGCGGCGGCGACAGCCATCGCGGAGCGTTCGCCGAACGCGCAGAAAAACACGACGCGGCGGCCGGTGGCGGCCGCGACCTCGCGCAGCATGCCGCCGGGCTTGAGGCTGTCCTCAACGGACGGATAGGGCGTATGCAGCGCGCCTTCGAGCATGCCGTGCTTCATCCGCTCATTGGTCTCGCGCAAATCGACCAGCAGGATATCGGGACGGCCGAGGCTGCGGATCGCCTCGACGGCGCGGAGCGCGCGGCCCTCTTTCTCCAGCTCCTCCTGATGCAGGCCGACATGCATGTTGGCGGGCACCGCGACGTCCATCATCTTCGGATTGGGAAGCTTCAGATTGGCCATCAGTTCGATATAGTCGTCGACCGAGCGCACCTGGAGCCGCGGATTGTAGCGTTTCTCCTCCCCGATGGTGGAGACGGTGTCGCCCTTGTAGTCATGCGCCGGAAACACCATCGTCTCGTCCGGCAGCTTGAGCAGCCGATTGAAAATAGACTCATATTGCGCGCGCGAAGAACCGTTCTGGAAATCGGTGCGGCCGGTGCCGCGGATCAGCAGCGTGTCGCCGGTGAAGACGCGGTCGCCCATCAAGTAGGAATAGGAGTCGTCGGTGTGGCCGGGCGTGTACATCACGTCGAGCGCCAGGCCCTCGATCGTCACCTTGTCGCCGTCGGCAACCCGCATCGCCACCACGTCGGCCTTGGTCTGGTCGCCCATCACGGTCATGCAATGGGTGCGGTCGCGCAGCTCGCCGAGGCCGGTGACGTGGTCGGCGTGCAGATGGGTGTCCACCGCCTTGACCAGCTTGAGGTCGAGCTCGCGCAGCAGCTGGCAGTAGCGGTCGACCTTCTCCAGCACGGGATCGAGGATCAGCGCCTCGCCGCCGGGGCGGCTCGCCAGGAGATAGCTGTAGGTACCCGAAACACTGTCGAAGAGCTGACGGAAGATCATGGCAAGATCCGGCGTGAATTCCCTCGCGATTCTACTACGCTTCGGGCTGGAAAGAGAAGCAATTCACTGTGTAAGCACGAAAATTTAGAAGATTTTTATTCCTATGCTGCGTGGGTGGGCGTCACCTAGGCACCGCTGTCATTCCCCGCGAAGGCGGGGAATCCAGTACGCCGCGCCCTTTCCGTACCCCTCGCGGTCTCGGAGTACTGGATCGCCCGCCTTCGCGAGCGATGACACCGACTGTGCCGCGACGCTTTGCCCCGACAAAAGGTCAGGGCCTCACCAATGTGTACCCGTTCTCGCTGAGAAACAGGATCTGGCCGACCCCGACCTGCACCGGTGTCGCCGCGGGGATGAACTCCGGTCGCTTGCCCGTTTCTCGCTCGATCGTGTCGACGGTATTGAGGCAGATGTCGAAGCGTACGCCTTGCGCGATCAGGCTCTCGACCTGCTTGCGACGCTCGTTGCCTGACAACAGGAGATCGATGCCGGGACCGAACGCCACCACCTCGATTGCGACCTTGTCGGGGTCGTAGGCTTTCAGCAAATTGTTGGCGACGCTGAGTACCAGAGCTTGCTTCCTGGCATCGCCATCGGAGAGCTGCAGCACGATCTTGTGCTCGGCGAACGGCTTGTCCTGGAGCGGCACCTGCTGCGCGAAAGCCGGCGGCATCGCCGCCCAGGCGAACAGCGCCAGCAGCATCGCGGATAGGGTTTGCGACCGCATCATCCCTGTCCTGCGATGCCCGGATTGCCCTCGACGCCCCTCAGCGTGACGCCGGAGCCGAGTCGCTCCTGAAACATCCGACCCGAGCGCAGATATTTTGCCACCACATCCCACACCGGCGCGCCTTGCTGGCCATTGACCGAGGCCCAGCCCGCGACCTTGTAGCGGTGGCTGGCATTGAGCGCCTTGCCGCCATTGAGCTTCAGCTCCGAGATGCGGTTGCCGATCGCCGCCGTCGGCGTACACGTGTAGCTGAGCCCGCCGGCGCGCACCATGTCGCCGCCCTGCTGGTAATAGGGATCGGTATTGAAGAGGTTGTCGCAGACGTCTTCCAGCACGTCCTTGATCTGGGCGCCGGTCATCTCCTGCACATAGGTCTCGGGATAGCTGATCGCGGTTTCCGCCAGCAAATCCTCCATCGTCAGCGCCTGGCCGGACAGCCCGGTGACGCCCCAGCGGAAGCCCGGCGACAGCGCGATCTCGGCGTTGAGCTCGTTGCGCAGCGCGCTGCAGATCAGCTCGTCGACCGGGCCGGCGAAATTGTCGCGGCGATACAGCAGGCGATCGGGCGTCGCGATCTTCTCCGACCAGTCGGTGACGAAGGGCGCCCGTAACCGGCCGATCAGTTCGGCCATCCCAGGATCGGGCTTCAACAGCTCGGAATAAACCGGCAGCAGATGATATTTGACGTCGCCGACCTTGCCCTTGTCGAGCGCGAGATCGAGTACGGCCAGAAATTTTCCGTTGGAGCCGGCATTGGTGACGAGCGTCGTGCCGCTCGCATTCTTCACGGCGATGGGCTGCGGGATCGCATCATGGGTATGGCCGCCGAGGATGACGTCGATGCCGGTGACGCGGCTCGCGAGCTTGAGATCGACGTCCATGCCGTTGTGCGACAGCAGGATGACCGCATCGACCTTGTCGGTGCCGCGCAAGCCGTCGACATGCTTCTGGAGCTCTTCCTCCCGGATGCCGAAGGTCCAGTCCGGCGTGAACCGTTTGGGATGCGCGATCGGCACGTAAGGGAAGGCTTGGCCGACGATCGCGACGCGATGGCCGCCGAGTTCCTTGATCACGGAGGGCTTGAACACGCGCCCCGTCGCCTTGTCGAAGGCGGCGGCATCGTTGAATGCGGCTTCCTCGGTCAGGAAAACGTTCTGCGCCAGAAACTCGCCCTTGAACCGCGCGAGATTGTCGCGCAGCGCCTGCTCGCCGTAGGTGAATTCCCAATGCCCGGTCATCGCCTCGATACCGAGCAGGTTTGCGGCCTCGACCATGTCGCGACCCTGCGTCATGTTGGCGAGCCCCGTGCCTTGCCAGAGGTCGCCGCCGTCAACGAGCATGGAGTGCTTTTCGCCGGCATCGCCGCGCAAGCGGTCGATCAGCGTCTTCAGATGGGCGAAGCCGCCGAGCTTGCCGAAGCGACCTGCGGACTTCTCGAACTCGAAGCAGCTGAAGGCATAGGCGTCCGCGCTGTCGGGCCTGATGCCGAAACGGTCGAGGAAGGCGCGGCCGACCAGATGCGGCGGCCGTCCCGCCATCTCGCCGATCCCGATATTGACGCTGGGCTCGCGAAAATAGACCGGATTGAGTTGCGCATGCGTATCGGTGAGGTGAAGGATCCGCGCATTGCCGAACCGTTCGAGGTCGTAAATGCTCGCGGCCTCAGCACCGCGCGCAAGCCGCGGCAGGCCGAGCGATGCGGCAGCAAGGCTTGCATTCTTCAGGAAATCGCGGCGGCGGATCGCCATCCAGAAATTCTCCGCGCCCTCTCATGGTCGCAAGGCTGTTGCAGGAGCGAACAGTCTAGCGGATTTCCATCGCCTTCCAGGCCTCTTTTTCGGAAATCGCCTGGAAGATCGAGGCCTTCGCCAGCGCCTCGGCTTCCCTGGCTGCGGCCACGGCGCGGTCGAAATCGCCGCCATCGGCCGCCTTCTTTGCGGCGGCCAGCGTCGAGACGGTCACGGTCCATTGGTGGCGCAAGCTGGCAGCCTCCTTCGCGGCAGCTTCGGCTGCGGAATAGGCGGGTTTGTAGTCCGCCTCATTTGCCGCGTGGGCCGCCGGCGCGAGGCCGAGGGTAAGCAGCAGGGCAAGCAGCATGGCGAGAGCAAGGGGCAGCTTCATGGCCGCGCTCCCGGTCCCGATATTGGGAGGCCGTTTGCGACGTAGGACAGGAAATATTCGACGTCGCGATATTCATCCGCCTGCGGCTCCAGCGGAACCGCGCGGGTCTGGCTGTTGCAGGTGACGAAGCGGCGGCTGGTCGTGCCCATGCCGCTCCATTCGGAGCGGTAGATCGGCATGGCGTTCAGAATGCCGAGCGCCGGCGCCAGGATCTCGGCGCGGATACGTTCGCCGGGGCTCTGCACATGGCAGCTCGCGCAGGAGAAATTCAATTGGCCGCGGCGGGTGTAGAAATAGCGCTTCCCGTTCTCGAATGCCGCGAGCGCGCGCGGATCGTCGGGGATCTTGATGTCCATCGGCTTGCCGCGCGAGGTGAAGGCCATGTAGGCGGTGAGCGAGGCCATCTCGTCCTTGACGTAGGAATAGGGCGCCTCGCCATTGGCCTCGCGGCAGCGGTTGAGCGCCAGCTCCAGCGTGACGACCTTGCCCTCCTTCTCGTCGAAATAAGGATAGTTCTGGCGGATGCCGATGCCGCCGTTCGGGAAACAGTCGGCATAGGTCTTGCCGTTCTTGAACGGGGTGGCGAACATTTCCTTGCCGGCGTCGAGCGCGAACTCGTAGGGCGGGAATTCCTCCTTCTCCTGCCACTGCCGCTTCATGTCCTCGTTCATCGAATAGGGGCCGTTGACGAAATCCTCGTGCTTCACGGTTGGGAATTTCTGGAAGAAGAAGTTCTGGAACGCCCTGGCGTCGGCGACGGGATCGACCTTGTCGGCCGCCACCACGCGCGGAGAGGTGAGGGCCAACGCGACCAGCGCGGCGCTCAACGAACCAAGCAGGATGGAGGTGCGGGCCTTCATCACGAGATCTTCGCGGTGGTCGTGTCCGACGCACCCTTGTTATCGGTCCAGGAGACCTTGAGATCGTCGCCCTTCTTGGCCCCCTTGAAGCTGAACTTGACGTAGGGGTCCTTCGAGACCGCGGTGCCCCAATCGGCAACGAAGACATCCTTGCCGTTGCATTCGAATTTCAGCTGCTGGATGTAATGCGCCGGGATCAGCTCGCCTTTGGCGTCCTTGACGAAGCCGGTATCCATGGGGTGCTGGATCAGCGCCTGCACCTCGGTGATGTCGCCGTTGGCGGTGGCGCGGACGCGAATGCTGGATGCCATCTCGATCTTCCTCGCTTAGCCGCCGCAGCCGCCGACGGTGACCTTGACCTCTTTGGTCGCGCTGTAGAGCTTGCCGTCGGCCTCCACGATCGCAACGACGTTGGTGGTTTTGGCCATCTTCAGCCGGTTGGCGACGGCAGGGATCGTGCCTTCGGGAATCCTGTAGCTGGCGGCCAGCGCGCTGGGATTCTCGGCCACGAAGAACGAAATCGAGGTGACCTTGTCGAGCGTCGTCGTCACCGAGATCGGCACCACGCCGCCGTTCTCGGCGATCTCGGGGGCGTCCAGCTTGACCTTATCGGACGGCTCGGCCGTTTTGCCGTAGAGCGCCTTGATGGCGTCCGCCTCGCCCTTGTGCTTGAAGGCCTCTTCGGGATATTTGTCGTTGGCCGCAGCGCGCGCGGGAGCGGCGCCGAACGGCAGATTGCCGAGGCCGAGCAGCGCGACCGAGGCTGCGCCCTGAAGGATCAGGCGCCGCGTCGCGCTTGGGCCGGTGAGTGTGGTCATCTCGGGTCTCCCAACCAAATCTCGTGGCGTGCCTGAAGTCACAGGGTCTGCAGGAAATCAACGATCGCGCTGATCTCCTGTTCGGTCAAAATCCGGTTCCGGCCGAACGGCGGCATCATGGTCTGCGGATTGCGCTTGGTCTCGTCGAAGATGATCGCGGCCAGCTCGTTGCGATCGGGGTATTTGGCCTTGAGGTCCTTCAGTTCCGGCCCGATCGTTCCCGGCAGGTCGCCACCCCGGATGACATGGCAGGTCAGGCAATTGCCCTTGCCGCGGTCGAAAGCGAGTTTCTGGCCGTCGGCCACAGCGGACTGCGCCCACGCCGGGCTGGCGAGGCCGGCGGCAATGGCCAGCAAGATGAACAGAACGGGCGTCCGGGAAAAGGCGGTCAAGGCGTCATTCCGAGGCGTTATATCGATGGTCAAGATCGCGAAATAGAAGCGTTCCAAAGCACAAAGGGCACCGCCTGACAATCGAGACTATGCACGCGACAAAATGAAGTTAATATCTTCCCCATTGCAACTAATGAGATTATTTGTTCAGCCGATTTGGCCCGAGAGTTAAGGGCCGTGGCGCGGGCCGGCGTTTCCCGAGCGTTTGGGCGCTCAACCTGTTTTCATCGCGTTCTCGTTTTTTCAAGGGGACATCACTTGGCTGAATATGTCGTCGAATTCGGCAGGGATGGCGGTCGGGTCGAGGCGGATGGGCGGCTCGACGCACCGGCATTTCATCGCAATCACGAGCCGCTCTGGGCGGCACTGGAAAAGCATCTCGCCGGTTGCACCGGCAACGTGGTCGAGCTCGGCAGCGGAACCGGCCAGCACGTGGTCTACTTCGCCCGTCACACGCCCGGCCTGATCTGGTGGCCCAGCGATCTCAACCAGCGCCACCTCAAGAGCATCGAGGCCTGGCGCGTTCATTCAGGCCTGAAAAACATCCGCTCGCCGCTGCGGATCGATCTCACCGATCCCGATTGGTGTCCGGAGATGAAAAGCGGGCAGGCGCCGTCAAGTCTTGCCGCCTTGTTCTGCGCCAATGTCATCCACATCGCGCCATGGACCGTGGCCGAGGGCCTGTTCGCCGGCGCCGGCCGTTATCTGCGCGCCGACGGCAAGCTGTTTCTCTACGGCCCGTTCAAGCGCGACGGCAAGCACACCGCACTCAGCAACGCCGTGTTCGACACCTCCTTGCGCGAAGGCAATCCCGATTGGGGCGTGCGGGATGTCAGCGACGTCGAGAAGCTCGCGAAGGCGGTAGGCCTCGGCCTCGTCGATGCAATCGAGATGCCCGCGAACAATCTGACGCTGGTGTTTTCGCGCGGTTGAGGCGCTGCTGACTTATGCCTGGGTGCACGCCACGATGGCAGCGCGCTCCCTCCCCCCCTTGTGGGGGAGGGCGGGGGAGAGGGGTGGCCCAGGAATAGGTCTATCCATCTCCGATCGTGCCGCGCTCGCAAATCGAGCGAGTCCTCGTGTGGCTACCCCTCTCCCTGCCCCTCCCCCGCAAGGGGGGAGGGAATGAGAGAATGGTGCCCGCCTCACGCCGTGATGGTGAGAGCGCGAAAATGCAGCGCTATCGCGCCTCGCCATCTCATCCCAGGCGCCGGGCGACGAATTCGGAAATGAGAGCCGTCGTGTCCGCCGGGCGTTCAAGGCTGGGGAGATGAGCCACGCCGGGCATTTCGTGCGCCTCTGCGCCCGGCACGACAGCCGCGATGTGGCGACAGCGTTCCTGAACGTAGGGGAAATCGAGGTCGCCCCACACCACGAGGGTCGGTACTGCGACATCGCCGAGCCGGTGGAAGAAGGGCTGAATATCAATGTCCGATCCGAACGGTGGGGAGCGGAGCGCGATGCCGTTCATGTCGAGGAGCAGATCGCGCGCGGGACCCGCGACACGACCTTCGGGCGCGAGCGGTCCATCCAGCCAGAGACGCGCCTTCATCGCGTTCAATCGATCGAGGTCGCCGGACGCCTCGGCCTCCTTCGATTGCGCCATCAGCGTCTCGATGTCGGGCGTGTAGACCGGATCGGGCGCGCCTGCGACATTCGGAGCGATCAGGACGAGGGCGCGAACACGCGATGTGTGTCGGAGGGCTGCATCGAGTGCGATGCGGCCTCCAAGGGAGCAACCAACGAGGATTGCGGGCTCGCCATCTGCGGTCGCCTCCAGCACCGCAACGAGGTCCGCGAGGGCGGAAAAGTCCTCCGGCTCGGCGCGAGTTTCGCCAAACCCGCGTCGGTCATAGGCGACCGCCTTGTTGGTGGCGCCGATTCCATCCAATTGGGTGCGCCACATGCGCCGGTCGCACACGTTGGCATGAAGAAAGACGATGGCAGTGCCGTCGCCCATCACCTCGGTTGCAAGCCTGGCGCGGCCGGACGCAATGAATTGCATGAATTACAAGTCCCAAACTGACGATTTCGCCAATGAGCGTAAAAGGGATCGATCGAGCCAAGAACCCGGGTTGCCCGCATAGGCGGATTGCGAATGTCGATCTTCGAAGCGGCGCCATCGCAAAGCGGCGTATCGAACCCGACGCTTCGCGCTCGTCAGCCCTCGCCGTCCTTCCACCCGATCTTCTCTTTCAAGAACCGAAAACCGATCACCTCAAACCCCGCGCGCTCCTTGTTGTCCTTGCCGTAGCCGTGGCCGCCGGCTTCCGGCTCGTAGAACCAGGCTTCGTAGCCCATCGCCTGGAGCTTTGCGGCCATCTTGCGCGCATGGCCGGGATGGACGCGGTCGTCGCGTCGCGTGGTGGCGATCAGGATCGGCGGATAGGGCTGGCCGGCTTTGACGTTGTGATAGGCGGAGTAGGTCTTGAGCCAGTCCCACTCCTCCGGCTTGTCGGGATCGCCATATTCCGCGATCCAGCTCGCGCCGGCGAGCAGCTTCGTGTAGCGGCGCATGTCGATCAGCGGGATGGTGCAGAACAGCGCGCCGAAACGCTCGGGGTATCGCACCAGCATGTTGGTGATGAGGATGCCGCCGTTCGATCCACCCTGCGCGGCAATGCGCTTTGCCGTCGTCACCCCGCGGCGGACGAGATCGGCGGCAACGGCTGCGAAATCATCGTGCGACAGTTTCTTGCCGGCGAGCCGGCCGGCATCGTGCCAGCGCGTGCCGAATTCGCCGCCGCCGCGCAAATTCGCCTGCACCGTCGTGCCGCCGCGCTCCAGCCACAGCTTGCCGAGTGACGGATTGTAATACGGCTTCACCGAATGGGCGAAGCCGCCATAGGCGCTCATATAGACCGGTGCATCGCCGGTCTCGCCAACAGGGCCGGTCTGCACATAGGGGATACGCTCGCCGTCGATCGAGATCGCCTCGTGCTGGGTCACCATGAGGCCGTCGGCGTTGAATGTTTTAGGCGCCTGCTTCAACACGGTCGGGCTCGCGACGCCGCGCTCGATGAGCAGCAGCGACGGCGGCGTCAGCGGATCCTGCACATTCGCAAGCAGGTCGCCATTGCTCTCGGAGGGATGGCGATCCAGCGGCCAGATGTCGACGACGCCGATCTGCGGCAGGCCACCGAGTTTCTCGCGGCTCCAGCTTGTGGCGGACGGCGTACAGATCTCGAATTGCGGCTGGAGCTCGTCGAGGATCGATAGCACCAGCCTGCCCCCGGCCCAGAACAGACCTTGCAAGGCGCGGCGAGGTTCCGGCTCGAACAGCACCGCGAAATCGCGGCTGCCGGCGAGGAAGGCCGAGAGCGACATGCCGAGCACGGTGTCGGCGGCATAGGCTTTTCCCTCGATCGACCAGGCTTCGCGCAGCTTCATCGCGAACCAGTCGCCATGCGCCTGCAACCAGATGCCGGTCGGCAGATCGAGCTTCGTCGTCGCGCCGTCTGCATCGCGCAGCCAGAGCGCATGATTGAAGAAGTCGATCTGGTCGACGATCCAGCTGCGCGGGGCCGCAGCGGTGTCGTCGACGATGCCGGAGATCGCCATATGATCGGCCGTGGTCTCGATGATCATTTGCGCCTGATCGACAGGCTGGCCGCGCCGCCACAGGCGAACCGTCCGCGAATATCCCGAACTCGTCGCCATGCCCTCACCATGGGCGCTCGACAGCAGCAGCGTGTCGGCATCGAGCCAATCGGCGCCGCCCTTGGCTTCCGACAGCGCAAATCCGTCCGCCACGAAACTCCTGGTGTCGAGGTCGAATTCCCGCAAGGTGACGGCGTCGCTGCCACCGCGCGACAGGCCCAAAATGGCGCGCGCGCTTCCCGGCCGCGTGGTGATGCCGCTCAGCAGCCAGTCCTCGCCTTCGCGTGCGGCGAGCTGGTCGACGTCCAGCATGATCTCCCACGCCGGATGCGATTTGCGAAACTCCGCGAGCGAAGTCTTCCGCCACAGGCCGCGCGGGTTGGTGGCATCCTTCCAGAGATTGTGCAGTTCGTCGCCGCGCCGGCTGACATAGGGAATGTTGTCGGAACGATCGTAGATCGCCGCGAGGATGTCGCGGTCGCGCGCGAAGGCCGCTCCGCCGAACGCCTCGAGCGTCAGGCTGTTCTGCCGCGTGACGAAATCGAGCGCCTGCTTGCCTTCGATCTCCTCCAGCCAGAGCCAGGGATCGTCATCGGGAGCACTGAGCGTAGGCCTGTCGTCGACGGACATGAACGAAACTCCGGAAAGTTGCGGCGGATAGGATTTGATCGAGCGCAAGCCGTCAAGTGCGCGGCCCGTTATCATCGGCCCGATTGCGTCAGAGACATGGCCTGCGCCCGTTTGCGCCGGTTGCCCGCCCTCCCGCGCCCCGCCATAGTGCTGGGAATCAAGCGAGCCCCTTGGAAGCACTTAAAAGCCCGTTGGGGCGGAAATACCGATGCTGGATGTGACTGCAGCCAATGAGATCGCCGCCGACGCCCGCGTGCGCGCCAATGTGGTGCGCCTTGCCGCCGCGCAAGCGCTGACCGGCGCCAACTCTGCGGTGATCTTCGCCACCGGCGCGATCGTCGGCGCGACGCTCGCGCCCGACGTCTCGTTCGCGACCGTGCCGATCTCGATGTATGTGCTCGGCCTCGCCGCCGGCACGCTGCCGACCGGCGCGATCTCGCGCCGCTTCGGCCGCCGCGTCGCTTTCATCGTCGGCACCGGTGTGGGTGCGCTGACCGGTCTGCTCGGCTGCTTCGCGATCCTGCACGCTTCGTTCGCGCTGTTCTGTGTCGCGACTTTTCTCGGCGGCCTCTACGGCGCGGTGGCGCAGTCCTATCGCTTCGCTGCCGCCGACGGCGCCAGTGCAGCCTATCGGCCCAAGGCGGTGTCCTGGGTGATGGCGGGCGGCGTGTTCGCCGGCGTGCTCGGTCCGCAGCTCGTGCAATGGACCATGGATGTCTGGCAGCCTTATCTGTTCGCCTTCAGCTTTCTGGTCCAGGCTGCCGTCGCGCTCATCGCGATGGGCATCGTCGCGGGGGTCGACATGCCGAAACCGGCACCGGCCGATCTTCACGGCGGGCGGCCGCTGCTCGAGATCGTGACCCAGCCGCGTTTCATCGCGGCGGCGCTGTGCGGCGTCATCTCATATCCCATGATGAATCTGGTGATGACCTCGGCGCCGCTCGCCATGAAGCTGTGCGGCTTGAGCGTTTCCGATTCCAATTTCGGCATCCAATGGCACATCGTCGCCATGTACGGGCCGAGCTTCTTCACGGGCGCGCTGATCGCCCGCTTCGGCGCGCGGAAGGTCGTTGCCGCCGGCCTGCTGCTGGAGGCCGGCGCCGCCGGCATCGGCCTGTCCGGCATCACCGCGATGCATTTCTGGGCCACGCTGATCGTGCTTGGTGTGGGGTGGAATTTCTCCTTCATCGGCGCCTCCGCGCTGGTGCTGGAGACGCACCGGCCGCAGGAGCGCAACAAGGTGCAGGCTTTCAACGATTTCCTGGTGTTCGGCATGATGGCGATCGGCTCGTTCTCGTCCGGCCAATTGCTCGCCAGTTACGGCTGGTCCGCGGTGAACATGGTGGTGTTTCCGCCGGTGCTGCTCGGCCTCGCCGTGCTCTCGCTGGCCTCCTTTGCCCGCCGCCGCAAAGCGCGGCTGGACGCGGCCATGGGTGAGTTCCCGGACGCGATCTGAGATGGCGGGAGGCTGTCAGCAGCGTTGATAGTTCGATCCAGGTCGAAGTGATTTCCGGGGCTTGGGTTGTTACATGATGCTCGTCATGAACAGGCGGGCGTGATGCAAGGCGCTCGCGGGGGAAACCAAGGACAAGCGCAAATGCTCGACAATCCCCGGCACGACGTATCCATCGACGAATCCTCCCTCCGCTACGAAGGCTGGCGCATCGTTGCGGTCTGCTTCCTGCTCGCGACCTTCGGCTGGGGGCTCGGCTTCTACGGCCAGAGCGTCTATGTCGCCGAGCTCCAGCGCGCGCACGGCTGGTCGGCCTCGCTGATCTCGTCCGGCACGACGTTCTTCTATCTGTTCGGCGCGCTGCTCGTCGTTTTCGTCGGCGAGGCCGTCAACAAATACGGCCCGCGTCTCGGCCTGATCGCGGGGACGCTGGCGATGTCGGCCGCGGCGGTCGCGATCGGCGCGGTGCGCGAGCCGTGGCAGCTTTATCTCGCCAACGCCGTGCTCGCCTTCGGTTGGGCCGGTACCAGTTTGGCCATGATCACCAACACGATCAGCCTGTGGTTCGACCACAAGCGCGGCATGGCCATCAGTCTCGCGCTGAATGGCGCAAGCTTCGGCGGCATCGTCGGCGTGCCGCTGCTGGTGACGTTGATCGGCCATGTCGGCTTCACCAGTGCGATGTTTATCGTCGCCGGCGCCATGCTCGTGCTGCTCGTGCCGGTGATCCTGATTGTCGTCGGCCGCCCGCCTGATCTCCATGGCCGGCGCGCCGCGACGAAGGCGAAGCCGCAATCGTCGGCGCAGATCCGCAGCCAGGCGTTGCGCGATGTCGGCTTCCTCACCGTGACCATTGCTTTTGCCTTGGTGCTGTTCGCGCAGGTCGGCTTCATCGTCCACCTGATCTCGTTCCTCGATCCCGTGATCGGGCGCGAGCGGGCGGCCGTCGCGGTTGCGGTGCTGACCGCGATGGCGGTGATCGGCCGGGTGCTGTTCTCGCTGGTGATCGACCGCCTCAACCAGCGGCTCGCCTCGGCGCTGTCGTTCCTGAGCCAGGCCGTGGCGCTTCTCGTCGTCATCAATATGCACAATGATTACGTGCTGATCGCCGCCTGCGCATTGTTCGGCTTCTCGGTCGGCAATCTCATCACGCTGCCGTCGCTGATCGTGCAGCAGGAGTTCGATTCCGCCTCGTTCGGCGTGCTGATCAGCCTCAACACCGCAATCAACCAGGTGACCTATGCGTTCGGCCCTGGCGTGGTCGGCTTTCTGCGCGATTTCTCCGGTGGCTATGAGCTGCCGTTCTATCTGTGTATTGCGCTGGAGGTTGTGGCGGCGGCGCTGATCATGGTGCGGGGGAAGCCGCGAGCAAAGCTTTCGTAGGGTGGGCAAAGGCGCATCGCGCCGTGCCCACCATCTGATTCTCCACTTGCCCTCGCGAGATTTGGTGGGCACGCTTCGCTTTGCCCACCCTACGAGACTAGGCCTCGCGCTGCTTCAGCAGCCCGTCCACATCCAGCCGCTTCGTGAACATCGCGAGCTTGCCGTCCGGCCCGAACGGCCATTGCTCCCGCGGCTTGTCCCAATACAACTCGACGCCGTTCTGGTCCGGATCGCGCAAATACAGCGCTTCGGACACGCCATGGTCGCTCGCTCCGTCGAGCGCAATGCTGGCCGAGAGCACGCGGTGCAGCGCATCCGCCAGCGCGGGCCGCGTCGGATAGAGGATCGCGGTGTGATAGAGCCCGGTCGTGCCGGGCGGTGGCGGCGAACCGCCCTTGCTCTCCCAGGTGTTGAGCCCGATGTGGTGATGATAGCCGCCGGCCGAGATGAAGGCCGCGCCGGAGCCCATGCGCTGCATCAGCTCGAAACCGAGCACGCCGCAATAGAAGCCCAGCGCGCGATCGAGATCGGCGACCTTGAGATGGACGTGGCCGATCCTGGTGCCGGCGGCGACGGCTTGGTTCTGCGACATGCGGCTGCTCCGTTGATGAACTCCACATAAGCCCGGGCCCGGGACAGTGCTACCGGCCGATCCCGAAACCCAGCGTTTCCGGATAGGCAACTTACGACAGCTCCCGCACCTCGCCCTCCGGCAGCTCGAACTCAAACGTGTTCAGCGTCATCGACACCAGCGTGTAATAGCCGCAGAGACCAATCACCTCGACCACGCCGCGCTCGCCGAGCAGCTTCACCGCCTCATTATAGAGGCCCTTCTCGACGCCGTGGCCCTCATGCAGCGACTTTGCGACGTCGTAGATCATCTTGCCCCTGGGATCGTCGAAGACGGGCGTGCGGCGGTCGCGGATGGCGTCGATGATGTCGGGCTTCATGCCGCCGGCAAGCGCGAGGCGCTTGTGCGCGTACCATTCGTAATGCGCGGTCCAGTGCCGCGCCGTCACCAGGATCGCGATCTCCGAGAGCTTGGCGGGAAATATCGTGTCGTAGCGCAGGACCTCGCCGAGGCGCGTAGCGTGACGCGCCATGTCGGGGCTGTTGAGCCAGGCCATCATCGGCGCGGGCGGCTTGCCGCGCTTGCCGGCAATCGACTCGTCATAGGTCTGCCGCTGGCTCTCGTTCATTTCGCCAGGCGAAAGAAACTTCAGGCGCATTGTTGTTTCCTCTTTGTTTTCAAGCTTCGCCGTCGCGGCGACTATAGCGGATGCGTGACACGGAAGTGGTTGAATTCCACGAGACGATGGCCCAGAGTCGAGCTCAACAAGCCGATATAGATTGATGGAAACGATCCATGAGCGACAAAACGAGCGAGACTGAGACCGCCGATCTCGAAACATTCCGCAGCGAAACGCGCGCCTGGTTGGAAGCCAATTGCCCGCCGGAGATGCGCAAGCCCGCGACCTCCGACGCCGACGTGTTCTGGGGCGGACGTAACGCAAAATTCTCGTCGGAGCCGCAGCGCATCTGGTTCGAGCGCATGCGCGACAAGGGCTGGACCGTACCCGATTGGCCGAAGGAGTACGGCGGCGGTGGCCTGAGCGCCGCCGAGCACAAGGTGCTGCGCGCGGAGATGGGACGAATCGGCGCGCGGCCCCCGCTGTCGAGCTTCGGCATCTGGATGCTCGGGCCGGCGCTGCTGAAATACGGCAACGACGCGCAGAAGAAAGAGCATCTGCCGAAGATCGCGGCTGGCCTGATCCGCTGGTGTCAGGGCTATTCCGAGCCGAACGCCGGCTCCGATCTCGCGTCGCTCCAGACCCGCGCCGAGAGCGACGGCGATGATTTCGTCGTCACGGGGTCGAAGATCTGGACGTCCTACGCCAACTACGCCGACTGGATCTTCTGCCTCGTCCGCACCGATCCCGCCGCGAAGAAGCATGACGGCATCAGCTTCATCCTGTTCGACATGACCTCGAAGGGCGTGACGACCAAGCCAATCCTGCTGATCTCCGGCTACTCGCCGTTCTGCGAGACGTTCTTCGACAATGTCCGCGTGCCAAAATCGCACGTGGTCGGCACCGTCAACCGCGGCTGGGACGTCGCGAAATATCTGCTCCAGCACGAGCGCGCGATGATATCAGGCATGGGCGAGCGCGGCGTCGGCCGTCCGCTGGGCCAGATCGCGGCCGATTCCGTCGGCACCGATGCGCTGGGACGGCTCGACGATGCCATGCTGCGTGGCCAGATCGCCAGCTTCGACGTCGATGAAGCTGCGCTTGCAGCCTGCGCCGAGCGCGCGGTCGATCTCGCCAAGGCGGGTCAGGCGCATCCGGCGTTCTCGTCGGCAATGAAATATTACGGCACCGAGCTGAACAAGCGCCGCTACGAGATCCTGATGTCGGCCGGTGGCGTCGGTGCACTGGAATGGGAGAGCGAACGTTCGAAGCAAGGAGCGCGTCCGCGCGCCTGGCTGCGGACCAAGGCCAACTCGATCGAGGGCGGCACCACCGAGGTCATGCTCGGCATCGTCGCCAAGCGCATCCTTGATCTGCCGGGAGCGTAAGATTTCCCGTCATTCCGGGGCGCGCGAAGCGCGAGCCCGGAATCCATTTCACCGCGTATATGCCGCCTGATGGATTCCGGGCCTGGCCCTTCGGGCCATCCCGGAATGACCAAGACAAAACAGATTTCGAATCGGAACGCACCCATGGCCCTCGTCCTCACCGAAGAACAATCGATGCTCCGCGACAGCGCGCGCGGGCTGATCAGCGACAAGGCGCCGGTGTCGCATTTGCGGCATCTGCGCGACAGCAAGGACCCCACCGGCTTCTCCAGGGAGTTTTGGCATTCCTTCGCCGAGATGGGTTTTGCCGGCTTGCTGGTGCCGGAAGAGTTCGGCGGCAGCGGTCTTGGCTATGTCGAGGCCGGCGTGGTGATGGAGGAGATCGGCCGCACGCTGATGCCGTCGCCCTTTCTCGCCACCAGCGTGGTCGCGGCCTCGGCGCTGAACCGTGGCGGCAATGTCGCGCAGAAGTCGGAGTATCTGCCGAAGATTTCCAACGGCTCCCTGCTGGCGACGCTCGCGATCGACGAGGGCGCAAAACATCGCCCGCTTCAGACCAACCTCCAGGCCGTGCGCGCCGGCAACGATTTCAGGCTCTCCGGCGCCAAGGCGCTGGTGGTCGACGGTCACGTCGCCGATCTCATCATCGTCGCTGCGCGCACTGCGGGTTCGGCCGGCGAGCGCGAGGGGCTGACGCTGTTCCTGGTCAACCCCAAGGCCAAGGGCGTTGCGATCGAGCGCACCATCATGGTCGACGCGCACAATGCGGCGCGGATCGAGCTTGCCAATGTCGAGCTCGATGCCGACAGCGTGCTCGGCGAAATCGACCAGGGTGGCGCACTGCTCGACGGCGTGCTCGATATCGGGCGCGGCGCGGTGGCCTCCGAAATGGTCGGCTTGAGCGAAGAGGTGTTCAACCGCACCGTCGAGTACCTCAAGAGCCGCAAGCAATTCGGCAAGCTGATCGGCGAATTCCAGGCGCTGCAGCACCGCGCCGCCGAGCTCTACGTCGACATCGAGATCACCCGCGCCGCCGTAATGAAGGCGCTGCAAGCGCTCGATACGGACGTCGCCAAAGCCGCATCAAGTGTCGCAGTGGCAAAGGCTCGCGCCGGCACCACCGCCACGCGCGCGGTGCAGGAAGGCGTGCAGATGCATGGCGGCATGGGCATGACCGACCAGTTCGACATCGGCTTCTTCATGAAGCGCGCGCGTGTGTGCGAGGAATTGTTCGGGGATGCGAACTACCACACCGAGCAGCTGGCGCGGGCGCGGGGATATTGAGGCGAGCGGGTGTGAGGTCCAGGGCGTCGCCTCACAGGCGGTGTCGTCGCCCGGCTTGACCGGGCGATCCAGTACGCCGCGGCCTCTCGATTGATCACAACCGTCTCTGGAATACTGGATCGCCCGGTCAAGCCGGGCGATGACAGTTGAGATTGTGGATAGCGCGCCTGCCCCAAGCTCGTCATTGCGAGGAGCAGTTGCGACGAAGCAATCCAGACCGTCGCCTTGGAAAGACTCTGGATTGCTTCGCTTCGCTCGCAATGTCGGCGGATAGAGCTCCTTACCTCACCGGCGGTGCATACTGCACGCCGCCCGCATTCCACAGCTGGTTCATGCCGCGCGGGATCTTCAGCTTCGATTTCTCGCCGATGTTGCGCTCGTACATCTCGCCGTAATTGCCGACGTGGCGGATGATGCGGACCACCCAATCCTTGGTGAGGCCGAGCTGCTCGCCGTAATTGCCCTCGGTGCCGACCAGCCGCATCACTTCCGGCTTCTTCGACTTCAGGGCCTCGTCGATGTTCTCCGAGGAGACGCCGAGCTCCTCGGCGTTGATCATCGCGTACAGCGTCCACTTCACGATCATCATCCAGTCGTCGTCGCGCTGGCGCACGACGGGCGCGAGCGGCTCCTTGGAGATCATGTCCGGCAGGATCATGTGGTCGCCGGGCTTCGACAGGTTGATCCGCAGCGCGTAGAGCTGGGAGACGTCGGCGGAGAGCGTGTCGCATTTGCCGGTATCGTAGGCTTTCACCACGTCGTCCAGCTTGTCGAACTTCATCTCTTCATACTTCATGTTGTTGGCACGGAAGTAATCCGCGACGTTGAGCGCCGTGGTGGTCCCGGTCTGGACGCAGACCTTGCTGCCGGTCAGGTCCAGCGCGGTTTCCTTGTTGCGCGCACGCGGCAGCATGAAGCCTGCGCCGTCGTAATAGGCGACCGCGGGGAAATAGAGATCGTAGTCGAGCTCGCGCGCCATGCTCCAGGTCGAGTTGCGTGAGAGGATGTCCACCTTCCGGCTCTGCAATTCCTTGAAGCGCTCGCTGGCATCGAGCGCGACGAATTTCGCCTTGCTCGGGTCGTTGAAGATCGCCGACGCGACAGCGCGGCAGAAATCGACGTCGAAGCCGGTCCAGTTGCCCTTGTCGTCGGGGATCGAGAAGCCCGGCAGGCCCTTGTTGACGCCGCACAGCACCTCGCCGCGGCGGACGGTGCGCTTCAGGGTGCGGGTGTCGTAGAATTCATAGATGATGGCCAGGACGGCGACCAGCACGGCGACTGCGAGCCCGATCAGCAGGCCGCCACGAAAAGTGCGCATCATGTTGCTCTCTCGAAATAATCGGGAAAAGGAATATTCGCCAGGGCGAGAAGATCAGAGTTCGGGCTTCTGCCGGATGACCACCTTGGTGCCGACAGGGACGCGATCGTAGAGATCGGCGACGTCACGGTTGACGAGCCGGAAGCAGCCCGAGGAGACCTTGGTGCCGATCGTGTCGGGCCGATTGGTGCCGTGGATCCGATAAACGGTGGTGCCCAGATACATGGCGCGCGCGCCGAGCGGATTGCCGGGGCCGCCGGCCATGAAGCGCGGCAGATAGGGCTGGCGCTGGATCATCTCCGGCGGCGGCGTCCAATCCGGCCACTCCTTCTTGTTGGTGATGTTCACCAGCCCCTGCCACTGAAAGCCATCGCGGCCGACGCCGATGCCGTAGCGGATCGCACGACCGCCGGGCTGCACCAGATAGAGATGCCGTTCGGCGGTCGAGATGATGAGGGTGCCGGGCGCTTCGGTGGTGCGGAAGTAGACGACCTGCTTCTGCCATTCCGGATCGAGCTCGAAGGCATCGTCGGCGACCAGGCCCGGCTCGTCGCCGCGGTCGGGCTGCTGGGCGTAGGCATGGGGCGCGGACAGGATCAGGCCGATCGCAGCCACAAACATCCCGGTCAGGCGACGAAAATCCGTCATTTCAAGCTCTCCCCACTGCCACAGCGAATTTCGTTCGGAACCATCTGAACCCAGCGGCAGCTTCATGGCAAGTTGATGGCGCGCCCGGCTGGTATGTCACGAGAATGCTTTGGTTTTTTGACGGACCGTCGGCAATGCCACAAACAGGGGATGGCGCGAAAAGCTCAGATTACCGCCGAGAAGTCGATGCGCTCCCTCCCCCGCTTACGGGGGAGGGTCGGGGAGAGGGTGTCTCCGCAGAAAGACTCCCCCAGAGGAGAGAACCCTCACCCGGCGCGCGGGGCGATGCTTCGCATCGCCCGGGCGCGCCGACCTCTCCCGCAAGCGGGAGAGGCTCAGACCGAACCAGCGGTGAGATCAACTTCGCCAATTCGCACGAGATGCCAGCTAGATCTTGTTGTTCTCCGGCGCGATCCCGAGCCGCCGGACGATCTCCGTCCCCACGGCGCGCGCCTCGAGCCTCGACCCGATCCGAGGGCTGCGAAACCGTCGTCCTGAGAGCAAGCGGATCACGACGATGCAGTGCTCGTCCTCGGACCGGCCGCGGCGCTCGACCGTGATCGTCTTGACGTCGCGCCCTTCGATGTGGTCGGCGCGCAACGTGCCGTCGCCCCACAGGCGTTCGACGCGGATATCGCCCTGGCGGATGATCCAGAAGGCGCCGGTCACAAGGTTGGCATATCGATAAACGCCGAAAGCGGCGATCGCGCCGACCGGCAGCAGCATGATGTCGACCGGCCCGGGCGACAGGCCACGCCAAAGCCTGTAGGCGTAGGGAACGGCGCACAATGCGACGACGATCAGTGCGACGATCCTGATGTCTCTCTTCGAGAACGGCTCGAGGGGGTCGCCGAGACGCATCTCGGGATTGCTGGCATCGAGCGGATTGACAGGAGACTCGACGTCGGGAACGTCGAATTGCGCGGCGATCCGCGCCACCGTGTCATGCACGTGGGTGACATCGGTGATCGGCGGCGACGTCAGGCGCTCACCGGAGGCGAGCGTGAAGGCGAGCTGGAAGCGGGCTTTCGCCCTCTTGCTTCCGGGAACCTGCAATCCCCTGATGTCGTCTTTGGCAACGATCCGCGTCTTTAGTTTTCCGAACGGACGCTGCTCCCCGATCAGGATCTCGTCCGGCGTGATGATCCACACCACCGCTGGCGCCAGCATGATGATTCCGACGAACGCCGCTCCCACCAGCAGCGCGACCACGGAGATGATCACCTCCAGGAGGTCGTGCGTGAACAGGCCCGGCGTGAAGCACAGTGCAACGGCGGCCGCAAAGCCGGACATGACCAGCCGCTGCGCGATCGAGGCGCCTTCACGAAGGCGAATGTCGGTGCTGCTGGTGGCGTCGTCCATTGCGGGCGGCTGATTCCGTAGCCCGCGAAACTCCACGGACGGGTCCGTGGAGTCAAGCAGCAACGGCGAGACCCGCGCCGGGTGTTAGCTATTGGCGTTCAGCAGCTTTGCCACGGTGCGGTCGATCTCGTCATAGCGGCCTTCGCCCGCGTGCTGGAACACGATCTTGCCGTTCTGGTCGATGATGTACTGCGCCGGCCAATACTGGTTGCTGTAGGCGTTCCAGGTCCTGGAATCATTGTCCTGCGCCACCGGATAGGTGATGCCGTGCCTCTTCAGCGCCGCCTGGACATTGGAGGCCGAGCGCTCGAACGGGAATTCCGGCGTGTGCACGCCCACCACGACGAGACCCCGGTCCTTGTACTTGGTGTAGAGCTCGGTGACGTGCGGCAGCGTGTTGACGCAGTTGACGCAGCCATAAGTCCAGAAGTCGACCAGCACGACCTTGCCGCGGAGGTCGGCGAGGCTGAGCGGCTTCGAGTTGAACCAGTTGTTGATGCCGGCGAAGTCGGGCGCAGTCTGCTGGCTTGCGGCAGCGGTGACGACAGGGACAGCACGCGGAGCCTCGTCGCAGATGCCGGGGATGACGGCGCCTGTTACGGCGATGCCGATCAGAGCGGCGGAGACGGCGAGCAGTTTGAAAGTCATGGACGAGTCCTCCGGTTGAGATGCGCGATGATCACAGGCCGATCTGGCCGGTGGGATAGAAGCCGGTGAGCCACGCCACGATCAGCGTGTCGTATTGGAAATAGGCAGCGATGGCGAAGCCGATCACGACGACGCCAAAACCCTGCTGCAGCCGCGGCGAAATGCGCGCGAGACTGCGCACCCGCGTGGTGGCGGCCTGCCCGCCATAGGCGATCGCCAGCATGGGAATCGCCGCGCCGATCGCGTAGGCCACCAGCAGCGTGCCGGCCCAGCCAAAATTCTTCGTCGTCGCGACCAGTGTCAGGATCGAGCCGAGCACCGGGCCGGCGCAGGGCGTCCAGACCAGGCCGAGCGTGGTGCCGAGCACGAGTCCGCCGAGCGCGCCCTCGCGCTGCGTGGCGCTGGAATTGCCGAGATCGAGCCAGCCGTTGAGCCGGATCGACAGCCATTCGAACGGCGCCGGCCACAGCATCAACAGGCCGAAGCCGAGCAGCAGGATGGCTGCCGCCTCGCGCAGCACGTTCGGATCGAAATCGAAAGCCCGCGTCAGCGCGCCCAACAGCAGCGCGACGGCCGAGAACGAGACGACGAAGCCGAGCGCGATCATCGCGGGGCGCAGATGCGAGCTGCGACCGATCGAGGCGCCGAGCAGGATCGGCAGCATCGGCAGCGTGCAGGGCGCGGCGATGGTGAGGATGCCGGCGAGGATCGCGAAGAGAAGTTCGAGCATCGGGGCACTCGTGGAGGGGGTCACGAGGGCTGTTCGGGATAGATGTGTCGGACGTTACGCGCCGTCACACGTTCGTGACGGGAGTGCTGCTGCCGCGGCGGCGGTGCGTTCCCTCCCCCTTGTGGGGGAGGGTTAGGGAGGGGGGTAGCCCAGGAGAT
>NZ_JBVVPS010000054.1:0-27222 GCF_055811355.1 Bradyrhizobium sp. WSM4873 | reverse complement strand
AGTTCTCGGTGGTGATAGGGGCGGTGCCATCAAAGTGGTTCAGCGGCGTATGGCGGGAAAGATCAGCATGGGCGCGCGCCGGGAGGCGCTGCCGACCGCAGCGAACGACATACATCGAGCAAAATAAGCGTTTCCGGTGCCCGCTCGCAGCGCGGTACTTCCGACGGAGGCGCAAGCCATCCTGATGCGAGTCAGCTGTAGGCTGGGATAAAATATTGGCTGGAGTGGCGAAAAAGCTTGAATCGGACGCAGCGCAAGATTGTACCAAGCAGATATTCGAGCTTTCTACCGGCTGCTATCGCTAGTGGGGGGAGTGCGAATCAAGACCTCCAGCGAAGTAGTCGTCCTAATGACAATGGCCATTCTTGTTATCACTATGATCTTCTTCGTCGGCTTTGGAGTGGGTTATGGCGCTCGCAGTTGGCGGTCCCGCAAGCGACGTGAGCGCGCCCGGCGATATGGCGTTTTCCGTCACTCCGGCGGTGGTGCCCCGCCGCCTTTTCGAGTTCCTCCAGCCCCTCGTTTCTAGGGATTGGAATTATCCCGCCTGAGGAGGAATTGGATGGACAAGTGGTGTCTGACGGGACCCGTGAAGTGCGGAGTTGAATGCGGGGCGAACACCTTCGCTCCATTGCCGAGGAGGCACTTCGCGCTTGTTCGACATATAGAACTGTTATGAGCCCCACGCGGTCCGCGAATGGAAAAGAACCCAGGCCGGTGCGATCCCGCGTCAGGGGCCCACAGACGTAGGAGCGACGGGAGCTGGCGCGGAGCCTTCCGCATAGCGCAGCGCCAGATCCCGGGCGCGGGTGGCAGGTCACGAACTCGGACGGGGTTCTCCATCCGAGCGGCGAGTGGGGTCGCGTATCGTTGTAGTCGGCCCCGCCAGCATCCAAGCGTGACGCGGGCTTGGGCCAATGACGTGAACAGCGTCTCGTTCAAAAACTTATCCGCAGCCGACCGTTGATGGGGAAGACGGCCCCGCTCCCTCGGCGCCGGCGCTATGCTGGCGATGTCTGTACCTAACAGGAGCAATCATCATGGAAGCCGTGACAATTGGCTCGGATATCGCGAAGCACGTATTTCACGTTCATGCGGTTGACACTCAAGGTCAAGTGACCAGCCGCCAACGCCTCCGGCGCGACTTCTTCTCGTCGCTGTCGCCCTGCCTGGTTGGGAAGGTCACGCTCGATAGAGGCGACCCGGAAGACGACGAGTCACCGGTCGAAGAATTCCCATGGCGAGGAGCGTCATCAACCGATTGCTGGTGGTGAATCGATTACGGGTTCGAGGAGGTCGAATGGATTCCGTTCGTCGAGGGAGGGCCACACCTGAGAACGGTCCGCAAGCTGATCCTGCCGTGAGCCGACCGATGGGACCCACGCGAGTCATCTCAATAAAGGGGCGAAAGAGAAGTTAGGACTTTTACGCTTTCAATCCGAGCCTTCCGGGTTTCCGAGGTCAATCAATTCGGCCAAGACGTGATCTAGACTACCCGCGTCCCGATCCAGCTCGATCAAGAAGGCACCGTAGAACTCGTTGTGATGGATTCGTCCAAAGCGCCGGTCCTCATAGATCTCTCTTTCCGCAGGTCGCGCTAGGCGCAAGCGCATGATGCCGTAATCGTCGCACAGAAGGGCCCCGCCAGACTTCAGGGCCGAGAGTTTCGTGCGCAATTCCTCACCTTTTAAGATCGCTTCGGCTGCCGCGTGGGTTTTTGAAGCAAATGCAAAGACGGGACGCCGGTCGACCTCAACCGCGAAAACGGAAAGGGAGGGGAATTCTCTCATTTCTTGATCTTCAGACCGATCTCAACGAGCCGTCGAATTGCTTCGGACAACTGAGCTGCTGCCGGTTTGATGGACACCGAGTTAAGCTAATCCCACCTTGCGTTCGAGCTCAACGGGGCCGGCCTCGCAACTACCAAAAGGGGGCGCTGGACGCGCGGACCGCACCAAGTTAGCCTCGTCCGATGGCCGTTCGGGGAGACACACAAACACAAGATGAGCTGGAAGAAGGAACTAGAGGCGCTGCTTCAACAATCCGCGGCAATGTCGAACGCGCAGGAACATTAGCACCTATTCCAAAGCCGACAGCGCCCATCGCGCCGATTGCAAACGCTCCCCAACGGGGCTTCCCCGCCCGATTCTCCCCGGCCGTTGAGCTGGGACAGCTCCGAACGAGAGCACTTCACCAAGCGACTTGCGGATTTCAAGGTGCACGAAGAGGGCGTTCACCGCGATCGCGAGGAATATTGTTGCCGCACGATGCACGGGACACGCGATCTCGCGAGAGGCCAAGGCATAGAGGAGCAGACCTAAGTGCACGCAAATGCGCGTAAATTTGCTAATTCCGGCCATCAGTTCCCGGCGGCCATTGCTGCCTAAGCGCTTCGCCACCGACCTTCGCCTGCCTGGGGTGCCGGACGCGTACGCTGACCGCCGGCCTCTGGTGCGGATGTCGGATGAGGAACAAGAATGCCGATTAACAATTGCGACACAGTTCACGCGAAGCAGCATTAGAGCAGTTCAGTTCGGCACACTGCCTGCTTTGTTCCACGCTACGATCCCCGACGTTGGTGGCGATTCGGGAGCGATCTTGGAGACAGGCGGCCCTGGCCACTCTCCCACATTTCTGCTGAACATAGCAGATCAGCCACGCGCCGCGCCCATGGTGGCCTGGCGCGAAGGCATTCACGGACTGTTCAATGCGGCTGTGGACTTGACGCGTCGCTTCGGACAACGGAATCGTTGCGCGCCTGCCTAGAGCCGCACCACCAGCAGACACCGGCGCCCGCAGATCTCCTGCGGCAAAACGCGAAGTGTTTCTCCAGCCGCCGCAGCAGTGTCTGGTGTCGGGCGGACCGCAACTCGGGGGGGAATGGCAGGGATATGTGCTGCAACCGGCACCCGGACGGCAGCGGCTCACGGGGACTAAAGAAGGCTCGCGGTCGTGCATCCCGCCGCCCGGAACGGCTGAAGCCGATGGGCAGGAACGCCAAGCGCGACAAGGTCGGACGCCAGACGCGCCAGGTCGGAGCGATCCAGCAAAGCATTATGAACCGTCGTGCGGATATCGCACGCGACGCCGCTTTCGAGCAGACGCACGAGGCTGGCCTTGGCGTTGATGCCGCTCCCAACGACGCCAGTGATCCGCTTGTAGTGATCGAACGCAGCCTTGACGTCGAAGCCGATCCAGTCGACGAGCGGCAGTACAGCGGACAGCCGTGTGGGACAGGGCCCGGCGGTGTGCAATCCGACGCGGAAGCCGAGTTCGCCTCGCACGGCACGCATTGCGTCCGGCAGCGCAGCCTGGAGAGTGGGTTCGCCGCCAGAGAACACCACGCCGTCGAGCAGCCCGCGACGGCTATCGAGAAAAGATAGCACTTCCTGCCACGGGATTTCCGACTCTCCCCTCGGGGAAATCAGATGCGGGTTGTGGCAATAGCCGCACGACCAAGAGCAGCCCTGGCAGAAAACCGTTGCCACGAGCTCGCCCGGCCAGTCGCAGGTGGACAGCCGGGCGACCCCGCCAATTCGCAGCTCAGCCGAGCGCGGCGCGCGTTTCAGCGAAGAACCTGCGCTCATTGTGCTCGCCTTTCTTGCCGCAATTGAACGACGACACCGGCCGGTGATAACCCATCACGCGAGTCCAGACCTCACAGGGCTGGCGCTCGTCGTGGCTGAGCGTCCCCGCAGGATCGCTGCTCGTCGTATGGGCATTAGACTCGTTCATCTGTGGTCTCCTTTCAGTTCGCGGCGGCATGCCGCTTGAGTGCGAGCTTTTCGGCGTCGCATTTGGGACAGAAGACATGCTCGCCTTCGAGATAGCCGTGCGTCGGACAGATCGAGAATGTCGGCGTGACGGTGACGTAGGGTAGGCGGAAATTTGAGAGCGCCCGCCGCACGAGCTTCTTGCACGCTGCGCCTGAGGACAGGCGTGAACCCATGTAGAGATGGAGCACCGTACCGCCGGTGTATTTGCGTTGCAGCTCGTCTTGGCGCTCAAGCGCCTCGAATGGATCATCGGTGAGGCCGACCGGAAGTTGGCTCGAATTGGTGTAATAGGGGAGATCGCCGGTGCCCGCCTGCAAGATTCCGGGGTAGCGCTTGCGGTCTTCCTTCGCGAAGCGGTAGGTCGTGCCCTCCGCCGGCGTGGCTTCGAGGTTGAACATGGTGCCGGTTTCGGTCTGGAACGCCGAGATGCGCGCACGCACATGATCAAGCAGCCGTACCGCAAAGGCATGGCCCCAAGGTGTGCTGATGTTCTCGCAATCGGCGGTGAGGTTGCGGATCATCTCGTTGACACCATTCACGCCTAGCGTGGAGAAATGGTTGCGTAGCGTGCCGAGATAGCGCTTGCTGTAGGGAAAAAGTCCGTGGTCCATGTAGCGTTGCACGACCGTGCGCTTGATTTCCAGGCTGTTGCGGCCGATTTCCAGCAGCGCATCGAGGCGATCGAATAGGCCCGCTTCGTCGCCGCGATGCAGATAGCCGAGGCGAGCGCAATTGATGGTAACCACACCAATAGAGCCGGTCTGCTCAGCGCTGCCGAACAGGCCGTTGCCGCGCTTGAGCAACTCGGTAAGATCGAGCTGCAGCCGACAGCACATCGAGCGGACCATGTTCGGCTTAAGCTCGGAATTGATGAAGTTCTGGAAGTAGGGCAGGCCGTATTTCGCCGTCATCTCGAACAGGCGATCTGCGTTCTCGCTCTCCCACGGGAAATCCGCGGCGATGTTGTAGGTCGGGATTGGAAACGTGAATACACGGCCCTTGGCATCGCCGTTCGTCATCACCTCCATATAGGCGCGGTTGATCATGTCCATTTCGGACTGGAGGTCGCCATAGGTGAAATCCATCCCCTCTCCGCCGATCACGGGCACCTGTTCGCGCAGGTCCTCCGGGCAGGTCCAGTCGAAGGTGAGATTGGTGAAAGGCGTCTGCGTACCCCAGCGCGAGGGGACATTGAGGTTGTAGATGAGCTCCTGGATCGATTGCAGTACATCGCCGTAGCTCAAGCGGTCCCTCCGGATGAACGGCGCCATGTAGGTGTCGAACGAACTGAAGGCTTGCGCGCCCGCCCACTCGTTCTGCAACGTGCCTAGAAAATTGACGATCTGCCCGACCGCACTCGACAGATGCTTCGGCGGGCCGGCCTCGACCTTGCCGGGCACCCCGTTCAAGCCCTCGGTCAAGAGCGTGCGCAGCGACCAGCCGGCACAATAACCGGCGAGCATGTCGAGGTCATGGATATGGAGGTCGCCGTCACGATGGGCGCGGCCGATCTCCGGCGGGTAGATGTGCGACAGCCAGTAGTTGGCGACGACCTTGCCCGAGAGGTTTAGGATGAGTCCGCCCAGCGAATAGCCCTGGTTGGCGTTGGCATTTACGCGCCAATCGCTACGTTCGAGATACTCGTTGATGGAAGCGGCGACATCAACCGTCGTCGTGTGGTCCTGGCGCGCCTGTCCGCGTTTCTCGCGATAGACGATATAGGCGCGCGCAGTGGCGAAATAGTCCGCCGCGATCAGCACCTGCTCGACGATATCCTGTACCTCCTCAACTTTGGGAGTTGCGCCGACGAAGCGGTGCGCGATGACCTTGATAGTCTCTTCCATGAACCGGCCGGCCGCCTCGTCGTCGAACTCGCCGCTCGCCCGCCCCGCGCGCGCGATCGCAGAACGGATCTTGCTGGCATCGAAGACAAGCGTGCCGCCCTCGCGTTTGACGATCGAGCGCGGCAATGCGGCTTGCAACGAATTGCTTTGACCCAGACCAGACATCGGCATCCCACTTGGGTTGGGGCAAGGCTGAAGTAGGCGCATGCGGAAAACGAGCCGCCCTCGGCGGCCCACTGCCGGCTAGCGACCACCGGGACACCCCGCCCGAGGACTCTGTTGTTGTCACGGCAGGTCTCCTGGCTCGCGGGTTCTTGCTGCTGTCTGGCCTTCCCGGCGCCGAGATTTTGCGCCAGTGACTCTGTCGACAGCGGCTCGCCGCTTACAGTTGCGGGGGCAGCGCCGGCTTTGGCTTTCGGCCGTACCGGCTTCCCTCTTAGCTCTCTATCTTGCGATTTGAGAGACCGTGACAACTACATCTAGACGCCGTATTCGATTCTGTGTCAACAGACGGTTCGTCGTTGACGAAGCCTCCGTCCTTGGTCCAGCGGCGCTCGGCGACGTAATCCGAAAGATTTATTCACGCCTCGCGGATGCAGCCGTTCCGTTCGAAAGCCATCGAGCGCAGCATCGACGGCGGCAAGAACATTGGAAAGCTCGTCGAGGCGCGGCGCGATGTCGTGCGATCGCTTCTCCCTCGGTCGACATCTTAACCGGTGGGCCGAAGCAAACCAGCCACACGCAGAAAAGTTGGTCGTTCCTGAAAAGTTGGTCGTTCCTGGTGGTGGTGTAGCTCGGTAGAGCGAAGCCGCCCAGACGCGCGCCCTCAATAGCGCCGTAGCGGGCGGGCGGCTTTGCGGTGCTCACCGGCAGTTCTCCGGTAGGATCGGGTTGCGACACGCCAAGGCAACCGAGGAACCAGCGATGACCGACGACATGATGAACCTGCGCACGCTGGTAGGGAAGTCCCCCGACGCCGATCTGCTGCGCGAGATGATCGGCTTTGCCGCCCAGCGTCTGATGGAGCTGGAAGTGGGAGGCCAGACCGGGGCGGCCTATGGCGAGAAGAGCCCCGAGCGTCTGGCCCAGCGTAACGTTACCGGGACCGATTTGGGAGACCCGCGCCGGTGCGGTTGAGCTGCGAATTCCCAAGCTGCGCAAGGGCTCCTACTTTCCAGGCTTCCTCGAGCCGCGCTGCATGGCCGAGAAGGCGCTCACGGCCGCGGTGCAGGAGGCCTATGTGCAGGGCGTCTCGGCCCGCTCGGTGGACGATCTGGTGCAGGCCATGGGCATGACCGGCATCTCCAAGAGCCAGGTCAGCCGACTGTGCGGCGAGATCGACGAGAAGGTTAAGGCGTTCCTCGCCGGCCCGATTGAGGGCGACTGGCCATATCTGTGGATCGACGCCGCCTACGTGAAGGTGCGCCAGAATGGCCGCATGGTATCCGTCGCTGTGATTGTCGCGGTCGGCGTCAATAGCGACGGCCGACGCGAGGCCCTCGGCATGGACATCGGCCCGTCCGAGGCGGAGACGTTCTGGACGGCGTTCCTGCGCAAGCTCGCCCGCCGCGGCCTGCGCGGCGTCAAGCTCGTCGTGTCCGATGCCCACGAAGGTATCAAGGCCACCGTAGCCAAGGTGCTCAATGCCAGCTGCAACGGTGCCGCGTCCACTTCATGCGCAACGCGCTGGCGCATGCCGGCAAGACTGGACGGCGTGTCGTCTCTGCCTTCATTTGTCAACAGAAGCGGATCTCTCCGCGGAGGACAGGCTGGCTACAACTGGCAGTTCGGTCGGGCCATCTTTGGCGTCCAGGGTGACATCGCCGGTGTGGATGTGAAGGGCACCAGTCCCGGCCTCAGAATTGGGGCATCGTGCACGGCCAAGAGCGATTGGTTAGCCACCGTCACGGGTCGGGTCGGCGGTGTTGTTGCCGACCGGACACTTGTGTACGTCAAGGGAGGTGCGGCCTGGATGCAAACGGATCATAACTTCAGCGTCCCTGCCGGTTTCGGCGGAGCGGCTTCCGTGAGCTCCTCCAGCACGAGCTGGGGTTGGTTGCTTGGCTCGGGTGCGGAATACGCGTTCTCGCCCAAGTGGAGCGCATCTTATCGAGTATAGCTAGATTGAGTTTCGACAAGAAGAACATCGCGCTGGATGTCTCAGCCTTCGCAGGCGCACCCGCAATCGCTAACATTGACTTGAAGAACAAGCTGTCGGTGGCCAAGATTGGCGTGAAGTATAAGTTCGGCGGGCCAGCCGTTGGATGGTGTTGACTCTCAAGGCTCCGAAGGAAAGCCCCGCTCACGCGACGCTTTCTCTTTGGCATCTGACGTCCTTCAAGAGCGATGCGGATGTCGGCTTGAGGTGACAACGGACATCAATGGAGCTCAGAGCATTAGGCCTACATAGCCGGGGAGGTGTTGCGCTCTGGGATAACGAAGCAGCGCCGCGACGCCGGCAACGGAAGTCGGCGTCGTGTTGGGAAGCGCCCACTCCAGATCCGGGTAGAAGTCGCATAGCTGCTCGACTCGTTCCTCGGCGCAAGGAAGTCCGCCTCGGCAGCGATGTCGAATGGCGCGCCGGCCCGATCGTCAATCCGTCCTACCGCCCTCGGACAAGGACGAATTGCTCGATCATTGTGGACTACCCACGAGGACGTCGCCGACGACAAGGTGCTCGCGTGGCGGCTTTAGCGGAAATTCATGCGTCGCGTGATATGTGGCGAGCATCTCAATTATTTTGCCGACCCTGGGGTCTATTGCCCTAAATCCCTGTCGCTTGGCGCGCTCGAACAGCGCATCTAACGAGTGTCCAACGTCATGTTTCATCAGCTCTTGCTGCGTCCCGCCGCACCCGCTCAACAAGCAAGGGAGCTGCCAGAGGCCCTCGCGGCCGAGGAGCCGGCGCCAGCCGCGACTCTGCCGATGTCTTCGATAGGGCCGGTTCGACGCATGCGGGAACGAAGGCGACGCCAACGCGATGCTGCACGGGGGCCAAGCGAGTTCGCCGTAACGAAGCTCCGTTCGCGAAGAGCGTATTTCTGGTTGAGCGCGATCAGACGGATCGAACGTTCGATAATGTTGTTGTCGAGCTCGATGCGGCGGCCATCATCGACAAAGCGCGTCACACCCTGGGAGCGAGATAACTCCAGCGGATGGTGACGGCGAGCTTGGCATTTTGTCATCTAGCGCCAATGACCTTGCCCCCAAAGGTTTTATCCAGTTCTGAGTTCGTCCTTGCCGCTGGATTTGCCGTGTTGGGCGCCTGTGGCAGGTCGTGGCGAGCTCGGACGGGGTTCTCTATCTGAGCTGCGAGTGGGGTCGCGTATCGTTGTAGTCGGCCCGCCAGCATCCAAGCGCGACGCGGGCTTGGGCCAACGACGTGAACAGCGTCTCGTTCAAAAACTCATCCAGCAGCCGACCGTTAAAGCTCTGATGAACGCGTTCTGCATGGGTTTGCCCGCGCGATGTAAGTGCCACGCGACGCAGCTCTGGTTGGTCCATGCGAGAATGGCGCTGCTGGTGAGCTCGCTGCCGTTGTCGCTGACCACCATGCTGGGCTTGCCACTCTCAATCATCAGCCGGTCCAGTTCCCGCGCCACGCGGGTGCCGGAGAGCGAGGTGTCGGCCATCAGCGCAGGCACTCGCGGGTACAAGCCGGAGGGGCAAGGTCATCGCCGCCGACACTTCACCACCGGTCGATTCGAATGTGCGGACGCTGTTCTGTATCAAAAGTGGTAGGTTCGTTGTCCGCGGTTCTCAGCTAACTTTACTATAGCCCTTTTGTGAGTAGCACACGTGCAACAAACGGACATCGCAACATGCAGACTTCATCTAAGCAACTCATCGATCTGCAACCGCGGGAGAAAACACGCCCAACCTACGCTGGGAGAGAAGAGCCCACCCAAAGAACGGAAGATGCAGCTCGCCACTGCCATCAAAAAGCAACGGAGCAGACCAACCGCAAGAAACAGGGGGCGGCTGATCACCGTACGCGTCTTGGGCAAGTTGCGGTTCATAGGAATAGCCCGATCAACTGCTCACTTCTTTGAGCGGAACTTGGAGACCGGCGCGGTCGAACCGGCCTAGAGGGTCGATGTCAGTCATGACCCCCTCGCTTAACGACGTTACACGGAACGATTTGCGTCCGAAGTCTCAGGAGTGAGCGCAAATCTCAACCGTATTGCCTGGGGCGGACACGGGAGCTGCATTAGAGAGCGGCCGTCAGTTGCCGGCCTGTCGTCCAAAACAGCCGACGAAACGGGCAAGCAGATCGGACGAAGTATGGAAGAAGTCCCCGCGGTCCGCCTAGGTGGTGTTTGCAGGGAAGTTAGATCGAGGACGTTTTTTTGGGAGGCAATCTTGAGTGCAATGAACGGATTGACTTTCACCGAAGCCGGCTGGGAGAGAATAGCGCACCTGATGTTTGGCGGACCCGATCAGAAGGGCCCGACCAATCGGCACAACCCGGTGTTCGTGCACGGTGCGCCTTGGACGCGCTTACATACCCTCCTTGGCGTGATCTTCCAGAGGCCTCTTGGGGAATGGATAGCATTCCGCCGCTTCAGTGGATGCACCGGGAAGGGGTTTGGTGGCGTATCGTCCACTCCATATCCGACGAGCCGATTACAAATATCCGGTCGTCGATTCCGCCCTTGTCCGGGTGCATCAGCGGAGAACGGTGGTCTGAAGATCAGGCGCTTGGCCGTTCGGCGGGCGGTCCGAACACGAAGATACAATCGGCCCAGCGCAAAACACGCGGAGCAATCTGGCTCCCTGTGCCGTTCCGGATGCCCTAAAGAGCCCGTTCGCTCAGGCAATACGGCTCACAAATACCGCGAGCAGACCGTATGACTTGCCAATACCAACTTCAGCCTGCTCTCGCTCTCCGGCCCGATGCGATCGGAAGTCAGCCATGAGGCTCGCACGTGTGGTCGTCGGCTTGGTTCTTTTGGTCGGGGGGCTATACGTCATCGTTGGGGAGCACTTCTCTGGAACGTCGGCAGATGCGACCGTAAATGCACGGCTCTATATTGTTCGCGCCCCTATCGAAGGAAGAGTAAGCCTCTCCGTCAAAAGCATCGGAACGCGCGTCAACCCGGGGGAACTTGCGGCTGAAGTGACCGATGAACGATTCGATACCGCTCGACTTCTCGACCTCGAGCGCGATCGAGACAACCAACAAATCGAACTTAAACGCGTTGGGGGCCAGCGAGCCGCCCTCTCGCTGTCAAGGGCCGAGTTCGATGCGCAATCAACCGGGTATCAGCGCGGCCGAATCCGGCAGATCGAGGCGCGGATCGCAGAAACCAGAGCGGCCCAAGACGCATCTGCCGCGCGGCTGCGCGAGGCGGACGCGGAATTCAAGCGGGCCAACGAGCTGAGCAATCGCGGCGTGCAGACGATAGCCAATCTGGGTCGGGCTCGTGCCACACTCGATGTGGCACAGCAAGAATTGGAGAGTGCACAGCAGCGTGTCAGTTACTTCGAAACGGAACTCGCCTCGGCCCGCGAGGGTGTATTCATCGCAGAGGCCTCTAGCGACGCTCCCTTCTCGATGCAGCGAATTCGGGATATCGACCTGCGACTGGCCGAACTGCATGTCGAGGAGGAGCAAGTGAAAGGCCGGATCGCCCACTTTGGTCGGCAAATCGATGCCGAGCGCCTGCGTGTCAATCGTTTGACCTCTGCCATACTAAACGCCCGAGTCTCCGGTTTGGTCTGGGATGTTCTGCGGGAGCACGGCGAGCACACACGGCGTGGTCAAGACCTCCTTAAGTTTGTCGATTGCAACAGCCTGATAGTCACAGCGGGCGTCTCCGAGTCGCTTTACGATAGCCTTTCGGTCGGGGCGCCGGTTCAGTTCCGGTTGTTCGGCGACGAGCGGATTTTCGACGGGACCATCACCCGACTCGGCGGTTCCGGCGCGTCGTCACTCTATGCAAATCTGGCGGTAGGACCAAGTACTCAACATCTTGAACGGTTCGACGTCACTGTGACCGTGCCGGATCTTGCGCAGCAGCCCGATCTCAGCTGCGCTATCGGACGCACCGGACGCATCATCTTTTCGAGCGGACCAATTGCACAGTTCCGCCGATTTCTTACACGCTACGGCTTCTGATGCTCGTACTGTCACCACTACTGGCCGCATTGGCGGGAGCCGCCGTCATTCTTGGACTTCGTTTCACAGTCTTGCCACTGCTCAATCCAAGCAAGTGGTACTGGCGAACTCTGCTCCTCGGGCTGGCCACAATTTTGTCCTGGCGTTACGTAATTTGGCGGTTCAGCGACACTCTGAAGCCAATCGATTGGACCGCGGGCGCGTTGTTCAGCTGGGGTTTCGCGTTGCTCGAGGCGCTGACAGTGTTGTCTTCGTCCATCGGCTTCGTAATCCTGTCGCGTGTAAGGGAACGGACTGCTGAAGCAGATCGCCACGCCGGCTGGTGGGCGCCTGAAGAAATGCCACGGGTAGACATCTTCATCACGACCTACAATGAGCCGCTGGAGATTCTCGAGCGAACAGTGATTGGCGCCAAGGCCGTCAGATTCAACAAGCTTCGTGTCTTTGTGCTTGATGATGGCCGCAGGGATTCGCTCCGCGAAGCTTGCGAGCGGCACAGTGTCGGCTACATCGTGCGCTCCGACAATATGCACGCCAAGGCGGGAAACATCAATCATGCGCTCTCGGTGCGCGCCTTGGATCCTGATCGGCCGGAATTCGTCGCCATCCTGGACGCCGATTTTGTTCCTCATCTCGATTTTGTAGAACGAACCTTGGCGCTGTTTCACGATCCGAGTGTCGGGC
Organism: Bradyrhizobium sp. WSM4873; assembly: GCF_055811355.1. Lineage (NCBI taxonomy): Bacteria > Pseudomonadati > Pseudomonadota > Alphaproteobacteria > Hyphomicrobiales > Nitrobacteraceae > Bradyrhizobium > Bradyrhizobium sp. WSM4873. The sequence goes on along the minus strand of NZ_JBVVPS010000054.1, from coordinate 14,797 downwards.
TGGTTCAAACGCCGCAGCACTTCTTCAATCCCGACCCGATCCAGCACAACCTGGGCATCAGCACCGGATATCCGGATGAGCAGCGCCATTTCTTCGATAACGTGGAGCCGGCGCGAGACGCTTGGGGAATCGCGATCTGCTGCGGTACCTCCTCCGTTATGAGGGTTCGAGCCATTGAGCAGATCGGCGGCATTGCGACGCAAAGTGTTACGGAAGACTTCCTGCTCACGCTGAAACTTGCAGAAAACGGATGGCAAACCGTTTATCTCAACGAGCCACTGAGCGAGGGGTTGGCTGCCGAGGGGCTCAAGGAATACATCGTCCAGCGGGGTCGCTGGTGCCTTGGTCTGACTCAGATTGTACGTAATTCATACAATCCTTTCGGCTCACACCGACTGGATTTGATGCACCGGATCAGTGTCATCGATTCATTTTTGTACTGGTCCACGACCTTTCCTTTCCGCCTTGCGAGTCTCATCTGTCCGCTGTTGTACTGGTGGCTCGGCATAACGATCGTGAACGCGTCATTGGTCGATATCACCAGATACTATGTTCCCTATTTTGCCATGGTCTTGGTGGCCTTGAATTGGCTTTCGAAGGGACTATTCATTCCCATAATCAACGATACGGCGCAGCTGATTGCTGCCTGGCCGGTCTGCCGGGCAGCTGCACTGGGTCTTTTGACGAGAGGACCTCACGAGTTCTCGGTCACGGCCAAAGGCGGCGACAGGACGAAGATTGTTGTCCAATGGGGGTTGATGCGACCATTCCTAATTCTGTTTGGACTGACTCTAGGTGGCTTGGTGGTGCCGCTGAATCCTGAACTTGTCTTCAATACTTCGTCGACATCCGGCGATGGCGTCGCCATCGTTTTGTTCTGGACGATCTACAACCTCTTCGTCCTGCTGATAGTGATCTTTGTGTGCATTGAGCGGCCTCGCCCCAATCGACCGCAGCGGCAGGTACCCGAGCCCATCACGTTAACGATTGGAGACGCCAGATACCGCGGCTGGTTGATCAATCTCAGTCCGGGCGGCGCGCGCATTAGCGGTCCGTCCGGACTTGTGGCAGGGGCGGCAGGGAAACTGAGCGTCCCCATCATTGGAGATGTCGACGCACATGTCGTTGCGTCAACCCGAGACGGCTATCGGCTCAGGTTTTCGCCAACAGCAACACAGCGGGCGCAGATCGTCGAAAAGCTGCACACGATCCAGGCCGTTCCGGGATCTGATCGCGGAGATATCGTGCGCATCATCCGCGAACTGGCACGGGCGCTAACCCATTAGGGAGACGTGATGACCAGGAGAAGACTAAATATACGCACCCTTGTGTTCTTTGGGGGCGCCACGCTGATGCTCGTTCCAGCCATGGTGACTGCAACGGTGTATACCGCGGCCCTACAGCAACGCGGCGAGCAGCTGCAGGTAGACAAGCTGACGACTCGCGGCCAACTAAGCGCTAATCTGCTGGCGCGCCGCCTCTACGGTGTTTGGATGGACGTGGCCCGGCTCGCTGACCTGATCGATCCGACCGATCTGGCAAGCGCCCACGAACACATCCAGTTCCTAAGCCGGCTGGATGGCCGCTATTCCTGGCTCGGCATTGCAGATCTTGAGGGCAAGGTGCTGGCGGCCAGGGATGGAATGCTCGAAGGCGAGAGCGCCGCGCAGAGATCATGGTTCAAACGCGGCATTGCGGGGCCCGCTGCCATCGACGTTCACGAGGCACAGCTCCTGGCGAGCTTGTTGCCGGTGTCTCCTGAACCGTATCGCTTCATCGACTTGGCTGCTCCACTGCGGCACGCAGGTTCGATTGCCGGCGTGGTCGGTGCCCATCTGAATTGGAGCTGGGTAGGTGAGGGGATGACGGCTTTACAGGCGCCCGGAATCGAGGTGCTGCTGCTTTCGCGCAACCGAACAGTCTTGTTTGGTCCACCTGAGCTCGCCAACAAGCCCCTCAACGTCGGCTCCGCCCTGGCAGCCAGCCGGCTCACCACCGCGTTTCTCAGCGAGCTATGGCCTGACGGCAAGGAATACTTTGTCGTGATCGTCCCCACCATTGGTTTTGCAGACCTTCCAAGCTTCGGGTGGTCTCTTCTGGTACGGCAGAATGCCAACCAGGCCATGGCGCCGGTCCGTGAATTGATCCGGTCGTTCTGGATCATTCTCGGCGCGGGCGCGGTGGCGGCTCTGGCGCTGCTCTTTTGTGCCGCCCAATGGCTCAGAACACCTCTGCGTCGGCTCTCGGAGTCCGCCGAGGCTATCGTGCTCGATTCCGCCGCCCGCCCGCCATACCAGGAAACCCGGTTTGATGAAGCCGCACGGCTAAGCGACGCACTGGTCAGGATACAGTCGAAGCTGATGAGCGCTTGGCCCGTCAGTTGACGACTTAAGGGCAGAAGCACGACTTGACTCATAATCCGGGTGAGCGCCTCGGAGCGTACATTCAGCCGAGTCTCCAGGGCATCGCTAACTCTTGGTTACTGCTTAGCCGGTGAAGCGGCGGCTGTTGTGGGCTGACGGTCGGTCGGTTTGGCGATCACCTCGATCTCATCGCTGAATGTTAGATCAAGGACAGGCTTTGGGAACTGCTGGTGCGGATTGAGACCGCGCAGCGTTTCTGCTCCGCCTCGCCGACTCGCCTGGTTAGACTGACAGCGGGAATTAGAAGAAGGTTCTCGAACCTGAACGCGTCGTCTCACTCATGCGGACGTCTGGTCACATCTTCAGCAACAGCCGTGCGGCCGGATTCGCGAAGTAGCGCGGGAATAGCGCCGGCTGGTTTGGCACCACTGAACAGATAGCCTTGTCCTTCGGTGCAACCATTGGCCGCTAGAAACGTCAGCTGGCCTGCGTCTTCGATGCCCTCGGCTGTGGTCGTCAAGCCAAATCCTTTTGCAAGGCCAAGGATAGCACGAACGATCACCCGGCTGTCAGGACTGTTGTTCAGATGCGAGACGAAGCTGCGGTCTATCTTGATCTTGTCGAGCTGAAATGAAAGCAGCTGGCTGAGCATAGCATAACCTGTTCCAAAATCGTCAAGTGCGATGCGGACGCCAGCTTGACGGAGCTCATCGATTACGGTCTTAGCAGCCGCGGTGTTTTCCAGGAGGGCGCTCTCCGTAATTTCAACCTCCAGGCGGTGCGGACTGAACCCGGTTTGGCGAAGGATCGATAGAATGCGTTGTGCAAGCGCGGGATCGAGCAATTGAATGGGCGAAATATTGAAGGCAAGCGTAAACGTCTGCGGCCATCCGTTGGCATCGAAACAGGCGCGTCGAAAAAGCTGATCTCCAAGAGCGTTGATGAGACCTACTTCTTCTGCAATCGGAATAAACACATCTGGCGGAATATGCCCCAAGCTCCTATTTTCCCAACGCGCCAGGGCTTCGAATCCGATGATGCAATTCTGTGTTAACGAAACCAACGGCTGGTAGTGAAGCTCGATAATGTCGGCCGCGATAGCGCTGCGAAGCTCTCGCTCGATCTGGATGCGCCGCTCGACATGGATGTCCATCTCTGGTTCAAAAAAGCGAATACAGCACCTGCCATTGCCTGGTGTCGGACTCAGTGCACGTTCTGCGCGCCTGATCAATTCGTCCAAATTGAGACCGTCCTTTGGGGCGATCGCGACGCCAATTCCAACACCCAACTCGGCTGCCCCCGTCTTCGCCGCGAAACTGTAGGGAGCGGACCCCACAATTCGGCGCGCCAGATTGGCAGGATCCTCGAGGGAGCGAATATCTGGCAGCACTATCCCGAATTCCTCCCCTCCAATTCGCGCCAGGACGCAATCGTCGCGCAAGAGGTTCGCGATGCCCTTGGCAAACTCGCACAGTGCGTCGTCAGCCGCCGCGCGGCCATGCGTGTCCTTTATCCTCCTCAAGCCACCCAAGCTAACCATCAGGACGGCCACTTGGTGGGTGTTGCCCGCGAGGCCAAGACACGAACTAAGTGTTTCATCAAATGAGCGGCGATTAGGGAGGCCGGTCAATGGATCGTATCGAGCCAGATCGTGCGCTACTCCTTCAGCAAGGCTTCGCGCCTTGGTTTCGCGGGCGAGATCGCTAAAGCGACGAAAGCTAAAGATTGTCAGCGCGATGCTCGCGGAGCAGGCGACGAACAAGATGAAAAAGATGTCGTCGATGGCGGAATCCGCGGGTGCGTGTTCCAGGTTGAACAGATGAGGGCCGAGCCGATAGGCGTGCGCCAGGATCGATACGAGAACGACGCCCGCCAACAGAACGATCAAATCCCTTGTGGCAGAACCAGGCCAAACGAACCAATCGGCGCGCAATAGGCGCGATCGTGGAGAAGACAAACTCATGACACGAACCTTCGGTGACCCGGTCGTTCCAATGAGGTTCTTACGGCTTAAGTGCTAACCGAACACCAACTCTCCGCCGATTGCCAAACAACTCGCGCGACGGTTGGCAAGCGGCCGTGGTAAACGCGCCGTCGGATCACGATAGCAGTTCCCCGCAACGTCGCTAGCAACCGGCGTGCCAGTTCGTACGTGATTAACCCGAATTCATAAGTGGCGAGTCGAGGCGCCGCGTGGGTTTGCGGGCCCTGCGGCGCGCGAGGATGCATGCCTGGAACGGGGGGTGTTTTCGTGCTACGGTTGATGCCTTGGATTGTGTATCGACTGGCTGTGCCACTCGCGTGATTCGTCTCGGTCTAACGGCGCTCTCGCAACCGCAGAGCGACCGACAGTCCACGTAAGCGAGTACAGGTATCATTATGGGAGACGTTCTGCATATGAGCACCAACGTTGCGGTGCACGAGCCGCCCGACCCACTGCGGCTGGTCACACAGGTGTATATGAGCCTTCTCCTCATCACCTTTGCTCTGATGCCCGCGCCCTTGATCGCCTACCTGTATTTCCAGCAGGATCGTACGCTAAAGTTTGAAAATCATCTGTTCCACGAATTTGCGATCGCCGTCGCCGCCCTTGAAGGGATGTTCGTCGCTTATGTGACGTGGCGTTGCTACCGGTCTTCCGGCGAACCTCTGTTGCGTTGGTTAACGCTTGGATTTCTAGGCTTCGTGCTGATCTATTCGCCGCACGGCGCCTTCACCGGTATGGCACACCACAACATTTGGCTGTTTCTCCTCTATGGACCCGCATCGCGTCTCGCGATGTCTATTCTGCTCTTCGCTGGGTTGCTCAGCTACAATCACCCGTCAGACGACGTCCAGAAGCGTTCGGATGCGCGCGCATGGCGGATGTGGATTGGCCTGTTCCTGGCGATGGACATAGCCGTCGCTTTAATCGCCTACTCCCCGTATGCGGCACACCCGGCGGTACGCTTGTCCATGGAGGGCGGCGCCCTTGTGTTCAGCGCGCTGGACGTCGCCGTCATGCTTATGCGACGGATTTACTCACCACTTATGCTTGTTTTCGGCATTTCGGTCGCGTGGTTTGCAATATCGTCGCTCGCATTCATTGTGGCAACGCCCTGGAATCACATGTGGTGGCTCGCCCACGCGATCTTTGCCGGCGGGTTTTTCCTTCTCAGCTATGGAGTTGTCCAGGCTTTCCGAACGACGCAATCATTCTCGATCATCTATAGCCAGGAACAAATGATGGCCCGGCTAGCCGAGTCGATGGCCGACACTCAAAGGGCGCTACGGCAGCTGAAACTGAGCAATCAGACGTTGGAACGCCTTGCCGCCACCGACCCGCTGACCGGCGCCGGAAATCGGCGCCACTTCATCGAGCATATCGGCGCCGAGATCGCGCGGGCCAAGCGAAGCGGTGCTCCGTTATCTCTGCTGTCGCTTGACCTCGACCATTTCAAGGACATCAATGACTCGCGTGGTCACAGCGTTGGCGATGAGGTCCTCCGCGGATTCGTGCGGAAGTCTCTGGAGGCGATCCGCCCCTACGACTCTGTTGCCCGGGTTGGCGGAGAAGAGTTCATGGTGTTGCTACCCGGAGCGACGCTCGATACTGCCTACGCGGTAGCCGAACGCCTTCGGTCGACCATCGAAGGCACTGCATTCGATGTCGGAGCCCAACCGTCGGTCGGGGTTACGATCAGTGTTGGTGTCTCGGAGTTCGGGCGCGATGGAGATACGCTCGACGGGTTCCTGAACATTGCCGATCAGCGGCTCTATCGCGCAAAACATGAAGGTCGCAATCGAGTCATTGTCGCGTAAGGCTTCGTTCATCCGCGCGATAGCCTCAGGCGGACCGCGCCGCCACTACGGTTCCCGCCATCGTACTTCAGACCAGGTTGCGTCGTAGCCGCGTGCACCGCGCATTAGCCCATCACAAACAGCAAGGCACTCCATACTACCGACGAAATTCGAAGGGCTTTCCGCATGGCGGCCGAGTCTCGCTTGAAGAACCGCAGTGGCCGACGAACTTCATCAAAGATGAACTCAGGCCCCTTTCGACGACGATCCGGGGATCGCAGTCCACAAAGCCCACTCGCGCGAGGCACGACCATCCGGCTCCCGGATAGGGATGTGAAGAAGGTCACGACCTGATGGTAGCTGATAGGGCGATTTGAGATGCTTCATGATCTGCTCGCGTCGCCGCCGGAATTGTTCACGGCGGGATCCTTATTAGCCCCGCTTCTGCCATTCCACTTGAACGCCGCACCGAATCCGCCCGCCTTCGTGTAAAGCTTCGGACATCAGTGTCCGCAACCAGACGCAGCGATGATCTAGGATGTTGGTGATCGCCATCGATCCCAGTTCGGGGGACCTGCGAGCTGGCCAACCAGTCTCGACATAACCGTCTAAAACGACCAATGATCGAGAGATCCGCCCTTTGAGACGCTGATATGGCCCTCGTTTCGTAAGCGTCGTTCTCAAGCCACGGCTTCAATCTCATGATGGAATAGGCCCACGGAAGCAGCTGATCGATGTCGCTGTTTGAATGGCCGCTGACGATTCGGGCGAGGGCGTCGGTCAGGTAAGCGAGCGGATCGAGGTCGTTCAGCTTACAGGTTTATGCCGCCCGCCGAACTATGCCGAACGGGTTTGGTATGGCACGCCGTTGTCACGCTGGTACGCGTCGATGGCGTGCACGGCAGCCCCATTCCATTCGGCATAGTTTGGTCGTTCAGAGCGCCTCCAGAAAGGCGAGCAGGCGGTCGTTCGGCTGGAACCGGGTTCGCTTGCCGCGCTCGTACGGCTTGAGCTTCGCCAGGGCAGCTTCCTTGAGGACGAGGTGGGCGTGCAGGTACGTCTGCGTCGTCTCGACCGATTCATGACCGAGCCATAGCGCGATCACGGAGCAGTCGACGCCGGCTTGCAGCAGCTCCATCGCAGCGCTGTGCCTCAGCACGTGCGGTGACACGCTCTTGGCCTTCAAAGATGGGCAACTCTTGTGAGCGACACGAACATGCTTTCCCAGGAGCGACTGGACGCTGTCGGCACTGAGCCGGCCCCCGTGCACGTTGGGGAACAACGCTGTTGCTCCTTTCCGTTACGGTTCCTTGAGCCATGCCTGGAGCGCACACCGAGCGAGTGTGGTCAGCGGAGTGGTCCGCTCCTTCCGCCCTTTACCGACGCATCGTACGTGTGCGCCAGACCCGAGGTGGACGGCATCCCGGTCAAGGCCAGTCAGCTCGGAGAGGCGTAAGCCCGTCTGGGCCGCGACCAGCAGCAAGGTGTGATCGCGGCGGCCAAGCCACGTCGTTCGATCGGGCGCGGCGAGAACCGCCTCGATCTCGGGGCGCGTCAGGAAGTGCACCTGTCGCTTATCGTGGCGCTTGCTCGGTATGGCGAGCACGCGCTGGATCAGCGCACTGTGTGCCGGCTCCTCGAAGGACACGAACCTGAAGAAGGATCGGATAGCGGTCAGACGCAGGTTACGCGTCTTCGCGCTCGCGCCGCGCTTTACCTCGAGATCGGTTAGGAACGCGCCGATGAACGTTGCGTCCAAATCGGCGAGCGTCAGGGCCGATGGGGGCTTCCGCAGCTGCACCTGTGCGAACATGAATAGCAGCCGGAACGTGTCCCTGTAGGAGGCAATCGTGTTGCCGCTAACGTTGCGCTGGCGCATGAGGCGCTCGGTGAAGAAGCGCTCGATCAACGTGGCGACATTGCAGGCGGGCTTCATGGCGTCACCTCCCACCGCCGATCAAGACGCCGCGCCGCTTCTTCCATCAACTCGGGCAGACCGAGAGATACCAGTAGGTATCACGCACGCAGGCGTGGCCGAGGTAAGTGGAGAGCACTGGGAGTTGCTGCTCGACGTCCTTGCCTTCGCGATACCAGTCGAGCAGCGTCCGGATGGCGAAGCGATGACGGAAGTCGTGCACGCGTGGCCCGGTACGATCACCTGGGCGCCGCAGCCCGATCTCTCGGGACAATCGCCAGAAGACGCGATGAACGTACTCGTGCAGCAAGCGGCCTCCCTGTTCGGCAACGAAGAAGGTCGAGCCGCGGCGTGATCCGAGCATCGCGTCGCGCCGGTGGGCGTAGTCGCGCAACGCGGTTCTCGTCGTCGGATGCAATGGCACGAGCCGCGACATGCTGAACTTGGTCAGCCGGACCGTCAGCACGCCGGCGTCGAGGTCGACGTCATCACGCTCCAGGCCCATCGCCTCGGATATACGCATGCCCGTCACCGCGATCAGCCCGAACAGGGTATGGTAGGTCCATCGGCGCAGCCCGCCCGCTGGCGGCAGAGCCAGCGCTGCCGTCAGCAACGCATCGATCTCCGCGTCGCTGTAGACATAGGGCTTGGCGCGCTTCCATCCGGGCAGCATGCCGACGGGCGGTACCTCCGTTCTCAGATCGAAGTTGGCGACATGGCGCGCGAACCCGCGCACGTCGCTCAATCGCAGCGCCCAGGATGCATGACGATCGGGCGGCAGCGTTGCCCATTCCATTGCCAGCTTCGTCGTGATGATCCTGGCTTTGCGCTTCTCCATGAAGGCGACGAAGTCGGCGAGCCGACGGGTCTGGTGCTCGTACTTCTATCCAAACCCCTTGCGCATGCTCAGGTACTTATCGAGTGCGGCGCGCAGATTGGTCATTGCACGCCTCCCGGCCAGGGCAGGCTCAATGTTCTCAACGCATCGATATCGACCTTCGCGTAAATCCGGGTAGTGTCGTGGTTCTCGTGCCGCAGCAACTGTCCGATCTCCGACAAGGTCGCGCCAGATCGGAGAAGCTCGATAGCGAGACTGTGTCGGAAGATATGGGCGCCGTGGTGTGCGCAACCTTCGATTCCAACGCGATCGAGGGCGGCCTCGGCGATCATGGTGATCGCACATCCGGAAGCAAACCCGATGTGCGGCGCGAGTGTGCGGACGAACAACCGTCGGCACGACGACTTTGGGCGGCCACTGCGCAGATATGCAATGATGGCCGCGCCAACGTCTGGCGGTATCGCATCCGTGCACGCTGTCGGCCCTTGGCGCGAGCGAGTATCTCGCTGGCGCGCCAGTCGATATCATCGAGCGTGAGCGTCGCGACCTCGTCGGCCCGCAGGCCGAGCTTGGCCAGCAACAACAGAATGGCGTAGTCGCGCCGTCCCATCACCGTCTTTCGGTCGCAACCATCGAGAGCCTTCCGCACCCGTGCGGCAGGCAGATAGGTCGGCAGAGTTGCGAGCTTCCATCGCCGCATCGATGGAACGCAACCCGCCAACAGGCGCGCGTTCAGCCCCCGATGGTGGAGGTAACGGAGAAAGGCGCGCAGTCCAGCACCACGGCGAGATAGACGAAGCCACTCGCCATCGGGATGTAGGTGATGTCCATCGCCCAGACCTGGTTCGGTCGCGTGATCTCCATGCCGCGCAGCAGGTATGGATGGATCTTGTGGCCGGGCTCGGGTGTGGTGGTGCGCGGACGGCGATAGAGCGCCTCTATCCCCATCCGCCGCATCAGCGTTTTGACATGCCGGCGGCCGATCTTGCACCCCTCGGCAGCCAGCAGGCCTCTCAGCATTCGCGAACCGGCGAAGGGATACTCCAGATGCAGCCGGTCGAGACGCCGCATGATCGCGAGATCGGCGTCCGGCACCGGCCGCGGCAGGTAGTACACGCTGCCGCGGCTGATGTTCAAAGCCTCCGCCTGCCTGGTGATCGGCAGCTCGTGCTCATGGTCGATCATCGCCTTGCGCTCAGCAATCCCGCCTTGGTGAGCGCTCCTTCTAAAAAACTAGGCGCGGCGCTGCGCGCCCCCTGTGGGATAGAAACGGCCGGCGCTAGATTGCCGACCGGAAGGGAGCGGCCGATACGATTTTGGTGGCACGTGACCCCGTTAAAAAACCTGGTCCATGGGTTGTTGCGCACTTGAGAGTGGTGACGCCATCCGGCGATCCCGTTTAGGAATCTGATCAATTGCGCAGCTCAGCCCTTCTCTGTCAGCAGGAGGATTGGAGATGTACCGCAATGAGTCGAAGTCCAAGGTCGACCGTACCATGCCCATGGCGCACCTGAACGCGGCTGCCATCGATGTTGGTGCGAATGTGCACATGGCTGCCGTAGGACCTGATCACGCACTTGAGCCAGTACGCAGTTTTGGCACCTTCACGGCTGATCTCGATCAACTGGTAAAGTGGTTTGTGGAGTGCGGAGTCGAGACCGTCGTGATGGAATCAACCAGCGTCTACTGGATTCCGATCTTTGAGCTTCTCGATGCACAAGGATTCGCTGTGTTTCTTGTCAACGCGCGCGATGCCAAGCACGTGCCGGGGCGCAAGACCGATGTCAGCGATGCGCAATGGCTGCAGCGGCTCCATTCATTCGGGTTGCTGCGGGCCAGCTTTCGGCCCAAAGGGCAGATTGCCGAGCTGCGAGCCTACGTGCGTCAGCGCGAGCGCCTGCTAGAGTACGCGGCCTCACACATCCAGCATATGCAGAAGGCCTTGACGGAGATGAATCTTCAGCTGCACCACGTCGTCGCCGACATCACCGGTGCGACCGGCCTGCGTATCATACGCGCGATCCTTGCCGGCGAGCGCGATCCTGAGGCGCTGGCGTGCTTGCGCCATTACAGCTGCCACTCCAGCGCCGAGACGATCGCGAAGGCGCTCACCGGAAGCTACCGCGCCGAGCATCTGTTTGCGCTCGAGCAGGCACTTGCGCTTTACGACGCCTACCACGAGAAGGCATCTGCCTGCGACGCCCGGATCGAGGCTGTATTGAAGGAACTCATTATCCATAGGGGTCATGATAATGGATCAGCGCCGCCGGTCTCGCGGCGTCGGAATCGAACCGATCAGGCGAACGCTCTGGCGTTCGATGTCCGCGCGTCGTTGTTTGGGCTGCTTGGAAAGGACGTCACCACCATCGACGGCCTCGGTCCCTACCTCTCGCTGACGCTGATCGCTGAATGCGGCGACGACCTCTCCTCGTGGCCAAGTGCAAAGCATTTTACCTCCTGGCTGGGATTGGCGCCCAGCAACAAGATCTCCGGCGGCAAAATGCTCTCGTCCCGAACGCGTCGATCCGGCGGCAGGGCGGCGGCACTTCTGCGCCTTGCTGCCGTGACCGTGGGTCGTACTGACACCGCGCTCGGCGCCTTTTATAGACGGCTTTCAGCGCGCATCGGCAAGGCCAAGGCGGTGACGGCCACGGCCCGCAAGATCGCAGTTCTGTTCTACAATGCCGTGCGATACGGAATGGACTATGTTGATCCGGGGGCCTCGTCCTACGAGGCGCGTTACCGGACGCGAGTGGTCAACAATTTGCATCGGCGTGCCAAGGCATTCGGTTTTGTTCTTCAACCCTTGGAGCCAAAAGTAGGTGCTGCCGTTTCTTAGGAATCGTTCTCCAGCGTCAGTTCGCCGATCTTGGCGTGCAGCGACTTCACGTCGATCGCAGGCGTGGCCGGCGCAGCGCTGCCAGGTCCAAAAACTCCGGAAGCGCCAGCCTCCAGTTGCGCCTTCCACGCCGTAATCTGATTCGGGTGGACGTCAAAGTGCTCGGCCAGCTGAGCTATCGTCCGGTCGCCCTTGACGGCGGCAAGCGCCACCTTCGCCTTGAAGGCCGGTGTGTGGTTCCGGCGTGCTCGTCTGCTCATCGTCGCTCCTGATTCGCAGGCACCAGCGTGCCCGCTGTCAGGCAGAAACTCCACTTATCGACATGTTCAAATTTGCGGAGCCGGCTCTTCTCTCGTGGAGGTTGGCAGTCCTCTTGGCCCAGCGAACCGGCTAGAACTCAAAATGGAGCTTCAGGCTGAACGAAGGTCAATGCCGAACTCACCTATGGGAATTCCAAAGCGATTTTGGCTGCCCCAGTCAGGCCGGACAGCAGATTGCAGCTCGTTAGGAGGGTGCGCAAGTGTGTGACAGTAGCTCAAGCGCCAGGACTTCGACGCTGCGGCATATCTAAGGACAAGTATAATGACGTCTCAGAACCTGAGCGCATGTTCTTGATCGACGAAGCCTTGACTCGGGTGGACATGGCACGTTTTGCGGAAGATGGAGCCATTCCCATCCGCCAAACGTTCGTCACGGCCGCAGGAGCGCCATGACGTTCCAAGGCGGACCGCGCCATGACCGCATCGATGCCGCATAGTTCATCAGAGACCAATCGAGGCCTTAAGCTTCCAGTCGCAAAGGTTCTCTTGTCGACGATCGTCCTGGCGGCGACTACCTAAAGCGGTAGGCCCACCTCCTCGAACAAAGAGCTATGTGTTGGTTGCGCGCATAGTTCCCGATGACAAGTGCGTGGAAGTATCAGACCAGCGGACGGGTCCACATTCGCGATAATTGAAACAGCTCGCTTTCGGCTGAATATATTAAAACTGGAGGAGATTAGGTTCAGGGTTGCTCTGAGCGCTGGCGGATCCGCGAGGCCCGTGGCACAGGGAAAACCCATCTTGCTGAAAGCGTTGCCCGCGAGGTGAGGCCCAGCTGTGGCGGACCAACCGATCGACTGCAAGGATCGGAGCAAGAGCGACTAATGACTCCTCCAACGTCTTCGATTTGAAGCTCCGCACGTCGGAGACCCGAGAAGAGAAGATCGTTGCGAAAGAGAATCTAGAGCTGTCACGAGCGGGACCGTGACATCCTAAAGGTTACGGCGCTCAATGGACACGATTCCGGTTCTGAACAAAAAGCGAAACGGTAGCTCTTGGAAGCTTGGGGGCCGTTGGCCGAGCATGAGCTCGGACTTCGGTCGGCTGAAAGCCTTCTCGGGAAGTAGTGCTAGGCATGCCGGACTGATCACGATCAGGGGTTCCAATTGGCTTCTAACGTTGATTCGAAACGCACGGCCACACTATTTCGAACAGCCGACGAATGGTCGGGTCTACGTGCTGTTCGCTGACAAACCTGGTAACCGTCTCCGTAAGCGCGAGCCGGAGGGCGCGAGACGTGACGTCCTGATTGAGTTGCTTTCGCAATTGGCTTTACGGATGGTATTCGGCACATTTGTAGACAGCTCACGGGTCGTGAACGCAATGACGCCCCACATCACATCTCGGTTTATGCAACGGACTGGGACGGACCGACCGGAAATCATTCCCTAGGGATCGCGCAAACGCCGCGTAGACCACCGTGTTCACCTTGCGTTTGAGTCTCGTCTCTCGAAAATGACCAGCATGATCGGGGAGTTCGTTTTAGTGGTTGAAAAACTCCACACTGCCGCTACCCAACAAACGAATCGAGGCGTGTCGTGAGGCGCGTGAAGGGAAAAGTCATTCTAGTCACGGGCGGGGCTCGAGGGATGGGGGCCACCCATGCCCGCCTGCTGGTAGACGAGGGCGCAAGAGTAGTGATCGGTGATCTTCTTGAGGAAGAAGGAGAACTCTTCGCGGCTCAACTGGGCACGTCGGCTCTATATGTGCGTCAGGACGTCACAGAACCGGAGGATTGGGGCAACGCCATTGCGAGCGCAGAAAGTCGCTTCGGCGTGCTGGACGGCCTAGTCAACAGCGCGGCCATCTACAGCTTTGCGCCGATCGAGCAGCTCTCGCTCGAGCAGTGGAACAAGACTCTGGCGGTCAATCTGACCGGTGTGTTCCTCGGCATGCAGGCGGCTCTCCCGGCGATGCGCCGCGCTGGCGGCGGCTCGATCGTGAACATCTCATCGGCTGAGGGGCTGCGCGGTAGTGCAGGGCTCAATGACTATGTCGCCTCGATGTTCGGGGTTCGCGGTCTGACGAAGTCCGCCGCCCTGGAGGCGGCGGCGTCGGGTGTGCGAGTGAACTCTGTTCATCCAGGCTTGGTCACCGGCCCGACGAGCAAGAATCAGGATGGCTACCGCTCTCCGATTCCACTCGGGCGGGCCGCCCACCCCCAAGAAGTGTCGCACGCCGTGTTGTTCCTGCTAAGCGACGAGTCCTCCTATCTAACCGGATCGGAAATCGTGGTTGATGGCGGTCTGACGATAGGTCTCCCGCACAAATGTCTGCCACCGGAAAGCATCTTTTGAAAAACATCGACTCCTGGTGTCGTCCGGTCAAAGCAGCTTCAAACTCTCGACCGATCTCTCCTTCCTTGAGAAGCTGTAAGACTTGATGCAAACAATGCCGAAACGCGTTATGACCAACAGTCCTTCAAGAATCCGAGCAGCTATTCGGACCGTTAGACTAGCTTTCACGGCCGTCTTCCGTTCGATCCGCAATGTGCGTCCGGTATACCGGCGGTCGAGGAGAGGCGTGTGGAACGACGACTCGCAGGGGAAATGCATCTCCGGCCATGAGGAAGGGGATCTGCTGCGCGATCCCGCGGCTCGCAAATGGGCCGACAGTCCCCTGCAACCTCCTGAGAACTGAGCGTTCCGCGGCAAGCCGATAGATTGTCGTCCGTTAAGAAGCCGAATTGAGCGGGAGCGGACAGGCAAGCGTATGCGATAGCTGGATCGGGAAGAGGCACAA
>NZ_JBVVPS010000053.1:0-28477 GCF_055811355.1 Bradyrhizobium sp. WSM4873 | reverse complement strand
AAAGGTGGGCGACATCGTCTCGGAATCCACGGGCGACTTCATATCGGTACGCCTGGGCGACTTCGTCGGAATCCGCAACTTGAGTACCCCCGTGCCACATATCCACATGTGCAAGAGTGCCGAAGCGAGCCGAGACAGCATGACGCTGAGGTTTCAGTGACAGTTGTTGCTGAGAGATATCAGGCGAGGCCGGCGTCGATCAGATCGGCGTGGGGAGCCGCGCGTTCGAGCGGCTCAGCCAATCGCCCGAAAGTGGACTGCCGTAACGCGATCTCGCGCAGTTCCGCGAGAGGGTCGCAAGAATACGCGACCGTCCAGCTGATCGACCGGATCGAAGAGCGGTTGGTCGGTGCGTTGGATCGCATTTGGCGCGCGGTTCGATCAGTGTATCGGCAGGAAGGTGAGGGTGAGGCCTCTTTCGGCCAGAGCCTCAACCTTCGGGCCGATGGCCTCTCTTGACGCAAGGCAAAGTCAAGTGAATCGCGGTCAATCCTGTTTGGGGAAATTAAGTCTCTGGTTGAACACGTCGTGGTGGCGGCTCCCAGCAGAGGGCGTTCCACCAGCGGAGCTTGTCGTGCTAGGTATCCAGCATGTCCCATTCGTCCCCAAGCACCCACCGCAGCGCTGAGAGCTTCCCGTTCATCATGCCCCAGTCGAATTTGCTGTAGGGGCCGACATTATTCTCCCCGTACTTCTTTCGTACTTTGGCCCCGGCCTTCAACGCGCCCTCCCAAATGTCGCGCTGTATGGTTCGCTCGCGCGCTTGGTACGGCCCGCTTTCCTTTTCAACGATCTTGATCTTGCCCTCTAGGATCGCGTGGTACCGCACCATGTGTCGGTCGTACCAAATCTTATCCAGCAGCTCTTCTTCTGCCTTTTGGATCTCTGAGAGGCTGCGCGGCGGCATCTCCGGCCAGTCGTGCGGCATCATGATATCGAAGTAGTCCTGGGGCCGAATAACGCGTAGCGCATCCGCGAGCGAAATGAGGTAGCGACTCTTAACCTTAGAGAAGAGGGCGGCAACGTCGGGATGCGGCATTTTGTTGTTGCTGGTCGGATGGCTGAAGTCTTTGGTGTTGTGCGTAACGAAACAGAGGCGCTCGCCCGGCTTCGCGGCCGCGAGGGCGTCAGCATAGGTTTCAATCAAAATGGCGTCGCCCATGCCGTTCTTGGCGCGATGGAAGGGCGCTTTCTTCTCGATCGCCCGGTTCGCCGCCCTTAGCTTCACGGCGTCGGTTGTTGGTAAGATTTTCGACTGAGCGAAGATCGCAAGGGCATGCACAACGCCATCGGCAACCTGGTCGCCTACGTTTACGAGCTTGCGGTCGATTTCATGCAGGTCCTGCAGCACTTTCATGCGGCGTTTTGGCTCTGCGAACTGGATCGTAACGTCTTTGGCCCGCTTGAGCGCGCTCATGGCGCCACGGGCACTATCTTCAATTAGCCGGCTCTTGTTCCGGTTAAACTCGTCGACGATCAACTGCGGCAGAATAAGCGAAACGTAACCACGCTTCACCATGTCATCGAGTGCGCCGAGCAACGACCTTTGACCGTAGTCCTTTGCTAGGTCGAGCCACACGCATGTGTCGACTAAAAGACGGATAGGCTTCGGCTGTTTCTTCTCGCTCATCGTTTCCCTGGCAGATAGCGACTACTTTGACTCAAGCGCTCGCTTAAAGACGGCTTCCTCCGGATTTTTGAGCGCCGACACGATGTTTTCGGCAACTTTATCGATTAGTTTGTGCCCCCAGAACGGATCGTTCACGTCGTAGTAGATGACCCGAATATGCTTGAGGTCGAAAGGCACGTCCTCTTCATTCGATGACACTAAGACGACCGGCTTATCGAGCGCATGCGCGAGGCCCAGCTCGTAAAAGACATTGGGATTTCGGGTCGTCAGCTCGGCCACGAGCACCTTGGCAGCATTGATGCCCGACCAAATCTGGTCGATGATTTTGCCCGTGCCGAATATGTCAGCGTCTGCGCGGACCGCTCGAAGCCCAGCCTTCTGGATTGCCGGCTCGTAGATATTTTGAAAGTAGCCGCCGACCGGTGCCGCGAACGGCATCACGACGAAGCAGGTATCGCCCGCCGCAATCGCGACCCCGGCGCTTCTCTTCAGTTCGCTCACCGTCTCCCGGTCAGGCGAGGAGGTAACATCCAGGACGCGATATTTATCATCTTTCCGCTCAAGCAGCCGCGCGCTGTTGAGTGTCGCCATGAAAATTTCAGTAAATTCAGAGACCTTCTCGGGAGGGATATGAAATTTATCTACCAACGCGTGCTCGAAGAACGTCCCGTCCGGCAGATACTCCCCGCGATAGTGCTTGTAGACCTCGGAGATTTCGGGCGCATCAAGCACCGCTTGCCGAAGTGCATCGATATCGTCACCAGGCTTTTGCGGCCGGATCGCCTGCCGTGCGCGATCCGTTACGGCAAGAATGCCCGGCTCCGGCCGCGAGAGTAGCCCGTACTTGAGTGCCGAGCTAATCTCGACACGGTACGGTCCGTTGAAGCCGACGCCTACGTAAGTCGCACTATCCCGTTCAGAACAATTTCGACCGGCGTTTTGGTCGATAATCGCCTTGGGAATGCGAAGCACCTTCTCGATTGTGTGGCGGGGAAAAGTCGCCGCACCACCGCTCCCGGCGCCCGTGCCCTTGTTGGATGGTTTGGCCCTTTTTACCCTTTTGGCGGCCCTGGCTTTCTTCGCCTTCTTAGCCTTCTTCGCCGGGCTCTTGGCTTTCGAGTCCCCGGTCACTTCGTCTTCAAAGCTCATTATGCCCCCCAGTACCGAGGGCACTCTACAATCACAAGCTGAGCATCACAACGCCCTGCAACGCAAAGCCGCTCCGGAGGCGAGGATGTTTGCGGCAGCTTATGCGGTATTCGGATTTACCGAGTGCGGAGGACTCCTTGCGATTGGACGTTGCTTTAGCCACGCGTCGGCTGGCCTGCGAAGAGTGGAACGCGCGGCGCTTCCTGGGCGGCGACGCTGATCCTTCACCGAGCATCGACGCAGCGATCCTAGCGGGCTTTACGCTGCTCGAAGTCAAATGCCCCGCCTGCCGCCACTTCGAGCGCGTGCCGTTGCCCGATCTCGTCTGGTCGCGCGAGCGGCCGATCCACATGCCGCGCTTGCCGCGTCGGGAGCGGCGCGACCCGGCGACCGGCGCTGATCTGCCTCTGCGCGCCCGATGCCCCCACGGAGCCGCCTAAGCTCGCGCGAGAAGGCGGGGTGGAGCGCACCGGAATCGGGGGTGCCTCTGTGATACAAATTGGGATCAATTTGGGATACAGGGCACGCTCTTCAGACAAAATTATCCAATAAAATCAATGTATGACAACGCCAAATGGTTCTCTCCGAGCGCACCAGTGGGTCCGAACGGCGCTGCCGACGTGAGCCGGGTCCCAAGCACCGTTCCGATTAAAAGCGACGATCGTCCTCATTCCATGGCGCCGGCATTGTTCGATTCGGCGCTGCCACTGGATTGCGCGTGATGAGGAACGATGATCGTCGGGATCGCATTGCAGTCGGTGAGGTCGCTGCGCAAATGCCGGCTGCGGCGCGTGGCTGTGGTTCGACGGTGAAGGACGATGAAAGACAGCGCGTCGGAAGTGACCGACATCAGCGACGCCGTTCACTTGTGCATCGACATGCAGAATATCTTTGCTCCTGGCGGTCTCTGGGAGACGCCCTGGATGGCGAGAGTCTTGCCGACAATCGCATCGATCGTTTCGCGCCATCAGGCCAGAACGATCTTCACGCGCTTCATCACGCCCGAGGACCCGGAAGATCGTCGGGGGCAATGGCAGAGCTATTTTCGTCGCTGGCGACAGGCGACCCGCAAACATCTTCCGCCGTCCGGTCTCGAACTCGTGCCGGCCCTGAGCCGGTTCGTTCCGCCGGCTGCCGTCATCGACAAGCCGGCCTATTCGGCGTTCAGCAATCCCGGCCTGGCGAGCTTGCTGATCGAGAAGAATGTCGGCACGGTCATCATCACCGGGGCGGAGACGGACGTCTGCGTGCTCTCGACGGTCCTGAGCGCCGTCGATCTCGGCTTTCGGGTCGTTATCATCGAGGATGCGCTGTGCAGCTCGTCCGACGTCGGCCATGATGCGCTCATGACGATGTACCGCACCCGCTTTCACGGCCAGGTCGATCTGATGACCGCAGAGGAATTGGCGGAGTTCTGGCGGGAGTAGGGACGATTGGCTCAGTTGACGTTGTCCGCGAGCATGTTGCGGAAGGCGGTGGCGACGGCGGCAATGCCGCTGGCGTCGTTGATCAGTGCGATCTCGCCCTGCTGCTCGTGGCGGATGGCGTGGGCCATCACACGCAGGCGCAGATCGCCGCCGCTATGCCACATCTGGTCGGCCATCCTGACCGCGCCGGCGTGATGCTTGCTCATGGTCTCGACGAACAACGTGTCGAATAGATCCGCCGGCGCGGCCTTGACCTGTCGCATCTCGGCCTGTGTCAGGAAGCCCGGCATGGCGGCACGTTCGTCCGAGCTGCAATCGGGCATCTCGGCGTCGAACCAGCTCAGCCACCACGTCTCGAAAATCCGGTTCTCGCCGGTCTGGCTTGCGACCATCAGCATCGCCAGCTTTCGCAGATGCGGGTCCTGCGCGCGCTCGGCGGCGATCCGCGCCAGCTCGATGCCCTGGGCGTGATGCGCTGTCATGTGACGGATATAAGTCTGGTCCGCGTCCCTGTCGCGGCCGGCCCACGGCGGCTCGTAACCATGGCTGCCGAACAACGCGGTCGCGCCGAGCAGTGCGATCACAACCAGCGCGCCGGTGGTCCAGGCATTGGTGAAGCGAACATCGCGCGCGGGTGCCGCGCCTCGTCTCCAGCGCAACCGGGCGAACAGGGGATACATCACGGCTGAGGAGCCGTGGACGAGCAGGCCGATCCAGTAGGGCTGCTGCAGCGTGAACAGCGGCTGCCAGAACGGAAACAGCGGCACCAGCACGAACCATTCCATGCTTGACGAGAACACGGCCCAGGGCAGGGCGAGCAGCAGGATCGTCAGCGGCCGCAGGTCGGCGGTCCAGCGCCCGAGCACGCCGAAGAACACCAGCGCCCAGGAGAAGTCCGCCCATTGGTGGAAGGCGATCCCTGCAAGGATCGCGCTCCACGACGGCTCTGCGCTGATCGCCCAATCGCGTGCGGGGATGGCGGCCACCGTCATCCAGTCGACGGCGGCATCGCGTCCGATGCGCGCGGCGAAGAGCTGGCTGACGATGGTCGAGAAGGTGCTGCTGATCAGGCCCAGTTCGGCAGCGGCGACCCAGCGTGAGCGCCGCCGTGAGGCCCCTTCATCACCGGGGCGAATTGAACTGGAAATGGCTGACGGCGCGGGAGCGTTCACGTCAGCTGATTGAGCTTCTTCAACGGATTGAGCTCGCTCGGCTTGCCCTGTTCGTCCCGGCCGCGCTCCGCTTGCTCCTTGCCTTCCTCATGGAGATCCTGATCGCCGACGATCTCGCCGACGGCCTGTTTCGCCTTGCCAGCGATCCGCTGACCGAGGCCCTTGGTCTTGCTCATGGTCTGCCTCCAGGCTCACGCCGCTACCCCGGCGCTTGAAGGGGGATGAGCGCCAGGGCCGCGGTTTCGTCTATTCAGCCTCCGGCAGGGGGGACGTCGGAAGCGTTGAATGAGACTCTCTGACGCGCGGATGGTTCCTCGGCCGTCATCTTGGCTCGAGTTCGATGATCACGCCTTCATTGCCGCGGAGCAGGATGGAGGCGCCCGGCAACGGCTCGGACGGTAGGTCGAGATGCGTCGACATCAGCAGGCGGCCGCGACCTTGCCAGTGCCATTTCCGCGGCTCGCCGGCGATGTTGAGCGCGACCAGAATGTCGCTGCCGTCACCCGTCCGCCTGTAGGCAAGAACGTCGTTCTGCGCGCGTAGCGGCGCGTAGCCGCCGTGGCGCAGGCACCCATGCTCGCGCCGCAGCGTCATCAGCGCGCGAAACAGCGCCAGGATCGAACGTGGGTCGCGCTGCTGCGCGGCGACGTTGGCCGCGCCTCCGGGCGGCTCGAGCGGCAGCCATGGATCGCCGGTTGTAAAGCCGCCGTTGCGGCTGTCATCCCATCGCATCGGCGCGCGTTCGGGATCGCGGCAAAGGCCATACCCTGGCACGAGCTTCTCGAAGGGATCGCGGACGCGGTCGGGCGGAATCGGAACGCGCTTGCGGCCGATCTCGTCGCCCATGAAGAAGAACGGCGTTCCCCGCAGCGTCAGCAGCAGCATCGCCAGCACGCGCATTTGCGCCTCGCCGATCTTGCTCGCGATCCGCTGCTTGTCGTGACCACCGATCACCCAGACCGGCCAAGCATGATCTGGAATGGCGTTGAAATACGCGTCGATCGTCGCTTGCAGCGAGAACGCGTCCCATTGCGAGTCCAGCAGCGCGAAATTGAGCGGCAGATGCAGGCGCGGTCGGTCGTTGCCGTAGAAGTGACCGATGCGGTCGGTCTTGCCCTGGACTTCGCCGCACAACATCCGCCCTGGATACCCGTCGATCACCTCGCGGATGAATTCGATGCAATCCATCGTCTCCGGCCGGTCGTCGGTAAAGACGGGCGTCTGGCGCTGCGGCGGCGGCTTGCCCTTCGCTTGCGGGTTATGTGGATTGTCGCGCAGCAGCGCGTCCTTGATCAGGACGGCGCTGGCATCGACGCGAAAGCCGTCGACGCCGCGATCGAGCCAGAAGCGCATGACCTCGGCAATCGCGGCGCGCAGCTGCGGGTTGCGCCAGTTCAGATCGGGCTGCTCGACCAGGAATGAATGGTAGTAATATTGCCGCCGCGCCTCGCACCATTCCCAGCCGCTGCCGCCAAAGCGGCTCAGCCAGTTGTTGGGCGGGCCGCCGTTCTCGGCCGCGTCGGCCCAGATGTACCAATCGGCCTTCGCGCTGTTCCGTGAGCTGCTGCTCTCGACGAACCATGCGTGATCGTTCGCGGTATGGTTGGGCACGAGATCGAGGATCACGCGGATCCCCGCCGCGTGCAGGGCCTTGAGCAGGCTGTCGAACGCCTCGAGGCTGCCGAACGCAGGGTCGATCGAGCAATAGTCGGAAATATCGTAGCCGAGGTCGCGAAAAGGGCTCTTGTAGATCGGCGTCAGCCACACCGCGTCGACGCCGAGCCATTTCAGATAGTCGATGCGCGATGCCAGGCCGGCGAGGTCGCCCTTGCCGTCGCCGTCCGAGTCCTGGAACGAGATCAGTGCGATTTCGTAGATGACGGCGGATTCCCACCACGCACCTTCGTTACGGGACGCCTCGCTCATTGTCTTGCATCACCTCGTCGTGCGTCCTCAGGTCCGGCCCGCCGTGGCGTGCGCTGCGATCTGCTTGGCCGCGGTTCGAGCGCTCTCGATGCCCTTGGGATAGCCGCTGCGGTTCGGATACAGCTTGCGCCGCGCGTCGCGCGGCGGCCGTCGCGGCTTGGTGTCCTGCGCCGCGCGGTAGTCGAGCATCGCGATGCCGCCGACCATCAGCAGCGCCAGCGCGATATTGCCCTTTTTGGGATTGTCCGCGGTCAGCCCCGAGAGCAGTGCGGCGGCATCGAGGCCGTCGCCGCCGACGCGGGCCCACAGGCCGGCGTTCTTCTCGACCGAGAGCGTCGTGATCCCGGCCAGGATCTCGCGCACGCCGAAGGCGCGGACCAGCGTCTCGCTACCTTCCATGCCCAGCGTTTCCGTGACGCGCCGCGGCGCGAAGAATTCGACGACGCCGAGACCGATGCTGAACCAGCCGAGCGCACGCGCGAGCTGGTCTTCCGGCCTCTTGAGGGTGGGCCCGCCCGCGACGATCTTCGGATCGCCCTTGGTGCGAACGATGTTGGAGAAATGAAACATGTGTCTTGCTCCTCAGGGCTTCAGCACGACCTTGACGCAGGAGTCGCGCTTGTCGCGAAACACCTGATACATCTCAGGGCCTTGGCTGAGCGGGACGGTGTGGGTGATGACGAAGGACGGATCGATCTGGCCTTCCTCGATGCGATGGAGCAGGTCGTCGGTCCAGCGGTTGACGTGGGTCTGGCCCGTGCGCATCTGCAGGCCCTTGTTCATGAAGGCGCCCATCGGAAGCATGTCGGAGAATCCGCTATACACGCCCGGCACCGAGATGATGCCGCCGGGGCGGCAGACATAGATCATCTCGCGCAGCACGTGCGGTCGGTCGCTCTCCACCATGACCATCTGCTTGGCGCGGTCGAGCAGCGTGTCGGGCAGGGAGGCCATCACATGCGACTCCATCCCGACGCAATCGATACATTTTTCGGGGCCTCTGCCGTCGGTGAGCTCCTCGAGCCGCTCCAGGACGCTTTCGGTTTCGAAGTTGATAGTGGTGGCGCCGCCGGCTTCCGCCATGCTGAGCCGCTCGGGCAGGCAGTCGATCGCGATCACCTGGTTTGCGCCGAGCAAAATGGCACTGCGGATCGCCATCTGTCCCACGGGCCCGCAACCCCAGATCGCGACCGTGTCGGTCGGCTCGATGTCGCATTGCGCGGCGGCCTGCCAGCCGGTCGGGAAGATGTCGCTGAGAAACAGCAATTGCTCGTCGGGTATGCCGTCGGGCACCTTGATATGGGTGGCGTCGGCGAACGGCACGCGTAGATATTCGGCCTGGCCGCCGGGATATCCGCCGGTCAGATGCGTGTAGCCGAACAGGCCGGCTGTCGTGTGTCCGAACGCCTTGTCTGCCAAATGGCGCTTGCGATTGGTGGTTTCGCAGACCGAGAAATTGCCGCGTTTGCACTGATCGCATTCGCCGCAAATGATCGTGAAGGGCACGACGATGCGGTCGCCCTTCTTCAGCTTGCCGTCGACGCCGGAGCCGACCTCGACCACTTCACCCATGGTCTCGTGGCCCATGATGTCGCCGGGCAGCATGCCCGGAATGTAGTTGTGAAAGAGGTGCAGGTCCGAGCCGCAGATGGCGCAACTCGTGACTTTAATGATGGCGTCGCGCGGGTCCTGAATCTCAGGATCGGTGACGGTGTCGCAGCGTATGTCTTCCTTGCCGTGCCAGACTAGCGCCTTCATCTCAGTTCTCCCGCGAGCTACGAGGCATCCAAGTCGAACATCGAACGATGGTTGCTATCGCACGGTGCAAAATCTTTGCGCCGCACCAGCGTGGGTCCCGATAGGAACGAGCGGCCATTGCGGTGATTGGAGCGTCATCAACCCATCTCAAGGACACGCGAAGGATACGCTCATGGCCGCTAACCAACTCGCCGTCGTCACCGGCGCCTCCACCGGCATCGGCCTGGAACTCGCCAGATGTTGTGCCCAAGGAGGCTTCAACCTTGTCATCGCGGCGGACGAGCCCGAGATCGAGAGGGTGGCCGTCGATCTCCGCAGGCTCGGCACCAGCGTCGAGGCGGTGCAGGCTGATCTCGCCACCACCGAAGGCGTCGACAAGCTCTGCGCGGCCGTCGGCGACCGGCCGATCGACGCGCTGCTCGCCAATGCCGGCGTCGGCCTCGGCAAGGCCTTCCTCGACCAGGATTTTGCCAGGATCAAACACCTCGTCGACACCAACATCACCGGTACGCTGTATCTGATCCATCGCGCCGGCAACGAGATGGTCCGCCGCAATTCGGGCCGTATCCTGATCACGGGCTCGATCGCCGGCTTCACGCCGGGCAGTTTTCAGGCGGTGTACAACGCCAGCAAGGCCTTCCTCGATTCATTCTCGTTCGCGCTCCGCGAGGAGATGCGCGACAGCGGCGTCACCGTCACCTGTCTGATGCCGGGCGCCACCGAAACCGAGTTCTTCCGCCGCGCCGACATGATGGACACCAAGGTCGGCACCGAGAAGAAGGATGACGCGGCCGAGGTCGCGAAGGCCGGCTTCGACGCCATGTTGCGCGGGGAGTCCGATATCGTGACAGGAATGAAGAACAAGATCCAGACCACGGTTGCCAACGTCACGCCGAACGAGATGTTGGCCAAGCAGCATCGCAAAATGGCCGAGCCGGGCACGGCGAAGTCGTAGGACAATGACCTCGCAATCTCTGCTGGGCGGTGCGGCCGATCTCGCGGACGACAAAGGAGCACGCCGATTCACATAGCCTAATGCGCAAAGCTCCCCGAGCCCTCAGACTGGTTCGGCTGGAAAAAGGGGGCTTGTGATGCCGATGGATCGCGTCGAACAGGCCTTTGTCGCAACGGCGATCACGGGCTTTCTGGTGATGATGGCGGCGATCGTCTGGATGATGATGGGCTAATGCCGGGAGGGCTGCTGATGCGCATCGCGTTGCCCTATGCTGCGGTGCTCCTGTGCTTGGCGGTGACCGCCTGGCTCGCTTTCGCGCATTTGCTCTGATCGCCGTTCGGCTCAACCATGCGGATCGGCGATCAGCGCGGCCAGCGTGTGGGCCATCGCCGGCAGATCGATCGGTTTCTCCAGGATCAGCACGTCGTGGAATTCCGGACTGATCGTGACCTTGTCGTATCCGGTCGTGAAGAGGAAGGGTATGTTCCGTGCCTTCAGTTCGCGCGCGACAGGAAAGATCATCTCGCTGCGGATGTTCACGTCGAGGACGGCGGCATCCAGGACTGCGCCGTCGTGCAGGATCCTGAGTGCGTCGTCGAGATCACCGACTGGCCCCGCGACCTCTGCACCGAGCGCCTGACATGCCTTGCCAATGTCATCGGCGAGAAAATATTCGTCCTCGACAATGAAGATGCGCCGCCCGCTGAGCGGCGACTGTGGACCTGACGATCCAGGCGAAATCGCCATGGTTCCTTCCATCCCTTGCCTTCCATAGGAACATAGGGCGGTCACCCGCCTTGGTATAACGATACAACCGAAAGTGGGTTCCATGAGCAACCGCGACATCATCGTCATAGGTGGCTCGGCCGGCGCGACCGCACCGCTGAAGCAGATCCTGGGCCGGCTGCCGCCGGATCTGCCGGCGGCGGTGTTCATCGTGCTGCACATCCCGGCGCAGGGCATCGGCATTCTCTCGACGGTCGCCAGCCACGCCGGCCCGCTTCCGGTCCGGCAGGCCGAAAACGGCATGAAGATCGAGCCCGGCCAGGTTTATCTGGCTGCACCGGACCATCATCTGCTGCTGTCCGAGGATCACCTGTTCCTCGGGCGCGGTCCGCGCGAGAACATGGTCCGGCCGGCCATCGACGCCTTGTTTCGCTCGGCCGCCATCAATTACGGCCCGCGCGTGATCGGTGTGCTCCTCAGCGGCCTGCTGTCCGACGGTGCGGCCGGCCTCAACGCCATCAAGCGTTGCGGCGGGATTTCGGTGGTACAGGACCCCTCGGACGCCATCGCCGATGAAATGCCAAGGAGCGCCCTGGAGGCGACCATCATCGATCTTTGTGTCCCCGGCGCCGGAATGGGCGACGTTCTGTCCGATCTCGCCAGGGAGGTTGCGGGTGCCGCGCTGCCGATCCCGCCGGAGATCCGGCTCGAGGTCGAGATCGCGGCCGGCGAGCGGATCGGCAGTGACAGTCTCGTGTCGATGGCCGATCCGGTTGCGCTGACCTGTCCGGCCTGCGGGGGCGTGCTGTCCGAGATGAAGGACTCGCACCCCATGCGCTTCCGGTGCCAGGTCGGACACGCCTTCGGCGCCGACATCCTCGCAAAAGAGCAGGAGGGGCAAGTGGATGAAGCCCTGCGGGTCGCGCTGCGCATCATCGAGGAGCGGGCTGAGCTGGTGCAGCGCATGGCCGCCGACGGTCGGCGCAGCGGCCGGCCCGCGGTTGCCGAGATGTACCAGGCGCGGGCTGCCGAATATCGCGAATATGCCGACATGATCCGACGGGTCGTGCTAAAGTCGCTCGATCCTCCGGCTCGCAAGCGGGAGGCTTGAGGTCGCCATGACCATTTCCCTCGCCGAATGGACCGAGCAGCTCGACACCGAGCGCCGCCACCTGATCAAGGCCGATCGGGATATCGAGGAGGGTTGCCAGCGCATCCGCGATCAGGAGGATCGGATCCGTGGACTCAGTGCCGGTGGCCACGACGCCGGCCAGGCGGAGCGGTTGGCCGAGGTGCTGAAGCAGACCCTGACGGAATGGCTCCGGCATCGCGTCCTGATCGAGCAGCGGATTAGCTATCTCCGGCAGCAAGTCGGTCCGGAGTGATCCGGGCGCGTTGGCAGGCCGCCTGAGCTCCATGCCGAGCGCGAACATCTCTGGTCGGCAATTGACAACGATGTTCGCCGTATGGAACGCAGCGCGACGTTTCCGCCTTCCACCTATTGGGATAACATCATTTCTGCTATTTGCGGCGAGCGGGCGTCCCGCTGGTTCCCGTCATTGAATGAGGCTACCGAGACGATGCATGAAATCGGCGACCAGCCGGTCGAAAGAGAGCGCCAGACCAGGTCTCCGCTGATCATCGGGGTGGGCGCCGCGCCGACAGCTCTGGATAGTGTCGAGCGGTTCTTGTCCAAGCTGACCGTGAGCGCCGACCAGGCCGTCGTGCTGGCGCTGCAACATCACGAGGCGCTCGACGAGCCGCGGCTGCGTCGGATCGTGCAGGATACCACCCGCGGCAAGATCGCCGACATCAGTGACGGCCAGACCATCGAGGGCGGCACGATCTATCTGTGCCCGCCGGCGATGATCACGACGATCCATGGCGGTCGCTTCGCGGTCCGCCCGGCCGAGCAGGCCCCCGGCGAGCGGGCCACGATCGACAGCTTCCTGGTGTCTCTGGCGGAAGAACGCGCCGAGCAATCGATCGGCGTGATCCTGTCCGGCGTCGGCGGCGATGGCACGCTGGGTACCGCGACTCTGAAGGATCACGGTGGTCTCGCCATCGCCGAGAAGGGCGCGAGCGACGAGGCTGATCATCTGAAAGAAGCCAACACGCCGGCGGCGATCGCCGACTACGTGCTCTCTCCGGAAGAGATTGCCGAGCACATCCAGGTCTATGCCCGTCACCTGCGGCGGCTGGAGGAGAAGCAGGGGTTCGACGAGGTGCTGGCCGCTGCGGCGGCCTCGCTGTCGCGCATCGCCGACATCCTGCGCAGCAAGACCGGTAATGATTTTCACGGCTACAAGCAGAACACCTTCCTGCGTCGCGTGCAGCGACGGATGCAGGTGGTCCAGATCGCCGACATCGCCGCCTATGTCGATTTCCTGCGCAACGACCAGGACGAGGCGCAGCATCTGTTCAACGATCTCTTGATCGGTGTCACCGAATTCTTCCGCGACAAGCGCGAATTCGATGTGCTCGAGAGTCAGATCGTCCCGAAGCTCTTCGAAGGCAAGGACGCGCGCCAGCAGGTTCGCGTCTGGGTGCTCGGATGCGCCACCGGAGAGGAGGCCTATTCCATAGCTATCCTCCTGCGCGAGCACATGGCCAAGATGGACTCGCCACCGCACGTTCAGATCTTCGCGACCGACATCGACGGACGGGCTCTGGCGACCGCACGCGTCGGCCGCTACCGCACCAATATCGAGGCGGACATGACCAGCGAGCGTCTGGCGCGCTGGTTCGTGCGGGAAGGCGATACCTATTGCGTGGTCAAGGAGCTGCGCGAGATGTGCATCTTCTCGCAGCATAACGTGATCAAGGACGCGCCGTTCTCGAAGCTCGATCTCGTCTCCTGCCGCAATCTGCTGATCTATCTCAATGCCGAATTGCAGAATCGGGTGATCCCGCTATTCCACTTCGCGCTTCTGCCGGATCGATTCCTGTTTCTCGGCAATTCCGAGAACGTCACGCGGCATCCAATACTTTTCGTGCCGATCGACCGCCGCGCCCGCATCTTCAAGAAGCTGGAAACCGGAACACGGCTGCCACCGGAATTTCCAATCACGACCGCTGCCGGGAGGGCGCCCGCCGAGGTGCCGCCGCTGCGCTCGTTCCGCCCCGACATCGGCCTGGAGCGCCGCGCACAGCGGATCGCCGAGCGCTACGCGCCCGCTTATGTCATCACTGACGGCAACTTTCAGGTCCTGCACTTCTCCGGGCGCACCGGCCGCTACATCGAGCCGACGGCAGGCGCCGCCACGCTCGATTTGCTCCAACTCGTCCACCGCGATCTCCGCCTGGACCTGCGCACCGTGCTGAGCCGCGCGGCGGAGACCAACGAGCCCGCCCATGCCGAGCAGGTGCAGCTCGGTGCCAACGGCCATCGCGTTCTCGTCGACATCATGGTTGAGCCGATCCAGGATGGCGGCGGCGACCACCGCAATTTCGTCGTTCTGTTCAAGGACGGGCCGGTGCGCAACACCGATGCCGGCGAGAGCAGGCCCAGCGCGCTGGTGCAGACCGAGCATGTCGAGCGTATCGAAGGCGAGCTGCGGGCGACGCGGGAGCGCCTTCAGGCAACCATCGAAGAGCTCGAAAGCACCAACGAGGAGCTGAAGTCCTCCAACGAGGAATACCAGTCGCTCAATGAAGAGCTTCAGTCGGCAAACGAAGAGCTCGAAACCTCACGCGAGGAATTGCAGTCGGTCAATGAGGAGCTGACCACCGTGAACGGCGAGCTGGCCCACCGCGTCCAGGAATTGACGCGCGCCACCAGCGACCTCGAGAATTTCCTGGAGAGCACGCAGATTGCCACCGTGTTCCTCGATAACGATTTGCGCGTGATGAACTTCACGCCGGCGATCACGCAGGTTCTGCATCTCGTCGAGACCGACACGGGGCGCCCCATCGCGCACATCAAGGCGCGCATCCCGATCGAGGAGCTCTATGACGACATTCGCGGCGTGCTGCGGACGCTTGCCACCGCTGAGCGCGAGCTCAGGGATCCGGACACCGGCACGCGCTACATCGTGCGCATCCTGCCCTATCGCAGCATCGACAATTTCATCGCGGGGGTCGTGATCACGTTCGTCGACGTCACCGCGATTACCCGCGCCGAGGAGCGGCAGCGCCTGCTTCTGGCCGAGCTCCAGCATCGGGTCCGCAACACGCTGGGCGTGGTGCGCTCGATCGCCCGTCGCACGGCTGATAGCAGTTCGACGGTCGAGGAATTTGCTTCCCATCTCGATGGCCGGCTCAACGCATTCGCTCGAACCCAGGCGCTGGTGACGCGCGATCCCGAGGGCGGCGTAGACCTCGAATACCTCGCGGTCGAAGAGCTGCTGGCCTATAATGCCAGGGAAGGAGAGCAGGTACGGGTCAGCGGCCCCACCGTGCGTTTTCAGTCGAAGGCCGCGGAAACCTTTGCCCTTGCCATTCACGAACTCGCAACCAACGCGCTGAAATACGGCGCCCTGAGCCGGCCGACCGGTCGCATCGAAATTTCCTGGCGCCTCGAGCAGGGCACGAACCCGGCGGAGCTGGTGTTCGAGTGGCGGGAGCGCGGCGGGCCGCCGGTTGCGCCGCCGCCGCATAAAGGATTTGGGACCGAGCTCCTGGAGCGCACACTCGCGTTCGAGTTCAAGGGGCAGACCACGATGGCATTCAATCCGAGGGGGCTGGAATGCACGATCACAATTCCTCTTAGCAAGCGAGCGTTTCATACACCGGCGGTGGCCAACTGATGCCCTTGTCGACGCTCGATCGCAGCCAGGTGGACCCGGTCATTCGCCGGCTGAACGTGCTGAGGCCGTTGTCGACGGACGCCCGCACCTCGCTCGAATACGCGATGCTCGAGGGAATCCAGCGCGCAGGGGCGGGCGAGGATCTGATCTCGGAGGGCGATCCGGTCGACAGCGTTCGCCTCGTGCTGTCGGGCTGGCTCTGCCGCTACAAGACGCTCGAGGATGGCCGGCGCCAGATCGTCAATTTTCTTTTTCCCGGCGAGAGTTGCGATGCGCACGCGTTCCTGCTGCCGGTGATGGATCATTCCATCGCGGCGATGACGCCGGTCGTCTACACCGAAATCAAGCGCGCGCGGTTCGAGAGTCTGGTGGCTGCCGACCGCTCGCTGACGGAAGCTTTCTTGTGCGAGACTCTCATCAACAGCGCCATCCAGCGCGAATGGGCCATCAATCTCGGCCGCCGGGTGGCCTTCGAGCGCGTGGCCCATTTGTTCTGCGAGATCATCGAGCGGCTGCGTCCAGTCGGCTTGGTCGAAGGCAATTCCTGCGTGATGCCGGTGACGCAAATGGATCTTGCGGACGCCACCGGCCTGTCGGTGGTTCATCTCAACCGCACGGTTCAGGAGTTGCGCGCCTCCGGCCTGATCGTGCTGCGCGATCGCACGTTGACCATCACCGATCTCGATGCGCTAAAGGACGCGGCGCTGTTCTCGCCGAGCTATCTGCAACTCTATCGACGGGCCTAAGCGTCTTCTCGGCTGTTCCGAGAGACTTGACCCAGGTTAGTGCTCGCGAATGTTTTTGAGCGGATGGCTGGTTTTGAGTAATCGACGTAACTTACGTAAAGGCAATTTCGTCCCGAATCTTCTATTGTCGTTCCATGATCGACGTCCTGCTTGCCCGCGCTGAGCGCGCGATCGAAGCAAGCCGCGCCCTCCGGGCGCAGCGCAGAGCGGTCGCGGATCAGCTTGATGACGCCACGCGCGAGGTGCGCCGGGTGGTGATGGAAAGCGCGATGCTGCGCTCGGAGCTCAAGGCCCTCCGCGACAACCGGGAAGAGCAGGACCTCAGATACGGCGCGCCGCCGGAATAGGGGCCGACGACGCCAAACGTGCAGCGCGCGCCGGGACGGCACCCCACTCAACGCCGCTTCGCTGCTTTGGAGCACCTGTTGTTAGGCGAGCGGTTGACGGGCTTCAGCGAAATGCCTTCGTGCCGCGCCTTGCTGCGAATGGCGGCGACCGGGTGATGCTCCGCCGCTTCGTTTCGCATCGGCAAAATCACGCACCGTTAACTTATTGAAATGCCGGAACCTGCGGTTGCGGCCGAAGCTGCCAACACTGCCGGGCTGGGCCGCCCCAACCGGCATGAACTGTGGCCCCGGCGCCGACCTCCCGCCGGGGCCAATTCCTCCCATCCCAATTCCTTCCATCTGAAGGGCTTTGTGAAAGTACAATGACCGCGAAACGCAACCGCAGGAAACAGACCCAATCGCTCCAGGAGCGGTTGGCGGCATTCGCCCAAACCGCTCGCGAGCGCGCGCGCAGCCTGCCACCCGGCAAGGAGCGCGACATGCTGCTTCAGCGCGCCAAGCAGAACGAGGTGACCTCGAACCTGACGGACTGGCTAAGCGAACCCGTCTACCCGAGACGGGGAGGATGATGATGCGGAGCATCAAGCACTACCGCGCGTTCCAGATCGATCCGGACGGGCGTGTGTTTGGATGCATCAACCTGGTCTGCGACGATGATGAGCAGGCCAAGCGCGAGGCCGCCTCGCTCGTGCTGGTGCACCGCATCGAATTGTGGCGGCTGGACCAGCGCATCGCGCAATTCGATGTGCCGCCGGAAGTTGTCCGCCAGTAGAGCAGCGAGACGAGAGCGAGAAGGAACCGCGCGCGGCGCCCCGGGTTGGTCGGACTGTACCGACCTCGCGAGGAGCCAGCATGACGGAAGCCGACATTCGCAAGGGGATGCCGCCCGTCAAGCTCTCGCGCGAGGCCTTCGAGCGCCGCTACAGGAGCCGGTTCGTCGATCCCGCCTTTGCACCGCTCCAGCGCGAGCTCGACGCCATCGTCGGTGCGGCCTGGGATGCCTACAGCAATTCACGCAAGGCCCCGCTGACACGAAAGGCGGGCACTGGATTCTCCGATCCCGATTACGACATCGCCGTCGACTGGCTCGACGCGCGCGCGAAGATTCTGGCAGCGCAGCGGCGCCATGACGACGCGGACGAGACGCCGCGCATCCTCATGATCAACGGCTCGGCCCGCAGCGAGCACACCTGTCCCGGCGAGATGTCCAAGACCTGGCGCCTGGTCGAGCTCGCCGAGCCTGTCTTTGCCGAGCTTGGATTTGCCGTCGACATCCTCGATCTGTCGCGCCTGGCTTCGGAGTTCGGCAAGACGATCCATCCCTGCAAATCCTGCGTCGGAACCGCGATGCCGCTCTGCCACTGGCCGTGCAGCTGCTATCCTAACTATTCGCTGGGGCAGACCGACGACTGGATGAACGATATCTATCCGCTGTGGGTCGCGGCCCACGGCATCCTGATCGTGACGCCGGTGAACTGGTATCACGTGCCCGCCGGACTGAAGGCGATGATGGATCGCATGGTCTGCGCCGACGGCGGCAATCCCGATCCGACTTCGACCCACGGCAAGAAGGCTGCCGAGGCGAAGGCGCTGGAGCTGAAGGGCTGGCCCTATCCGCGCCATCTCGCCGGCCGTCATTTCGGCCTTGTCGTTCACGGCGATGCGGTCGGTGCCGAGGGCGTGCGCCGGGCGTTGTCGGATTGGTTGACCGACATGCAGCTGATCTCGGCGGGCCGCTTCGCCGAACTCGATGGCTATGTCGGCTACATGGAGCCATACGCCACCTCGCACCGCGACCTCGATGACGACAGGGCATTCCAGACGGAGGTGCAGAACGTCGCGCGCGCGCTCGGCAATGCGGTCCGCCTGGCGCGGAGCGGACAGCTTCGCGAGCCCGGTGCGGGCCTGTCGGATTCAAACCCCAAATGAAGCCAAACTCCAGATGACTCGGAATGGTCAGCCGTATGATTGCCTGATCGTCGGCGGCGGCCCCGCCGGGCTGATGGCCGCGATCTACCTCGCGCGATTTCGGCGCCGCGTCTGTGTCGTGGACGCGGGCGCGAGCCGGGCGGCGCTGATCCCGCGCAGTCACAATGTGCCGGGCTTCGTCCATGGCCTGTCCGGTACCGACCTGCTCGCGCGCATGTCCGCGCAACTGGGCGAGCTCGCGGTCACGCGCGTTGATGCCGAGGTCACAGCCTTGCGGCGACACGAGCGAGGTTTTCAGGCGATCTGGAACGGCGGCGCGCATACGGCCGCCACCGTCATCCTTGCCAGCGGCATCGTCGACGCCCATCCGCCGTTCGACGAATGGCGCGCGGCGGTCGCGGATGGGCTGTTGCGCTACTGCCCCGTCTGCGATGCCTTCGAGGCGATCGACCGCCGTATCGGCATCGTCGGTCCGCTTCACCGGGCCGCCGGCAAGGCGCTCTTCATGCGCGGCTACTCGCGCGACGTGACGCTGCTGGCAACGGGCGAGCATGACGGGAATGCCGCGGCACCGGAGCTGAATGAAGCGGGTGTCGAGATTGTCGTCGCGCCCGGCCTGCGCCTGAGGCGGCGAGACGAGGGCGTTGAAGCCGTCTTCGCCGATGGCCGGACGGCGCAATTCGAGATGGTCTACCCGGTGATGGGTGCGGAAGTGCGCTCGCATCTCGCGATGACGCTTGGGGCCGAACACACCGAAGACGGCCATCTGAAAGTCGACGACCATCAGCGCACCTCGATCGACGGGCTCTACGGCATCGGCGACGTCGTCACCGACCTGCACCAGATCTCGGTCGCGTTCGGCCACGCCGCGCTCGCCGCCTGCACGATCCACAACAGCCTGCCGCGGCGGCTGGCATGAGGAACGGGGTATCGGACATTGGCAACAGAATCATCCTCGAAGACCGCGGTCTATGCGGCGCTGTTCGGCAATGTCCTGGTCGCGGTCACGAAGATCGGCGCCGCCGCGTGGACGGGAAGTTCGGCCATGACGAGCGAAGCAGTGCATTCGCTCGTCGACACGACCAACGAGATCCTGCTGCTCTACGGCTACCGGCGCGCGAGCCGTTCGCCCGACGAATCCCATCCGCTCGGCTATGGGCGCGAGCTGTATTTCTGGAGCTTCATCGTTGCGCTGCTGATCTTCGCCCTGGGCGCCGGGGTCTCGCTGTATCAGGGCATTCTGCATGTCGCCGCACCCGAGCCGATCGAAAGTCCGATCGTCAGCTTCGTGGTGCTCGGGCTGTCGTTCCTGTTTGAAGGCGGCTCCTGGCTGGTTGCCCTGCGGCGCTTCCGCTCGGACGGTCGGCGGTTCGGATGTTACCAGGCTTTCGTTCGCAGCAAGGATCCTCCGGCATTCATGGTGCTGCTCGAGGACAGTGCGGCGCTGGTCGGCATCGCCATTGCCGCGGCGGCCACCGCGGCCGCCGTATGGCTGAGCCAGCCGGTCTGGGACGGGATCGGTTCGATCCTGATCGGGATATTGCTGGCGATCGTGTCGATCGGTCTCGCGCGCGAGAGCAAGAGCCTGCTGATCGGCGAGCCCGCCGATCCGGAGCTTGCGCGATCGATCCTCGACATCGCAAGGCATTCGCCCGGCGTGCTCAGGGCCAACGGCCTTCTGACGGTTCAGCTGTCGCCGGCCGAAATCGTTGCGGCGCTGAGCATCGAATTTGCGGATGACAAGCGCGCCGACGATATCGAGCGATGCGTCGTTTCGATCGAGGCCGAGATACGCAAACGCCATCCGAGCGTGGCGGCGCTGTTCATCAAGCCGCAGACCGATGCTCGCTACCGGGCCGTGCGCGCGAGGCGTTACGGCTAGCTCTTTGCGAGGTTCCCTGGACGTCACAATCGGCACGACGGCAGGAACGATCACAACATCCCCCTGGTTGACCGGGGCAGGGGGCGAGCATTGGAGACACCGGATGGCTCAATCCGAAGACATGACGCGCTGCATCGCGCTCTGCATGAGCTGCTACCAGACCTGCCTCGGCACGGCGATGAACCATTGCCTCGAGACCGGCGGCAAGCACGTCGAGCCCAAGCATTTCCGCCTGATGATGGCATGCGCCGAAATGTGCCGGACGGCGGCGCATTTCATGCTGATCAATACGCCGCATCACCGGCATACGTGCGGCGAATGCGCCGAAATCTGCAGCGAATGCGCCGAGGATTGCGAGCGGGTCGGCGGCATGGACGAGTGCGTCGCCATGTGCCGCTCCTGCGCACAATCCTGCCGTGCGATGGCGGCCTGAGGACAAGCCCATGCTGGAAGAGAAACTCACGGAAGCCATCGTCGAGGAGCTGAAGCGGCAGGCGGCCAACCGGCCGCAATCGCTGAAGGTCGAACGCGCGGAGGATGCCAAAGCCTCGGAGGAGCTGATCGTCAACGGCAAGATCGACTTGGCCGCGCTGGTCATGGTGATCGCGGGGTCGGTCGCCGGCGGGCCTTAAGTCCAGCCGTCGACGGCGCCCTTAGCCATATTCCTCGCCGATACCGTATTCCCGGTAGATCTCCAGCGGATCGAGGTCGGGAAACAGCCGGCATTTGGCCTGGGCGAGATGCAGGGTCACAGCCGCCGGCTCCTTGCCGTTCGCGAGCATCTTGCGGATGTCGTCCATATGCGCGCTCGGCTGGTGCTTGGTGTCGAGCTGCTCCAGCGCGACCAGCGCAGTCGCCAGCGCCTCGGTCAGAACCCAGTCGTCGTGGCCGGTGATTCCCTTCTTCGGCATCGGCAGACCCCACATGTGGCGGCCCCAGTCTATCGGCAGTTCGGCCAAATCTCCAAGGAGCCGTTGCAGCCAGCAGGCACGCGGAAGGCACCGGCGGCCGTGCTCCGGCTTGCATTATGGCCGGGCGTGGCTAAAAGGCGGCATTGCCGGGGCAATAGTATCTTTGTCGAAACAAAGTTGGCGTAGACGGGCCTGCATGGCATTCAGGCCGGCTGTTCCGGTCTGGGCTCCTGATCCCCGCATTTGCAACACGGTCCGGTTGCGCCACCCTTCAAGGCTTGAGCCCGCATGGTCTTTCTAAGCTTCGTCTATCGCTTCGTGACCAACTTCGCATTCATGGCGATGGTCTATTTCAGCCTGAATTTCATGGAGAAATACCAGAACCGGGCGATCATCGCGATCCTCGTGCTGGTCTATACCGGCATGCGTGCAGCTTCGACGCTGCGGGCGTTCTACTTCTACCAGAAGATCGAGAAGCTGGAAGCCGAGACCAAGCGCCTTCAGGCCCCGCTCAATGACGGCGCGGGCGGAACGAGTGTGCGCAAGCAGGTCGTGGTTGACGTCGCCCGGCTCAGGCGCGACGGCGAGGTCAAGTCCTATATGGACCTGTTCTTCTTGGCGTTGATCGTGTTGCTCTGCGTCGCCAACATCATGCGACAGTAGGCTCTACTGCGCGCGCTTCTTCAGGCTCGCCACACGGGTCGGGCGCGGCGCAGTGCTCTTAGGCGTAATGCTCTTGGGCGCAGTGCTCTTGGCTGCAGTGCCCTCGGCCTCTGCGGCATGCTTCGGTGTGCCACGAACAGCGTGCGCGGTGCGGGCAGCGCGCGACTTGCCGGCTTTGCCCTTGGCCGCACGGGGCGTCTCGGCCGCCATTGCCAGGCGCGTCGCGGCACGCCGCGACAAGGTCGTCGACAGCAGCACCTCGACCGAGCCCTCGGGGATCGCAAAGAGATCGCGGCCGGGCACGGGCAGGGTGGCCGCGACATTGGCGAGCGCCATGGTCTTGCGCGGCAGCAGCGGTTGATGTGCGGTCTGCGCGTTGAGGTCGGCCAGCGCGGGCGCCGCAAGCGTCTCGGTCTGCGCGAACACGAAGTTCGGCACGGCGGGCCAGCGCGCGATCGGTGTGGTCTCGGTCGGCGGATGCAGCAGCCATTCCACCGGTGTCGTCGGCGTCGCCGGATGCTCGGCGGTCGCGGGCACCACGTGCACGATGCGATAGCCGCGCGCCTTGAGGTCGCGGATGATCTTCGGCAGCGCCGCCACCGTGCGGGCCTGGATGTCGTGCAGCAGCAGGATGCCCTTGCCCTTGGCCTCAAGCCGCTGCATCGCGAGCTGATAGACGCGATCGGACGACACATGGCGCCAGTCGTCGGCCGGGAAATCGGCGCTCCAGACCTGGATGCCGCGCGAGATCAGAAGGTTCTCGACGCCGTCGGCGCGCATCAGGCCGGGAATGCGGAAGAACGGCGCGAGCTTGGACGGATCGGTCATCGCGGCCGATGTCCACTCGATGCCGCCATTGATTTGCGCCTCGGCCTTGTCGAGCGGCATCCGGTCCATTGTGAGCGGATGCGTCATGCTGTGCGTGCCGACGGTATGGCCCGCCGCGACCAGCTTGCGCACGCCTTCCGGGTTCGCCTTGGCCTGTTCGCCGATGATGAAGAAGGTCGCCTTGATGCATTCGTCGGCGAGGATCTGCAGGACCTGGTTGGAATATTTAGGCAACGGACCGTCGTCGAAGGTCAGGACGACTTCATGGTCCTTCAGCGGCAGCGTCTCGCGGTACTGCATGGTACCGATGCGGGGATGCTCGTGCGGATCGACCACGAGGGTGCGGGAGGTCCCGAGCGCGTCCGGATGGCCGGCGCAGTCGGCCGCAATCGCCGGCGAGCCGATGGTCAGGACACCCAAACATCCGCCGAGGAATCCGCCAAAGCAAAGGACGATCCACGATCGCGTCCGGGCAACAAGGCTACTTCCGATCATGAACCCCGTCTGCCCTCTTACGCGATTGCCGCCATAGTAGGTCGGAGACATCGGCAAACGGTTCAGGCGCAAGAACCCCGACCCAGAACCCTGCCGCGACAAGTCCCCTCGATACTTGCATGGCGTAGCATGAACAGACTGTTAATAGGGCCTAAATCACCCCATTTTGCGCCAGCGTGACATTCCGGCATCAACGTGCGTCGGCATTCTTCTGTGAGGTGCCCGCCGGCACGACGTGAACCACCCGATAGCCGTTCTCCCTCAGATACCGCAGGAAGGCCGGCATGATCGCGGCCGTGCGCGCCTTGGGATCGTGGAACAGGATGATACCCTTGCCGGCGGCGGCGAGCCGCTCGGTGACGAGCTTCAATTCCTGCTCCGGCGTCATCTCGTTCCAGTCGCTGGCCCACAGGTCAGCCCCGAACACCACGATGCCGCGGGACTGGAGGAGGTCGAGCTCGGCTTGCGTTGCCTCGAAATAAGGAAACCGGAAGAACGGCGTCGACGGTGTCGTAGTCGGCGTGCCGTGCAGCGCCATCTCGTCGGCGGCAATGCCGCGGTCGATTTCGCTCTTCGCCTTGTCGAGCGGGATCCGCGCCATGAACGGATGCGAGAAAGTGTGGTGGCCGATGCTGTGGCCCTCGCGGGCGATGCGCTTGACCATGTCAGGGTGTTCGGAGGCGTGCAGGCCGATCAGGAAGAAGGTCGCGCGCACGCATTCCTGCGCCAGCGCCGCCAATACCTTCGACGTCGTCGGCGGATGCGGTCCGTCGTCGAAGGTCAGCACGACCTCGTGATCGGCGAGGGGCAACGTCTGCGGAAAGCTCTTCAGGCCCACGCGCGGCGTGGTCTTGGCGTCGACGCTCAGAATGCGGGAGGTGCCGAGCGCGTCCTTGCGCGGGCACTCGGCGGCTTCGGTCGAGACGATGCCGCTGAGGGCCGCGAGGGCTGCGCCTGCCGCCATCGAGGTCCGCCTCAGTCGAAGCATCTTTGTCATTGCGCTCAGAGTTGCCTTGTGGGTATTGCCTGAACCAACAGCTCAGACCACTCGTTCCAACCTGTCGGACGGCGAGGCGCGCCATGGATGAACATCTGGACGGTGCCGCGTCTGCCGCGGAATCGGTACTCGACCACGTGCCGATGCGCAATGAAGACGGCGAAATTCGTCACGAATTCGTCGCGGAAATTGCCCATGCGATCGAGGCCGGCGACAGCGCCGCGTTGCGCGCTTGCGTTGCCGAGCTGCACGAGGCCGATCTCGGCGATCTCATTGGGGCTCTCGAGCCCGACGATCGGGTCCGCCTGGTCGAACTG
The DNA here is from genome assembly GCF_055811355.1 of Bradyrhizobium sp. WSM4873. Taxonomy (NCBI): domain Bacteria; kingdom Pseudomonadati; phylum Pseudomonadota; class Alphaproteobacteria; order Hyphomicrobiales; family Nitrobacteraceae; genus Bradyrhizobium; species Bradyrhizobium sp. WSM4873. The sequence continues at coordinate 3,871 of NZ_JBVVPS010000053.1, read as the reverse complement.
ACGGGGCGCGATTTCGACTTCTCCGCGCTGAACGAGCTCGATGAGGGCGTGCGCGAGGAGATCCTCGAGGAACTGCCGCCGCAGACGGTCGCCGAAGGTGTGCTCGAGCTCGAATCCGACGACGCGGTCGAGCTGCTGGAAACGCTCGATCAGGCCGATCAGGAGGAGATCCTCGAGAAGCTGCCGCTCAGGGAGCGCGTCGTGCTCGAGCGCAGCCTGCTTTATCCGGAAAATTCCGCCGGTCGCCGGATGCAGACCGAGTTCATCGCGGTGCCGCAGGATTTCACCGTGGGACAGGCGATCGACTACATGCGCGAGACGCCGGATTTGCCTGACCGCTTCTACGAGATCTACGTCGTCGACAAGGAGCAGCACTGGCAGGGCGCGGTCTCGCTCGACGTCCTGCTGCGCGCCCGCCGCCCGGTGGCGCTTGCCGAGCTGACCGACGAGGATCGCCGCCGCGTCTCCGTCCTGGAGGACCAGGAGGAGGTGGCGCGCATGTTCGGCAAGTACAATCTCGTCGCGGCCCCGGTGCTCGACACCCAGGACCGCCTCGTCGGCGTCATCACCGTCGATGACGTCGTCGACGTCATCGAGGAAGAGGCGGATGAGGACCTCAAGGCGCTCGGCGGCGTCAACAGCGACGAAGAACTATCCGATACCGTGTTCACCATTGCACGCGCGCGGTTCAACTGGCTGCTGGTCAATCTCGCCACCGCCTTCCTGGCGTCCTCCGTGCTCGGCCTGTTCGAGGGACAGCTCGAGAAGATGGTGGCGCTCGCCGTGCTGGCGCCGATCGTCGCAAGCCAAGGCGGCAATGCCGCGACCCAGACCATGACGGTCGCGGTGCGGGCGCTGGCGACGCGCGAGCTCGGCTCCTCCAATGCCTGGCGCGTGGTGGTCCGCGAGGGCCTGGTCGGCCTCGTCAACGGTCTCGCCTTTGCCGTGATCACGGGCGTCGCCGCGGTGGCCTGGTTCAGAATCCCGGGTCTCGGCATGGTCATCGGGCTCGCCATCATCGTGAACCTGTTCGCCGGCGCGCTCGGGGGCATCCTGATCCCGATGGCGCTCGAACGTGTGCGAGCCGATCCGGCGGTGGCGTCAGGCACGTTCGTGACAACGGTCACCGACGTTGTCGGCTTCTTCTCCTTCCTGGGAATTGCGACGCTGTGGTTCGGGTTGAGGTAGGAGCTGTTGAAGTCCCTAGCCTGGATGGAGCGAAGCGTAATCCCGGGCCGCTGCGTCGGCTCGATAGACGCCGCGGATTGCGCTGCGCTCCATCCGGGCTACTGGCCATCATCTTTAATCCGAACTTAAGCGAGCTGCCGCATCATCGTTCCCGCTTGGGGGAATGAGCATGCGTGTGCGGCTGAAGGCGGACGGACGGATCGTCGAGTTGCGGGACGGGCAGGAGTTTCCGGTCCAGCCGTTTCCAATCCAGCCGGTATCTAACGCAGCGCCGGCCGAAGCCAGCTCGCTCGCCGTGCGCGATTTGCGCCGCCGCGCCTGCCTGACCCAGATGGAGTTCGCGGCCAAGCTCGGCGTTCCCGTCGAGACCATCCGCAACTGGGAGCAGGGCAAGCGGGCCCCGCGGGGACCCGCCCGCGCGCTGCTCGCCGTGATCGCGCATGCGCCCGATACCGTGTTCCAGGCGCTCGCCAAAGCCTGAGCTCAAGGCCTGACGTCAAGGTCTGACGTCAAGGCTGTGCGCGAACCTCCCGTTAGCATTGCGCGCAAGATCCGGCCCGGCGGCCGGTGTCGTCCGTTGGCAGTGTCGCCCGCCGGGTTCATAATGACGCCGAGATCATGATTTGGGGCGACCGCGACAGAGAGGATTCCTCATGCTGTTCGTCGAGACCAAGGGCGCAAGAATACCGGCGATTGGGCTCGGGACCTGGGAGCTGAGCGGGCGCATGTGCGCCCGTGTGGTCGAGCAGGCGCTGCGGCTCGGCTATCGCCACATCGATACCGCACAGGTCTACGAGAATGAACGCGAGGTCGGCGACGGCTTGCGCGCCTCCGGCGTGCGCCGCGACGACATCTTCCTGACCACAAAAGTCTGGACCAACCATTTCGCGCCCCACGATCTCGAGCGCTCGGTCAAGGAGAGCCTGGCGCGCATGCGACTTCCCTCCGTTGATCTCCTGCTGCTGCACTGGCCCAATTCGCACGTGCCGCTGGAGGAGACGCTGGGCGCACTGTCGCATGCCAAGCGCATGGGCCTGACCCGCCACATCGGCGTCTCCAATTTCACCGTCGCGCTGATCGAGCAGGCGGTGGCGTTGTCGCCGGAGCCGCTGGCCTGCAACCAGGTCGAATACCATCCTTATCTCGACCAGGCGAAGGTGCGGGCGGCCTGCGATCAGCACGGGCTCGCCCTGGTCGCCTACAGCCCGATCGCCAAGGGGCGGATCAAGACCGACCAGACGCTTGCGGAGATCGGGCGGCTCCATCGCAAGACGCCGGCGCAGGTCTGCCTGCGCTGGCTGGTGCAACAGAATGTCGCTGCAATCCCGCGCACCTCGCGCGTCGAACGCCTGTCGGAAAACATCGAGATCTTCGATTTCGAGCTTTCCGACGACGAGATGGCCCAGATCGCCGCGCTGGCCAGTCCCAGGGGCCGCCTGACCGATTTCGGCTTCGCGCCAAAATGGGATTGAGAGGGGGCTGCCGTATGCTAGGACCAGCTTGGCAACCTGAAGTCAGGCGATGGAACTGCGGAAGATCATACGGACGGACATTGCAGCGTCGGCGATCGCCCATCTGACGCTGGTCGCGCTGATCATCGTGATCAGCGAAGTCCGTCCGTTTCACGCCAGCCCGCCCGAATCGGTTTCCGTCAGCATCGTGACGCCGGAGCAAGTGAAGCAGGAGGAGGCCAAGGCCGAGGAGAAGGCCGAAGAAAAGCTCAAGGCAAAGCCGCCGGAGCCGATCCCTGACCTGAAACTGCCGAAGCTGGATTTCACCGACAAGGACAAGGCGGCGGCCGCGCCGAAGCCCGAGGCAAAGCAACAGGCCGCGGCACAGTCCTCGAAGCAGCAGGCTTCGAAGCAGCAGGCCTCGCCTGAACCGCCGCAGCAGAAACAGCCGCAGGCCCAGCCTTCGCAGACGCCGCCGCAGCAGCAGCGCGAGGCAAATGCGCAGACGCAACCGCAGCCTCAACAGCCACAGCCATCGCAGTCGCCGCCGCCTCAGGCGACGCCGCAGCCCCCGACCCCGCAGCCCCCGGCGCCACAGCTACTGCCACAAGCGATGCAGCAGCCGGAGGCCGCGCTGCCGCCGTCCTATCAGGCGCCGGAGCCCGACGTCACCGTCAAATACGGTGTCATGCTCGGCCTGCCGCCGGAATTGCCGACGGAGCTGCCGAAAGACGCCCCCAAGGACGATGGCGGCGATGCCAAGGATTCAATCGCGGCGAAGCTGCCGGCCGAAATCATCGCCGAACTGCGTCGTCACTTGCGAAGCTGCGCCAAGCTGCCGGCGGGCGTCGCGCCGACCGACAACGTCAACATCAAGCTGCGCACGGTGCTCGCGACCGACGGCACGCTGGCGCGCGAGCCGATCCTGATCGAAGCCCCGCCGTCCGCAAAGGGCGTGGCGCTCGTGAAGTCCGCCATGAGCGCGCTTCAGGCCTGCCAGCCCTACAAGATGCTGCCGGCCGACAAATACGGGGAATGGAAGGTGATGGACCTGCCGTTCAGCCCACGGGATTTCGGTGGATAGCAGATCATCGGGCTACGGGACCGCCTCTGTGTGTCGCCTCTGTCAATCCGCCGCCGCCAAAATATTCCACGTTACCGAAATTCGGAAACGGCGTATGTGTCGCTCATCCCGGCTCATCCTTGAGGGGCGATCTCGTTGTCGTCTTGAT
>NZ_JBVVPS010000052.1:0-29784 GCF_055811355.1 Bradyrhizobium sp. WSM4873 | reverse complement strand
CCGCGCGACGCGCGCATCACATAGCGCCGTAGCTAGCGCGGCTTGGCCGCGGAGGCCGACCCGTTACCCCATCTACGAACTGCCCTAAATCTCCAGCTCTGTGCCGAACTCCACCACCTGCTTGGTCGGCACGCCGAAGAACGCGGCGGAGCGTTCGGCGTTGCGTTGCAGGAAGGCGAATACGGTTTCGCGCCAGACCCACATGCCCGGCACGTCCTCGCGCGGGATGATGGTTTCGCGGCCGACGTAATAGGTGATGTCGGAGAGGTCGATGCCGGGGAGCTTGCCCTGGCGGCAGGCCAGGGTCAGCCCTTCGTAGATCGTCGGGTTCTGCATGAAGCCGTAATGCAGGACGACGCGGGTAATGCCGGGAATGATCTCGATCACCTCGATGCGGTCTTCGTCGGCGATGTGAGGAAGTTCCTCGATCAGCACGGTGACCAGGACGATGCGCTCGTGCAGCACGTGGTTGTGCTTGACGAACTGGGTCAGCGCCAGCGGCACGCCGCGGGGCGCCGAGGCCAGGAACACGGCGGTCCCGGGGAGTCTGGCGCTGCACTTGTTGACCGCGGTCTCGATCAGATCCTCTTCGGGCTGGCGCAGCTTCGCGCGTGCCGCTTCGACGAGCTTCACGCCGCTTCGCCAGGTCAGCATCAGGAAGGCAACGAGGGCGGCGAGCATCAGTGGAAACCAGCCGCCCTCGAACAGCTTGATCGAATTGGCCGAGAAGAAGATCACGTCGATCACGAAGAAGAATCCGTTCACGGCCACCACGAGCCATGGCGAATAGCCCCACTGGATCGCGACCAGGGCGGCGAGCAGCGTGGTGATCGCCATCAACAGCGACACCGCGATGCCGTAGGCGCCGGCCAGCGCATCCGAGCTGCCGAAGCTCAGGACGGCGCCGAGCGTTGCGGCGGCGAGCAGCCAGTTCACCAATGGCACATAGATCTGGCCGATCGCGTCGCTCGTGGTGTGACGGATCTGCATGCGGGGCAGGAAGCCGAGCTGGATCGACTGCTGCGTCAGCGAGAACACGCCGGAGATGATGGCCTGCGAGGCGATCACGGTTGCGACCGCCGAGAACGCGACCAGCGGATAGTGCAGGGCGTCAGGACAGAGCTGGAAGAACGGATTTTCGATCATGGTGGGGTCGGTGATCAGCAGCGCGGCCTGGCCGAAATAGTTCAGCACCAGCGCGGGGAGGCAGATCGCGAACCAGGCCAGCCGGATCGGCAGGCGGCCGAAATGCCCCATGTCGGCATACATGGCTTCGCCGCCGGTCACCGCGAGGAAGGCGGCCCCCAGGATCGCGAAGGAGACATGAAAATCCTGGTGGATCAGGAAGTCGAAAGCATAGAGCGGGCTCAGCGCCGCCAGCACCGCCGGCGCCTTGACGATGCCGTGGATGCCGAGCGCTGCCAGCACGAAGAACCAGGCCAGCATCACCGGCCCGAAGATGCGGCCGATGAAGCCGGTGCCCTGCTTCTGCATCATGAACAGTCCGATCAGGATGACGACGGTCACGGGCACAACCGCCGGCGCGAGCGATGGTGCGTCGACCTTCAGACCTTCGATGGCTGAGAGCACCGAGATCGCCGGCGTGATCGCGCCATCACCGTAGAGCAGGGCGGCGCCGACGAGGCCGACGACCAGCAGATGCGCGCGCCAGGTACCGGGTTGGGCGTTGCGGGCATGCAGCAAGGCCAGCAGGGCGACGATGCCGCCTTCGCCGCGGTTGTCCGCACGCAGAATCAACAGCGCATATTTCAGCGAGATGATCAGCAACAGCGCCCAGAGGATCAGGGAGGCAACGCCCAGAACGGCATCGTTCGTCAATGTGCCGCCGTGGGCGGCAGCCTTGGCGGCTTCCTTCAGGGCATAGAGGGGGCTGGTGCCGATATCGCCATAGACCACCCCGAGGGCGCCCAAGGTCATGGCAAGTGGCAGTGGATCAGGTTGATGGCCGGAGGCGACTGCGGGCGTACTGGACAATGGTAACCCCCCGATGGGTTCGCGCCCGACGGGTCATTCCGGCGGGCGCGAGCATCGGGCAGTCTGCGACGGGACGTCGCAAATATCCATGGGTTATCTTTGCGGTTTATCGTTGGGACTTATCGGGAGGTTTCCTGACGAGAAACTGACAGCCCGCGCTACGGAGTGCGGTTGGCGGTCACGAGGCGGGCCTCGCGGATGTCGGCTTTGGTGCCGGCCTGGCGAAGGCAGGACGCCTCGAAATTCGGCCAGGCCTGCCGCGAGCAGTCCTTGCCGATAGTGCGGATATCGAGCCGGTCGCCCTTGGCGAGCGGTTGCGGCACGCTCGCTTCGACGGTGGGGGCGAAGCCGGGCAGGAGGGTGAGGGCGGCAGCAACACACGCAGAGATGGCGATCGCCGAAAAAGCCTTGATCATGACAGTCCCCTGTGATGCGGCCGCTACGCCCAGTGTGCGGCCCGTCGTTCGTTGGCCGGATTAGTAACCATGGCCAGTTTCCGGACGTTTTCGCGAACGCGGGAAATGGTTTCGTTCGCGCTCCGTTTTGTTTCGTGGCCGCCCTCAGGACGAAACAATTCAGCGCATTCCGACACGGTTTTGCGGAAAAACCGCCAGGGAACCGGACCGGCTTGCCGGGCCGGGCAGGGCGCGGTAGGACGTGGCCATGCCCCGCATTGCCTTCTATCCAGGTTCCTTCGACCCCATCACCAACGGCCATCTGGACGTGGTCCGGCACAGCGTGTCGCTGTGCGACAGGCTCGTTGTCGCGATCGGGGTGCACCCCGGCAAGAAGCCGCTGTTCTCGACCGAGGAGCGGCTCAAGATGCTCCATGACGTCTGCGGGCCGGTGGCGGCCCAGGCCGGCTGCGTGCTCGAAGCCGCGACGTTTGACGATCTGTCGGTGACATCGGCGCGCAAGCACGGTGCGACGATCATGATTCGGGGCCTGCGCGACGGCACCGACCTCGACTACGAGATGCAGCTCGCCGGCATGAACGAGGCCATGGCGCCCGAGGTGCATACGGTCTTCCTGCCGGCTTCTCCCATGGTCCGCCCGATCACCGCCACTTTGGTGCGCCAGATCGCAGCCATGGGCGGGGACGTCTCGGCTTTCGTCCCGCCGCTGGTTGCGGCCCAGCTCAAGGCAAAATTCGCCTGATAACGGCGCGTTTCCTTTCTCATCTCTGATCCGGAGTTATCATGATCCGAATTCTCGCATTTGTTGCCGCGGTTCTGTTCGCGGTGCCGGCCTTCGCGCAAGCCTTGCCGGCCGGCCTCGACAAGGCCAACGCCATCGTCATCGACTCCACCAAGGGCCGCATCGTCATCAAGCTGAGACCGGACCTCGCGCCCCAGCACGCCGAGCGCATCAAGCAGCTCGCGCGCGAGGGCTACTACAACAACGTGCCGTTTCACCGCGTCATGGACGGCTTCATGGCACAGACTGGTGACGGTCAGAACTTCAACGGCACCGGCGGGTCGAAATATCCGAACCTGAAGCAGGAATTCTCCAAGGTGCATTTTGCGCGCGGCATCGTCGGCATGGCCCGGCGCGGCGACAGCGTGGACACCGCCAATTCGCAGTTCTTCATCATGTTCGCCGACGGCGGCAGCCTCGACAACCAGTACACCGTGATCGGCGAGGTCGTGCAGGGCATGGACGTCGTCGACAAGCTCAAGAAGGCGCCTCCCGGATCGAGCGGCGGCACCGTCACCGATCCCGACAAGATGGTGAAGGTGCAGGTCGCTTCCGACATCAAATAGGAGAGACGATGGCGCGCTGCGGTGGCAAGCTCCTGCTGGTTGCCGCGGTGCTGCTGCTCGGCGTTCCCGGCGCAATCGCCGAGGACGCACAGGTCAACACCATCCAGGACATCTTCCGGCATCTGCGCACCTGCTGGAAGCCGCCGCCCGCCGCCAGGGCCCGCCCGATCGACATCACCGTCGTCGTGAGCTTCAACCGGGCCGGAAACATTCTGGGCCATCCGAGGATTACCTATGAATCCGCGGAGGCCTCCGACGAGGACCGACTGCAATACCGGGTCGCGGTGATGGAGGCATTGCAACGCTGCACGCCGATGCCATTTACCGATGCGATGGCCGGCGCCGCTGCGGGGCGTCCATTCGCGATCCAGTTTCGCAACCGCAAATCTTCACCTGACAGGACTTCACCCCCAACCCAAGAGAGACGAGCATGAGCGCCACCGAAAACACCCTGATCCTCGAGACCACGCAGGGCCCCGTCACCATCGAGATGCGGCCTGATCTGGCGCCCGGCCACGTCGCGCGCATCAAGGAACTCGTGCGCGAAGGCTTCTACGACGGCATCGTGTTCCATCGCGTGATCGACGGCTTCATGGCGCAGACCGGCTGCCCGCAGGGCACCGGCACCGGGGGCTCCGGCAAGAAGCTGAAGGCCGAGTTCAACAAGGAGCCGCATGTGCGCGGCACCACCTCGATGGCGCGCGCCGCCAGCCCGGATTCCGGCGACAGCCAGTTCTTTATCGTGTTCGACGACGCCCGCTTCCTCGACAACCAGTACACGGTGTGGGGCAAGGTCACCGAGGGCATGGAGAACGTCGACAAGATCAAGCGCGGCGAGCCCGTGCAGAACCCCGACAAGATCGTCAAGGCGCGGATGGCGGCGGATAAGGAGTAAGCGTTCAACCCTCATCCTGAGGAGCGCGGAACGCGCGTCTCGAAGGATGAAGGCCCCGCTGCTGCAGCTCGGCCTTCATGGTTCGAGACGGCGCTACGCGCCTCCTCACCATGAGGGTCCAACTGTACGGCCCCGAGCACGCGATGCGCACCGACCTCTTCGATTTCCACCTGCCGCCCGAGCGCATCGCGTTGCGCCCGGCGAGCCCGCGCGACTCCGCGAAGATGCTGGTTGTCGATCACGGCACGTTGCGCGACCAAATCGTCGCCGATCTGCCGCAATGGCTGAGGCCGGGCGACCAGCTCGTCGTCAACGACACCAAGGTGATCGCGGCGCAATTGAGCGGCCGTCGCATCGGCCGCGAGACCGAGCCAAAGATCGAGGCAACGCTGATCAAGCGCCTCGACGGCTCGCGCTGGCAGGCGCTCGTGAAGCCTGCCAAAAAACTCACAGCCGGCGACCGCATCCGCTTCGGCAATGAGGGCAAGGTCTGCCTGCTCGGCCATCTCGACGCCGAGGTCGAGGCCAAGGGCGTGGAAGGCGAGGTGACGCTGTCATTTTCGTTTCACGGCCCGACGCTGGATCAAGCCATCGCCGATCTCGGCAGCCCGCCGCTGCCGCCCTACATCGCCTCGAAACGTACGCCTGACGATCGGGATCTCGCCGACTACCAGACCATGTTCGCGGCGAATGAAGGCGCCGTTGCCGCGCCGACAGCCGGCCTGCATTTCACGCCGGCGCTGGAGCAGGCGCTGCACGCGCGTGGCGTCGGCATCAACCGCGTCACGCTGCATGTCGGGGCAGGGACCTTCCTGCCGGTGAAGGTGGACGACACCGAAGGCCACAAGATGCACGCCGAGTGGGGCACGCTCTCGGCCGAGACGGCGGAACGGCTCAACACCGCGCGCAAGAACGGCGGCCGTATCATCGCGGTTGGCACCACGTCGTTGCGCCTGCTCGAGAGCGCAGCCGGCGAGGACGGCACCATTGAGCCGTTCGCCGCCGAGACGTCGATCTTCATCACTCCCGGCTATCGCTTCCGCGCCGTCGATATTCTACTGACCAATTTCCATTTGCCGAAATCGACACTGTTCATGTTGGTGTCGGCGTTCTCCGGGCTGGAGACGATGCAGCAGGCCTATGCACACGCGATCGCGACCGGCTATCGGTTCTATTCGTATGGCGATGCGTGTTTGTTGTTTCGGGCGAGCGGTAGGGTGGGTTAGCGAAGCGTAACCCACCACTGTTTGTCTCCGCGGAAGCGAAAGAGGCGGGTTCGCCAAGCGGACTGCGCTTCGCGCAGCCGCCTGGCTAAGCACCCTACGATACCCGCTACGCCATCTGCCGCTGCGGCAGGAGCTCCGCGATCTGCACCGCGTTGAGTGCAGCGCCCTTGAGCAGCTGATCCGCCGCCACGAACATCGAGATCGAATGCCCGGAGGGGTCGCTGAGGTCCTTGCGGATTCGGCCGACCAGGACGTCGTCCTGACCCGAGGCGTCGATCGGCATCGGAAAGTAGTTCTTGGCACGGTCGTCGACGATCTTGACGCCGGGCGCTCGCGCCATGATGGCGCGGACCTGGTCCTCGGTGATCGGCTTCTCGCATTCGAAGGTGATGGCCTCGCAATGAGCCCGCAGCACCGGCACGCGCACGCAGGTGACGCCGATCGCGATCTTGTCGTCCTCGAAGATCTTGCGGGTTTCGTTGATGACCTTGGTCTCTTCGTCGTTGTAGCCGGTGTCGGGGTCGATCGCCGTGTTGTGGTTGAAGAGGTTGAAGGCGTAGGGATGCGGCATCACCTTCGGCGTATAAACCTGCCCGTTGAGGTTGGCGCGGGTGGACTCGACCAGCTCGTCCATGGCGGCAGCGCCGGCGCCGGAGGCCGCCTGGTAGGTCGAGATGATCACGCGCTTGATGCGGTTGTTCTGGTGGATCGGCCACAGCGGCACCAGCGCCGTAATGGCGGCGCAGTTCGGGTTGGCGATGATGCCCTTGTGGTCGCGGATGCGGTTCGCGTTGATCTCGGGGATCACCAGCGGCACGTTCGAGTCCATGCGGAAGGCGGAGGAGTTGTCGACGACGACGGCACCCGCCTTGACCGCGATCGGCGCGTACTTCTTGGAGATGCTGCCGCCGGCGGAGAACAGGGCGATGTCGACGCCTTCGAGGGCGCGTTCGGTCAGCTCCTCGATGACGACGTCTTGCCCGCGGAACGACACCGTCTTGCCGGCCGAGCGGGCGCTGGCCAGCGCCTTGAGCTTGCCGACGCGAAAGCCGCGCTTGTCCATGGTGGCGATGAATTCGGCGCCCACCGCACCGGTGACGCCGACAATCGCGACGACGGGATCGTTACTCACTTTGTCCTCCATTGATTTGAGAATTCAGACAACAAAAAAGCCCCGGACCAACGAGGGGCGGGGCTTCGGTAGAGTGGATTGCGTTCTAGTCGACGACTACACGCGCACGCCTCCCCGGGCCCCGAAGGCCGTGGTGGTTTTAGTCGTGCGTTTGGTGGTCGCGAACATGGCGGGAGCTTATGCGGGAGAGTTTCGCGCCCGTCAATGGCTTTTCGGCGGAATTGGCGCTGCCGCTATTTGGTCCGGGCGCCCGGCGGTTCGAGGATGACCTCCTTGAGGTTGTCGCCACTGATGACGACGATCGCGAAATTCAGCCGGCCGCGTTCGCGCACCAGTCCGCCGCTGATCGCCTTGCCGGAGGCCGCGCGTTCGGCGACGTCCACGGCATCCGCCAGACGGTGCTTGATGGCACCGAGCGCTGCGAGGTTGCTGCGGTCGTCGAGGTCGAGCTCGGCGAGGGGCAGGGCGGCTTCGCCGCCGACGAGCTCGCCGGTCGCGGCATTGATGGTGTGGCGCCAGATCCGGTCGTTGTGCAGTGTCTTCACCCGGTAGACCGGCACGCCGGAGGCTCCGTCGAAACTCACATCCGCCGTGGTGGCACCGGCGTGGCGGGCTTCCGCAATCGCCATGGCCTGGTTGATCGAGATCGACGAGCTGCGGAATCGCTCGATCTCGCGACTGACCGCTTGGCGGTCGACCTCAGTGTCACCATCTGTGTCGCTATGAAGGGCGGTCGGCGTGCCCCCGCTCACGATCGCCCGCGCCGGCGCCGGGAGGAGGAGTGCGGACACGGCGATCGCGAGCAATCCCGAGATCCGTCGTTTGGCTGTCGTCATGCTCGAAACCCTCGGCCAGCGAGTGTGCCGGATGATCGTAAAGAATTTGCGGCCGACCTTGGGCATCGGTCGGCCGCTGAGCGTCGTGACGGGCTATTTCCGCCGCGGCGATCGAGGCGGTGCGGACCTCTTTGGGGCTGGTGAAAAAGCGATCCGCATCGCCCTATAATTAAACCATACCGTATCGTTTTGTTTTGGTCAACGGCGCGGGCGCGGAATCCCGTGGGAAGATCGCAGCCTCACGGAATTGTCAGCGGGATGGGCGCCGCCGCCGCGCGGTCTTGGCGGCGTCCTGAAGGCGGTCCGGAGGGCCAAGCGCACCGGCCAGGAACAGCTTGATGGCAACCCGCATGCGCTTTTCGGCGTCTTTCAGCTCGAGCGTCGTTCCGAACGTCGCCATGCGGTGGGTGTGCCCCACGACGACGTCGAGAAACACCTCGGCTGCGATCGTGGTGTCTTCGATGTCGAGCGCGCGTTGCGCCACCAGATGGTCGAAGAAGCGTGCCGTGGTGGCGACGGCCTTGAGCCAGCCTTCCTCCTTGCCGAGCTTGGCGATGTCGGGGAAGTTGATGGCCTGCGACGTCATCATGCGGCTGAAGGCGACGGCATCGGGACCGCAGGTGAATGTCAGCATCTCGCGCCCGATCTCGACCAGCCGCTGCTCGACCGAGATATCCGAGGCGCTGCCGAGCTGGGTCTCGGCAGCCGCCGATAGCGGTGCAAGCCATCGCGCGATCTCGCGCCGCAGCACGGCGGCGAACAATCCGCGCTTGTCTCCGTAACGGGCATAGACGGTGGGCTTGCTCACCCGCGCGGCTTCCGCGACCGCATCGAGCGAGGTGGCATCGAAGCCGCGATCCAGGAACAGGCGGGTGGCGACCTCGATCAGCCGCTGATCGCGCTCGATCGCGGCGCTTTTCGTCGGCCGGCCGCCGCGCGATTTCGGCACCTCGCGCCGCTGAGCTGCCGGTCTGGTCCTGGTCGCAGTCAATCCCATGCCCAATGATTCCTGCGCGGTCGTGACATCAGTGGTTGCTCTATAACGCGCAGCAGCGGGTGCGTCATGGCTAATCTGGCCGAATGGGCCCCATCGTCAACCGTCTCGGCGCGGCCCCGTTCCTCAGCGAGCGTGTCACGGAAGCGTTGACGTCCAGGCTTGGCCTGACGCCGCCTTCTCGTATCCGTACTGATACAGCGCCCGCATATAGGCGGTGTCGAATCCTTCCGAGGGGGCGGCCGGATAGTCGCGCGCGATGTAGGAGAGATGGAAGCCCAGGCGGTTGCGCCTGGCAAAATCATAGGTCGAGAAGATGATTGAGCGGGTCTGCGACTGGGTGATCGACGACAGGCTGCGTGAGGCGACGTCGATGGTGCTGTTGGAGACGAGCTCGAAATTGCGTTCGATCTTCTTGTTGACGAGGATGTAGATGTCCAGCTTCGCGGGGCCGGGCAGGCGACTGCCCTGGAAAAGCAGGGCTTCCGGCAGCGTCAGCACCGGGGCCGTCACGCCGCCGTCGACATGCATCTCCTGAAACCTGCGGCCCTCGCCTTCGGCGTCGATCATGATCGGCGGAAACACCAGCGGTATGCTGGCGGAGGCCGCCATCACGTCGCGAAACAGCTTGAGCGCCTCGGGTGTGCCGACCGCGGCGATCCTGCCCATGTCCCAGATTGCCGTGCGCTGGGTGTCGAGATCTGTCGTCACCACCAGCAGCCTTCGGCCCTTGGCGTTTTCACGGGCGACCTGCGCCATGATCTCCGGCCCGACATAGCGGGCGACGAGTTCGCGCAGCCGCGTGTTGCCGAACAGACCGGATCCGAACAGCACGCGCATGATGCTGGGATCACTCAACAGGCTCTCGGCGACGCCGCTGGTGTAGACCTCCTTCAGCGTGTCATCATATCGCGAGCCGAGAAACGCGAAAGGTGCGATCAGGCCGCCGGTGCTCACGCCCGAGACGACAGAGAAGCTGGGACGCGTTCTGGCCGCGGTCCAGCCGTTCAGCACGCCGACACCATAGGCGCCATCCGCGCCGCCGCCTGACAGCGCCAGGTAGGACTTGGTCGCGGTGCTGGTGTCCTTCTCGAAGCTGAATTTCGTGATGGGTTCGTCGGCGTAGCGCCGGAGGCCGTCGATATCGAGCACGCGCGACGTGCTGGCTTCGGTGGCCGTATAGGGCGTGCGGGGCAGGGAGGTGCAGGCGCCGAGCGCCAGGCTGCACGTCAGGACCAGGAACCCGAACAGGCGAGCGCCGGTCTGCCTTGTCCAGCCATGCGAACGGGAGGACGGCTCAGTCGAACTTGATGGGAAGGGCATTGTCGGTGGCTGGCGATCACGTGTCTACCGCCGCCGGCAACATCGCCGCGGCATCTCGTCCAACCCCCGAGGTAAAACTACACTGTATCGTTTTGTTTAACAAGCGCCGACGCCGCACAATTCCGTGTCCCAGATGTTGGTGGCCGTTGTCCCAGTCTGATGCATAAGCCGGCCGAAGCATCGCCTGAGCGGGTTGATCGGCCTGCTCCGACACGCAATAAGCACCGTCATGAATCGTCCTGACACCGGCCTGCCCAATCATTTCGAACTGCTCGCCACCGATGGCGCCGCGCGCACCGGGCGCCTGACCACGCCGCACGGCGTGGTGCGCACGCCCGCCTTCATGCCGGTCGGTACCGCCGGCGCGATGAAGGGCATGCACTGGCGCGAGGTGCGAGAGGCCGGTGCCGACATCGTGCTCGGCAACACCTATCATCTGATGCTGCGTCCCGGCGCCGAGCGGATCGCGGCACTTGGCGGCCTGCAGACATTCACCGGCTGGAACGGGCCGATGCTGACGGATTCCGGCGGCTTCCAGGTGATGTCGCTGGCGGATCTGCGCAAGGTCAGCGAGCAGGCCGTGACGTTCCGTTCGCATATCGACGGCGCCAAGGTCGAGCTGTCGCCGGAGCGCTCGATCGAGGTGCAGCGTTTGCTCGGCTCCGACATCGCCATGCAGATGGACGAATGCGTGCGACTGCCGGCCGAGCGCGCCGACATCGATCGCGCGATGCAATTGTCGCTGCGCTGGGCCGAGCGAAGCAAGCGCGCCTTCGAGAGCGCGCCCGACGGTTACATGCTGTTCGGCATCGTGCAGGGCGGCGACATCCCCCAGCTTCGCCATGCCAGCGCGCAAGGCCTCATCGAGATCGGATTCCATGGCTATGCGATTGGCGGCCTCGCCGTCGGTGAGCCGCAGGCCGTGATGCTCGCGATGATCGACGAGACAGCGCCGCTGCTGCCGAAAGAGCGGCCGCGCTATCTGATGGGCGTCGGCACACCCGACGACATCCTCGAGGCGGTCAAGCGCGGCATCGACATGTTCGACTGCGTGATGCCGACGCGGAATGGCCGGCACGGCGTTGCCTTTACACGCTTCGGTCAGGTTAATTTGCGCAACGCGCGCCACGCCGACGATCCCCGTCCGCTCGACGAAGAGAGCTCCTGGCCGTCGGCGCGTAGCTACGCGCGCGCCTATCTGCATCATCTCGTCAAGGCGGGCGAGACGCTGGGTGCGATGCTGCTGTCCGAGATCAATATCGCTTACTACCAGTCCCTGATGCAGGGCATCAGGGACGCGGTCGCACAGGGAACGTTCGAGGAGTTCTATCGGCGTACGCGCGAGGACTGGGCGAGGGGCGACATCGCCCCGCGCTAGGTCAATTCCGCAAGGTCGGATGAAGAGGAAACGTCAGTTGCAGACGATCCGCTGCTTGACGGCGTGCTTGGTCACGAAGCCGTAGCCGCAATTGTCGCAGGTCCAGAGATAGCTGATCAGGTGTTCCGACACATACGCAGAACCTTCGGCGGCGACCATGGAGTCGGCGCAGACGGGACAGGTGGGCAACTCACTGCACCGCGGAGCGCGGTTCGGTGCGACGGTCGACAACATTTCAGCGACTGCTGACATCGTGGTGACCTCCCAGCTTTGAGACCTAAGTCTAACATAAGCAGAATCAGTTGACGAGGTCGCAACACAAATGCGTTGGTTTTCTGATAATTACAGCTCACGTGATTTTGCGATGCAGCGTATTTAACATGTGCCGCAATGTCGCTTGCGTGTCGCCGCAGGCTGTCTCTAACTGCGCAACAGCTGCGACAGAAGCACAATCATCGCCACAGGGAGTTCATCATGGACGCATCGTCCACCACGGGTGCAGCGCACCAACCCGGCCGCGGCCGGATCTATGACTCGATCGTCGATGCTTTTGGCGACACGCCGATCGTGCGCTTGCGCCAGTTGCCGGGTATGCACGGCGTGAACGCGACTATTTTGGCAAAGCTCGAATATTTCAATCCCGCCGCAAGCGTGAAGGATCGCATCGGTGCGGCGATGGTCATCGCGATGGAGAACGCCGGCATCGTCAAGCCCGATACCGTGCTGATCGAACCGACCTCCGGCAATACCGGCATCGCGCTGGCCTTCGTCGCGGCGTCGCGCGGCTACAGGCTCAAGCTGGTCATGCCGGAGTCGATGTCGATCGAACGACGCAAGATGCTGGCCTTTCTGGGCGCTGAGCTGGTGCTGACACCGGCCGCGCAAGGCATGAAGGGCGCGATTGCGACGGCCGAAGAGCTGTTGAAGACGACGCCGAATTCGGTGATGCCGCAGCAGTTCAAGAATCTCGCCAATCCCGAGGTGCACCGCCGCACCACCGCGGAGGAGATCTGGAACGACACCGGCGGTAACATCGACTTCTTCGTCGCCGGCGTCGGCACCGGCGGCACCATCACCGGCGTCGGCCAGGTGCTGAAGCCGCGCAAGCCCTCGCTGCGCGTGGTCGCGGTCGAGCCGGAGGAGAGCCCGGTGCTGTCGGGCGGCCAGCACACGCCGCACAAGATCCAGGGCATCGGTGCGGGCTTCGTGCCTGACATCCTTGACCGCTCGGTGATCGACGAGATCCTGAAGATCAACTCGACGACGGCGATCGAGACCTCGCGGGCGCTGGCGCGGCATGAGGGCATTCCGGGCGGCATCTCCTCGGGCGCCGCGATCGCCGCGGCCCTCGAGATCGGCAAGCGGCCGGAAGCTGCGGGAAAGACCATCCTGGCCATAGTGCCGTCCTTCTCCGAGCGGTATCTTTCGACGGCTCTGTTTGAGGGAATCTAGGACATGGCGGATCAACCACCGAGGCGGCCGCGGACGTTGGGCGACGCCAGGACGGAGGCCGAGGCGGCGTTCAAGAAGGTGACGGCGAAGGTCGCTGCGGCGCCGCCGAAGCAGAACGTGGCGCCGGGGGTCAAGGAGCAGGTCACGCTGCGGATAGACCAGGACGTGCTCGAGCATTTCCAGTCCGGCGGGCCTGGCTGGCAGGATCGCATCAACGAGGCGCTGCGAAAGGCCGCGGGGAAGTAGACGCCAAAGGTTGAGGGACTCGCAACGAAAAAGCCCGGCGCGAGCCGGGCTTTTGTATTTGCGATTGGCCTCGCCTCAGCGGCGGAACATGCCGCCCATCATGCCGCCGACCACACCGCCGACGAAGGCTGCGCCAGCGTCGCCGCCGCCGCCGCCGCGATGCTGGGCCGGTGCGCTCTGCGCCTGGGCCGGGGCACGTCGGGCCGGCTTCGCGCTTTCATCGCTCGCAGTGGCCGGCGCGGAGGCCACGATCTCCGACAGCAGGGCCTTGTGCTGGAGCTTGTTGAGATAGCCCGTCGACGGATAGCCGCGTGCCGCCTGCCAGCGCTTGAGCACCGTACGGGTGTCCTCGCTGAACGCGCCGGTGACCTTGGTGTCGAATCCAAGTCCGGTCAGGCGACGCTGCACGTCGCGGCGCTGGCCCTTGTCGAGGCCGATCTGGTCCTCGGTGAGTTGGCTGGCGTCGTCGGTAAAGGTGGCAGGATCGACGCCGGCGTTGAGGTTGCGGGTCGTCGTCGACGGGCCGCTCTTGATCGCGGCGAGCCGCGCCAGTGCCAGCGCCTTGAACTGGCCGTTCGGGTAGGTGGAGAGGTAGGCGTTGAGCTCTTCGGGCTTGTTGCTCTCCTTGACCGAGCGCCAGTATTCGAGCTCGACACCATCCGAATTGCCGCCCGTTGCCGCGGGCACGACGCCAGCAGCCGTCGGTGCCGCATTGGCGACCTGCGTCGTCGGAGCCTGGTTGAGATAGACCGAGCCGATCAAATTGGTGTGGCCCCAGGGGAGCTGCCCCTTGTGGGTCTCCTCATTGACCTGGGCGCGGACCGACGTCATCGCCTGCTGGATCTCGACACCGGGCTTGGTGATGTTGTCGATCAGCGCACGGGTGAACGGGCTATTGTTGCCCTCCTGGCCGTCGAGCGCGGTCTGGCCCGGGCCGGTGGCGAACGCGATCAGCGTGCCTTCGCCGGATTTCATCTCGGCAAGACCGCTCTGTACGTTGACGCTGCGGGTCGCGGAGTTCGACTTGATCTTGGCGGCGAACGGATTGTCGCGGCAGGCGTCGAGGAAGACCAGCTTGACCTTGGCGTCGCCCATGGTCTGCTCTAGCGTCAGATCGATGTTGATGGCGGCACCGAGCTTGACGTCCATCTCCGATTTGATGTCGGCGTCGACAGGCAGAAGATAGTTGGAGCCGCCGACCGCGATGCCGTGACCGGCATAATAGAACACTGCGACATCGGAGCCCTGCGCCTTGCGGCCGAAGTCGAGCAGCTTCTCCGTCATCTGGTCGCGCGAGAGGTTCGAACCTTCGATCACCTCGAAGCCGACATTGCGCAGCGTTGCCGCCATCGCCTTGGCGTCGATCGGCGGGTTCGGCAATTGTGCGACGTTCTTGTAGGTGCCGTTGCCGACGACGAAAGCAACACGGCGGTCGGCCTTCGCGGCACTGACCGACAGTGCCATGCACATCAGCGACGCGAGGAGGGTGAGAGTGCGCATCTGGAATCCCCAACAGAATCGAAATTGGCAGGCAGCAACAAATTGGCAACGAACTTACACGAAGAGCCCGATTTGGCCACCAAGACTTGGCGCCACCAAAACGGCAGTTCGTCGCGTTCAACCCGCTGCTGTGTGGCAGAATGCACGATGGAGTCCCTCTCCAGCGTGATCCAAATCACACGGCCACTTGGTTTTGTCGCGCGAGGCGGCGCGAGGTTCAGCGCGCGCGGGCGGGAACCAGCGAAGCCGGCTTTAGATTTAGGAGATTGCCGAACAGGATCAGCGCGGCGCCGACCAGCGTCCAGGTGTCAAGCCGCTCCGAATACAGCAGCCAGCCAGCGGTCGCGGTCAATGGAACCCGCAGGAAGTCCATGGGAACAACGATGGTCGCATCCGCATAGCGCATCGCGCTGGCGAGGCAGTAGTGCGAAAACGTGCCGCAGACGCCGATCACGCCGACCCATGCCCAGACATAGGCGGAGGGCCACGTCCAGACGAACAGCGTCGGAATGAAGCCTGCGACCGATTGCACCACCAGCATCCAGAACAGGATCGATAGCGCACTTTCGGTACGGGTCAGCGATTTGACCAGCACCATGGACACGCCAAAGCCCATCGCGGCGCCGAGCGCAATGAGCTGACCGGGATTGATCTCGCCGGTGGCGGGTCGGACGATGACGATCACACCGAAAAGGCCAAGCGCGATGGCGGCGATCTTCCACGACGTCATGCGCTCAGAGAGGAGGCTCGCTGCGAGCAGCGCCGTCCAGATTGGCATGGTGAACTCGATAGCCACCACTTGGCCGATCGGGATCAGCGTCAGCGCGAAGAACCAGCCGAGCTGCGCAACATAGTGCACCAAATTGCGCCCGATGTGCTGCGGCAGGCGCGATGTCCTGAGCACCTTGAAGCCGCCGGCCCGATAGATGATCGGCGAAAGCAACAGGAAGCCTAGCAGCGAACGCACTTCCATGATCTGAAATACGTTCAGCTCGCGCGTGGTCTCGCGCCCGGCGACCGCCATGACCAGCATCAGCGACAGCCAGCCCGCCATCCACAGGGCAGCCATCGTTTTGGACGGTGTGGTGTTCATCGGCGCGGGTGTGGGAGGCGAGGGTCCTGAGGGAGGGCCGGTATCGGCGACATCGTCGCCGTTTGCAACGGCCAAATCTGCCGGTGCAGCGATGCATGGCGGCGTGCTAAGGCATCACCGAACAACGAGAAAAATCGGGAGATCTTCGCTTATGGACATCTTGCAGCCGGCCGAGTGGAAAAAACCGCGCGGCTTTTCCCATGGTGTCGTGGTCGAGGGGCCGGGCCGCTGGGTGGTGCTGGCCGGCCAGACCGGCAGCGACGAGACCGGCAATTACGCGCCTGACATGGCAGCGCAGGTCGGGACCGCGCTGAAGCGGATCATCAAGCTGCTGGGCGAGGCCGGCGCCGGCCCCGAGCATATCGTCCGCCTGACCTGGTACCTGACCAGCCGAAGCGAATATGAGGCAGCCGGGGCCGGCATCGGCGCGGCCTGGAAGGAAACGCTGGGGCGCAATTTCCCGCCCTCGACCTTGCTCTACATCGGCGGCCTCGTGGACGACCGGGCCAAGGTCGAGATCGAGGTCACGGCGTTCGTGCCGGGCACATAAAAAATCGACCCGGCGAGATCGCCGGGTCGATTGTCAATCTACTCGTATCGGGCTAGCGCGACAGCGAGATGTTGGCGCCGCGGAACTGGCTGTCGGCGCGCATCGTGACGTTCTGCTTATTGCCGGACGTCTTCAGCGAGATGTTGGCGTTGAAGCCGGCGGTGGAGGCGAGCAGCTCATAGTTTCCGCCGGCGCCGCGACCTGAAAGGGAGCCGCTGATATTGCGGCTGGCCTCGGACCAGCTGCCTGCGATGGCGCTGCCTTCAGCCTTGACGTTGGCGCCGAGGTTGAACTTGTAGGCGTCGCTGGCGCAGGTCAGAGACAACTCCATAGTCGGTCCGATCGGAGCGTATTTGGCCCGGCAGCGGATCCGCTCGGTCGAGCCGTCATCCAGGGTCACCGTTCCCGAGCCGCTCCAGCTGCCGGCCAGCGGGGCGAACGGACCGGACTGGGCCTTGCTCTCGGAATTGGCAATTCCGGCCGCAAACATAACGGCGGCCGCGATCAGCAGCCGCCGGCCCAGACCGCTGGTCAAGATTTTTCTATTGGCGCGATGCTTCCCATCGCCCGCTGCACGGTATGCCTGCAGATGCTCCATTCCACTTCCCCGATCCGGCGTTGCCGCTGAGTTGACCGTTGGCATATGCACCATTGATCGAAACTTTCACAAGACCCTCCCGGCCGATGGTGCCGGAAACGTTAGCGCCGGGGGCGGTGATCTTGCCGTCGGCAACCGTCAGCAAGGAGCTTGCGGTCGGCTCGCAGGAACCGCTCTTGGTGACGATGGTGACCTGCCAGTTGCCATCATAGGGAGTCTGGGCGAAAGCGGGCGCGGCGAGGGAGATAACTGAAGCGGCACAGAACGCCGCAATGCGAGCAAAACGCATAAAATCCGTCCTTGAATTTGTCTGATATGCTGACCCTTATTCGGGCCAAATGTGACGGAAATTTGGTGCGGTGCCAAATCGAAAATTGTTCCTGTGGGAACAATGGTTTATTTGGGTTTCCGGCTGCAATTTTCGAAGCAGAATCAATGCCCCTTCACGTTAAGGGTAAACGTCGGGACAGCGACTCAGGAAACGGGCTTAGGAAAGGGGCTTTAGGAAAGGGGCTTTAGGAAAGACTTGGCGCCGAGGTCGCGAACTGCTCGTCCTGAGTCTTGGACGGCAGCGCCTTGTGGACCTTGGCATAGTCGATCACGTCGGCCAGCAATTTGAGCCCGAGCGGGGCCAGCGCGCGCTCCCACAGCTCCCGGGCCGTCTCGCCCTTCTTGACGAAGCACCACTCCTGGGCGGCGATGGCGCCGGCGTCCATGCGGTCGGCGAGGTGATAGATCGTGCCGCCCGCGATCGGATCGCCTTCCTTGATGGTCCATTCCACGGCCGCCTTGCCGCGGTGGCGCGGCAGCAGCGAGGGATGATAGCCGATCCCGCCCAGCTTCGCTGCCTCGAGCGCGTCCTTGCCGATCCGGGCGTGGCTGTGCGCGGTGACGATCAGATCGGTGTCAGGGGCGATCTCGGAGGCGACCACCAGCTTGGGATTGGCCTGGACCACGACGTCGATGCCTGCCGCCTTGGCGGTTGCGGCGAGACGATCCTCGGCGTCGGCCACCACGACCCGCACGATCGAGACACTGTGCTCCCGGAGCATGTTCAGGGTGGTCACGCCGAAATGGCGGGAGCCGACGAGGGTAATGCGCATGGGTGTCCGATCCGTCTCGCAACTGCGTCATCTCCCGATAACACGTCCGGACGTCCTGTCACCACCCGCGCCGGGTTTGCGCCGGTTATCAACAATGCGCCGGGCGAGGGTGCGATGAATTCCGCGATTGCGGCGCCGGCCGGTCCGGTGCTTCCATGCGCGCATGGCATCGGCTCGGAGCGAACGCATGCGGAGCGCGTGGTTTGTCCTTCTCGCGGCCCTGGTCGCAACCACTCCGGCGTACGCCGGCGGACCACCCTATCCGGCGGTTCCGCCCGAGGTTGGGGTGGCACCGTTCATCGGCCCGACCTGGGACACCTATCGCTGCGCGGAAGGGCCGGTCATCAATTTCTATCACGGCGCCTATTACGGCGAGGAGCCGCCGGCACTCTATCGGGGCTACGTGTACCGGCCGCATTACCGCTACAGCGCCTACCGCAGGCTGCCGCGCAAATATTTCTGCGCCACAGACTAGCCGTGCCACGCCGCCACGGTCGGGCGTCGATTAGAGATAGGCCTGTTCCTGTGTTTCGTTTTTAACACAGAGATCCGGGATTTGCCGTTAGAACGTGGATCCACCGGGGCTGGCGACATTTCAACCCGCATTCGTTTTCGAACCCGGATTTGGCCGCTGGCGTGATCGCCAGCGGCTTTTTCATGCGCGGCCATCACGAAATCATCTGACGGTAACATGATCTCAACCAGCTTGGCGTATCGACGAATCCGTCGCGGATTTGTATTGCGTACCGCGACACCGAGATCGTCCCGCCGGCGTAGGTGCGCCGTGCGGGCTTTTTCGCCGGGACCGATTTCATGCCGAGCGCGATTGAGCAGATCGTCGATGTCTATGTCCGGCTGAAGAATCGGCGCGGCCTCGACGAGCTGATGATGCACAGGCAACGGCTTGCGGTCGATCTGAAGAGCAGGTCCGGCTACGACTTCAGCCTGCCGATCGGCCAGATCGACGAGGAGATCGCGATCATCGAAGCCGGCCTCAGCCGGCTCAAGTCGGGCGATATCGCCGCGACGGACGATAGCCGGCCAGTTTGACGTTCAGTCGCGCCGGCCGCCGTCGATGACGGTGAACAACGGCCGTGCCTGGGTCGGCTCGACCAGCAATTCCTCCACCAGTGCGGTCGCCGCATCGACATATTTGCGCGTCGGCTTGTCGAGGGGACGGGTGGCCTCGTCGTCGAGCGCGACCTTTGCGGCCTCGACCAGCTTGCGCATTCGCGCCGCGTGGTCATCGCCCGCCGTCAGCGTCGCGCGGGCCAGCGAGCGCAGCACGAACAGCTCGCCCTCGAGGCGGAGCAGACGGTCGTTGAGCCTGGTGAGGACGGCGTTGAGGTCGGCCATGGCGCGCGTTCATTTTCGGAAGATCCATCCTGCTCTAGCGGCGATCGGTGAAGGGAGTCCAAACGGCATCGGCGCAATTGCGGCGATCTCCCTCAGGTCTCGCTCCGCGCCAGATAGTCGCGCGCAAAGGCGAGATACCAGTCGAGGCAAGCGGGATTGGCCATCGCTTCCCGGTTGATGACCTTTTCGACGGGCTGGCCGAGCAGCAGCTTCTTGATCGGCAGCTCCTGCTTCTTGCCCGAGAGCGTGCGCGGAATCTCGGCGACCGCAAAAATCTCGTTGGGCAGGAAGCGGCGGGAGAGGCCGGCCTCGATCGCCTTGTTGATCCTCGCCTGCATTGCGCCGTCGAAGGCGACGCCTTCGCGCAGCACCACGAACAGCGGCATGTAGCTGTCACGGCCGAGATATTCGAGATCGACGACAAGGGAATCCAGCACCTCCGGCAACGCCTCGATCGCGGAGTAGAGTTCGCTGGTCCCCATGCGCAGGCCATGCCGGTTGATGGTGGCATCGCTGCGGCCATAGATGATGCAGGAGCCGTCCGGGTCGACCTTGAGCCAGTCGCCATGCCGCCACACCGGCCCGCGGCCGCTGCCGTCGAAATTGTCCGGATAGGTCTCGAAATAGCTCGCGCGATAGCGCGCATCGCCCTTGTCGTTCCAGAAATAGAGCGGCATCGACGGCATCGGCTCGGTGCAGACGAGCTCACCGACCTCGCCGATGACGGCGCGGCCCTGTTCGTCGAAGGCTTCCACGGCGGCACCCAGCAGACGGCACTGCATCGCGCCCGGCGTCTGCGGCAGTTCGCGATTGCCGCCAATGAAGGCGCCGGCGAAATCGGTGCCGCCGGAGATGTTGGCCCACCAGATATCGGCCTGCGCCTCGCTGCCGTTGGTCTTCGCGAGCGCCGCGAAGCGGTCGTTGAACCAGGCTTGCGTGTCGGCGCTCAGCGGAGAGCCGGTCGAGCCGAGACAACGCAATCGCGAGAGATCGCCGGCGGTGAGGTCGACCTCGGCCTTGGCGCAGTTGGCGAAGAACGCGGCGCCCGCACCGAAGAAGGTCGCTTTGGATTGCGCGACGAAGCGCCACAGCGTGGTCCAGTCCGGCTTGTCCTTGGCGCCGCCGGGGCTGCCGTCGAAGATGCAGCAGGTCGTGCCGCTGAGCAGACCGCCGACTTGCGAGTTCCACATGATCCAGCCGGTCGACGAGTACCAGTGATAGCGCTCGCCGAACGAGTTCTCGTGGTAGGAGCAGCCGAGATCGTTGTGCAATCCCAGCAGCGCCAGCACCACGATGACAATGCCGCCATGACCGTGCACGATCGGCTTCGGCAGGCCGGTGGTGCCGCTGGAATAGACGATCCAGAGCGGATGATCGAACGGCAGCCACGCTGGCTCGAACGCGTCGATCTCCGCGCCCCTGGTTGCGACAATGTCGGAGAGCAGGGCGTCCGCCGCTGCGGGCGCGGCGGCTTGGCTGTGCAGGATGACGTGCTCGACGGTCGGCAGCGATCGCCGCAGCTCGGCGAGAACGTCTTTGCGATCGTGCCGGCGTCCGGCATAGGTGACTGCGTCGCAGGCAATCAGCACTTTCGGTTCGATCTGCTTGAAGCGGTCGATCACGGCGGGCGCGGCCATATCGGGCGCGCACACGCTCCAGACCGCGCCGATGCTGGCGCTCGCCAGGAATGCGATGATGGTCTCGGGGATGTTGGGCAGATAGGCGGCGACGCGGTCGCCGGGCTTGATGCCTTTTTCTTTGAGATGCAGTGCGAGGGCAGCGGCCTTGCGCCGCAGCTCCGGCCAGCTCGTCTCGCAAAGCTTGCCGTCCTCGCCACAGCTGACGATCGCGGGAAGACCGGCGGCGTCGGCCGCATCCACATGGCGGAACACCTGCCGGGCATAGTTGACCTGGGCGCCGGGAAACCAGATCGCGCCGGGCATCTTGCGCTCGGTGATCACGGCCGCGAACGGCGTTGGCGATTGCAGATCGTAATAGTCCCAGATGCTGTGCCAGAACCCGTCGAGATCGCGCACCGACCATTGCCGCATCTCCTCGTAGCTGGCGAAGCTAAGGCCGCGCTGTTCGGCGAGCCAGGTGCGGTAAAGGGCGATCTGGGGAACGAAGGGTGAGGTCATTGCGTGTCGGCTTCAGTTGCGGGGCGGGGAGTTTAACCATTGCCGCAGAGTAGCAGAAGCCGCAGTTCGGGCAGGCAGCGTTGACGGGAGTAGTGGGTCTGGGTCCGCTGGAAGCAGCCTACCATCCGGCTCCGGTCCAGCGCCTTCCGAACACGGGCGGATTGGTCTTCACCGCTTGCCAGCCGAAGAAATGGTGCTTGCCCGACCAGGTGTGCACCACGCCGCTGCAGATCCTGCACTTGAAGCTGCCGGAATGCGCTTCGGCGTGCTCCTCCCTCGTCGCGGTGTAGTTCATGCTGCAACCCGCGCAGGTGAATTCTTCGATCGTCCAGATGGTATTGGCCATTGCACCGAAAGCGGTTTGGGGGACCTCGATGGAAGCGTAGGTGCGCGCCTTTGCAACGGCGTAAACCGGTCGAGCGAAATCCGGTTAATCGTCGTTAATGCTCCGCATGTCCCGGTCGATGCGCATCTGCACGCGCCGGATGGCGAGCAACGGCAGCCTGCCTTGCACGCGCCCGGAGCGGGCCCTGTCGCCGACGGCATAGGCGTAGCGCCAATAGCCCGGTGCGGCGTTTGGCTTCAGCGAAAAGCGGACGCCGCGGTGAATTCCCGCGTGTGTGACGGGCTCTCGGGGGCGGCGTGCCATCATCTCGGAATGCAGAATGGCCCGATGCGTTCCTAAACGCCGGCTCGGGCCGGCCCCATCGTCTTGACGCCGGGTGCGCGGCTGGCAATAACGCTGGGCCGCGCAAGTGCCGGAACCCGCGTCAATGCCGCAAGGAAAGCCGTGCCCGTGAAAAGTTTGCGTCAGCTCCTGACGGGCGAGGACATCATCCAGCTCGTGATCCGCGTCGGTCTGCTTGGCCTGCTGATCATCTGGACCTTCCTGATCATCCGCCCCTTCGTGCCGATCCTCGCCTGGAGCGGCGTGCTCGCGGTCGCGTTCTACCCGGCCTTCAGCTGGGTCGCCAAGATCCTGGGCGGCCGGCCCAAGACCGCAGCGGCGATCCTGACCCTGATCACGCTCGGCATCGTCATCGGTCCTGCGACCTGGCTCGGCATTAGCGCAGTGGACGGCGTGCGCGAGCTGGCGCACCAGCTCGGCACCGGTGACCTCGCGCTTCAGTCGGCGCCGGAGCAGCTCAAATCGTGGCCGCTCGTTGGCCCCTGGCTATTCGATCTGTGGGAGCAGGCCTACAATAACATCCGCGCGGTGCTGCGCGAGGTGGCGCCGTATCTCCAGCCGCTGGCGGGACCGCTATTGTCGCTCGCGGGAGACGCCGGCGTCGGCACGCTCCAGTTCCTGGTCTCGGTGTTCGTGGCAGGCTTCCTGTTTCCGCACGGGCCGAGGCTGGTTGCGGCCGGCCGCGGCTTCCTGTTTCGCATCGTGCCCGAACAGAGCGAGCATTTCCTGGGGCTCGCGGGCGCGACCATCCGCGCCGTGGCGCAAGGCGTGATCGGCGTCGCGATCGTGCAAGCATTGCTCGCCGGCATCGGCTTCAAGCTTGCGGCGGTGCCGAGCGCAGGCCTGCTCGCCTTCATCGTGCTGCTGCTTTCGATCGTGCAGATCGGCGCCTTCCTGGTGCTGCTGCCGGTGATCATCTGGATCTGGACCGCCAAGGACGTCACCACCGCGCTGCTGCTCACCGTGTTTCTCGTCGTCGTCGGCTTCCTCGACACCATGTTGAAGCCGCTGGTGATGGGGCGCGGTCTGACCACGCCGACCATCGTCATCTTCGTCGGCGTGATCGGCGGCACGCTCGCCCACGGCATCGTCGGCCTGTTCATCGGCCCGATCATCCTGTCGGTGGCCTGGGAGATGATGATGGCCTGGATCAGGACGGAGGACCGGGCCGAGGCGGGGGCACGGGCGGGGACAGCGGCGGGCGAGGGCTGATCCGCCTCGAACGGCGGGATCGGCCTGCCTGCCGGGTTCGATCAGAGCTGGCGGCGGAACTTGTCTATCCGACTAGACAAGTTACGATGGGCTCGATTCTGTTTTCGATTACGGCGGACATGGCGAAGTCTTCCAAACTGGTTGCCGCCAAGCGCGGCAAGGTATTGTTGGTCAGACGCCGATCGGACGGCCTGTGGATGTTCCCGGGCGGCCGCAAGCGCGCGCGCGAATCCGACAAGGACTGCCTGCGGCGGGAAATCAAGGAAGAGTTGCCCAAGCTGAAGCTCGGCCGGATCAGCCTCTGGAAGGAAGTGACGACCAGGAACAAGCGCTCCGGCCGCAAGATGAGCGATGCGATCTTCATCGCCAAGGGCGCCAAGGGCAGGCTCGCGATCGGCGACAAGAACGAGATCGACCGCGCTGTCTGGCAGAAGCCGCGCGGCATCCGCCTGACGCCGACCTCGCGCTATATCCGCGACCGCCTGTTTCCGCGGAAGCGCGGGTGAGCTAGGCCTCCTCGTCGTCCTCCGACGAGTGCTGTATCCGTCCGGTTTGGGCCCGCGAAAAATTGGCGCGCGCTTGCGGCGCGGACACCCTGGCCATTTCGGCTTCGCGCTGCTCCTTGCGAACCTTGCGCGCGCGCTTCATGGCCTGCTTGACCTGAGGGTTCGGCGAATCCTCCGCGAAGAACAGCACCACCTCGCAGCTCGGACATTGCCTGGAATAGCCGTCCTGCAACCGTCCCGCGCGGTCGCGGAACACGGTCTTGCAGCGCGTGCACTGAATCTGGACGAAACTCATGCGCGGTCGATCGACGATGACTGATGGAAATGGATCGTCAGGTGATCCCAAATGTCTGAAGAAAGCCTGAACGGGTCGGCGAGTTCAAGCCGCTCCATCAGCCGCTATTGCTTGGCCGCTATCGTGTCTAGGCAATGGTTGAGATAGACGGTGCGATCCCTGGGCAGCACCTTCTCGAGATCCGCCTTCAGCGCGCATTCGCGTTGCCGCATCTGCTCGGCCCGCCGCTTCTCGGCCGCCTCGCGATATTCGGGAGCAACCTTGTTGGGATCGACGAGGGCCTGCGAGCGGGCGGGAGCCGTCACGGCGAGCGCAAGGGCGGTGATGACAATGAACTGTTTCAAATGAGCCTCCGTAAAAGGCTCAGTCTAGCGCTTTGGCGCCAAGCGCTCAAACGGCAAGTTCGCCGAGACGATCGTCAGCGAAGTTGATTTCAGCTACCTGAAGTTGGGACTCGTGAAGTCCCTCACTTCGGGACGTGGTCGATCTTGTGGCCGAGATGCCCGGTGTCGTGATCGCGACGCAGCTGGCTCAGCGAGGTCTCGTTCAGCTGATGCAAGACCTCGCTGAGTTCAGTCGTATCCGGATAACCGGCGGCAAAACCCTTACCGTAGATCTTGCGCAACGTACCGACCAGCGTGTTGCCGTGCTTCTTGCTGATCGCGCCATCCTTGTCGCGGTGGCGGTGATCCAGGCCCGTGTCCTTCATGGCTTTCTCCCTGAGCGGCGTCTGCGCGCCTGGAGAGAGCGTGCTCCCAAACAAGTTGATTGGCAACGGCACGGCGCCGCCGTTGAGCATCGTCAAGGTGTGGAAAGATCGAAGTCTGTGTGAAGCGGTTCACAAGCGGTTGTCGAGATCGCTGCTACGAAGGCTTCATTGCTTGACCAATTGATATTTTGAAAACGCCCCAGCGCTCCACCAGGCGCTGGGGTTTTCACGTCCGAGTCACAGCCACGGCCAGAGCGCGCGACGCGCGATCGGATGGGCGGGTGGTTTCCGAATGCTGCCGAAAGGCGGGCGACTACGCGGCTTGCTCCTCGAACGAGGTGTAGACCTGGCCACCTGGACCAATCACCTGAACGCCCCAGCATCCGTCGGCGATGAGCTCCTTGGCCTTCTTGAGGGCGGCGGGGAGTGACAGCCGCTTGAGGCTGACGATTCCTGCCGTGTCGAAACCGCTGATTTCAAACATGCCGCTCCTCCCTGTTTTGTCGAATCCTACACTTTTTGAGCGGGTTGTCTCGCGGCTTTTGGAACAGGGATACAAAACCGCGAAAACAACCCCATGCACAGTAGCTAAGTCCTGCTGGCGCAACGCTTTCTTTTTGGCGCACGGCGGTCTTGCATCCGGTTGAGACGCCGGTTGACGCGTCGGGCAAAACAGGGGCAGTCTGCCAAATTCGGAAAATCCGCTTCCGGCCTTGGCGACGTCCCGGGATCGGGAGGAGCTCTTGTACGGCATGCGAGTCATGTCCGTCGCACGGACCCCGTAGTCGGCCGGGGTGGCGGGATCTGCGGAAGGCCGCGGCCGCTAACGTGGAATTAAGCTGAAAAGCCCACAATTTTAGACAGTTGTAGATGGGTGCTGCGTAAGGGAGCCGTCGCGAGGACTTCCGGCGACGGCTTCCTATTGCTCTCATTTGGGGTCAATGCCATGACCGCGACTTTCGAAACCCAAGGCCTTGTCGAACAGCTCGACCCTGCAGCACTGGCTGCGGCCATCGCGGCCGACGAACCCGCAAGCTCGGACGCTCCAGAACCGGTCAAGCGGTCCAGCCGGACGTCGGTCATGGCACTGTCGGTATGTGCCCTGGCCATCAACGGCGCGGCGGCGATCTACACATGGCCCTCCGGCGTGCCATCGCTGAATCTGAGCAGCCTGGCTGATCTGCTACCGCGGCAAGAGGCTTCAGCGCCAAAGCCGGATCCGGTTGTCGCTGCCTTGAAGGATATTCAGTCGACCCAGCAGCAACACACGGCTTCGCTGCAGGAGAGCAACCAGGCACTGCAGCAAAACGCGGCTGTGCTGCAGGCGGATTCGATGGTGCTGCTTTCGCTGCGACAGAGCATCACGGACGAACGGGTCGATGTGAAGAAGGTATCTTCCCAGCTGTCCACGCTGATCGCGAAGATCGACGCGCTGCAAAACACCATGATGTCGGACGTCACGTCCTCCGTTCGAAGAGCGCATGCGCGCTATGGGCTGTCCGCCGCCATCCGCAAACGGATCGCCCGGCAGTCGAAATCGGTCGGGCCGGTTTCGGTTGGAGGCGCTCCGCTCAGCACGCCGGCGACAGTTTCAGCCCCCGAAAGCTGAAGGCAAGTCAAGCAAATCACTCAAGCAAATCATCTGGGGCTGCGTGCGCGATGCTGGCCGCGGGGTCGCGATGACGAGCTCCGCCGGTCCACGCGCAGGCCTCGACCTAGCTTTAAGAAATCGTTGGACGACGGTGCTATATTGGATACAACAACGCCTGTCTCAGCGTCAGTTGCGTCCGGAAGTCATGATTACGTACAAGCAGTACCATATCGAACGATTTGAGCACGGGCCCAAGCGCTGGATTGCGCGCATCACGCGGACAGACGGCCAGAACATCCGCACGATTCTGCCGGCGACCGAGCTCCCCTACCTCGATACGAAGCCGACAACGTCCGCCGAGGAAGCCGAGGCGCTCGCCAAGGAAGGCATCGACTTCGGCGGCGTGGTGTAGTCCGGCGTCGCGGTCTCCTGATTATCGTTCGCGAATTCGACGGCGACTTCATCGGCAGCGGTGGTGCGGTCCGTGCAGCTTTGTCCGTTACCGGTGATCTGCTCGACATGGTCGTTGATTGCTACGATCAGCGGCGCGCTGGCATTCACGCGTATCCAGTTATGGGTACAGGCCCTAGCGCGAGATCAATAGACCGTTCATCGAAGGGGTAGAGCTACGGAGGATACGGCAACAGAAGGTGCTTTAGTTCGTCGGCCTCGCTCGCCAGCCGTTTTCCTGATGGGGAATGGTGGCAGTGATATCGACGTCTCTCACAGCGGATTGGCGCCACGCTGCCACCCCGAAACACAGGGTCAGAGTCATAGCGGTCGCCAGCAGCAGCACGGACAAAAACTGGCTCACGCGCCCCCCACAATCAGAACATCTCTGAGTTAGCGAGCACGCACAGGCGATTCGGAAAATGCAGGCGCGCTGACCTGAAGGCAGTTTTCCCCAGGTTGTAAAACGGTGGATTAGCACCTTCGACCTTGCGCCCGCCGCGGCTCCGGAGCCGCTATTGCAGGCCGGCTTTTCACCCGAAAACTATTGTGGCTCGGTTGGCTTATCTCGCTCATGGCTCTCGGCTTCGGCGGCCGCGCACGCATCCATGCCATGGCATTTGCTTAGATAGTACCGGGTGCCCGCGAAGATGGAGCAAACAACCACCACGGAAACCAGCAGGAAGATCATCCACCGTCGGTTCAACATTCCCATGACCTTTTGCACCCTCCATCCGACGCGGCCCGTTCGCCCGACCGGCCCAACCAGGCGAGGCGAAGGGGCGTAAGCTCAAATCAGACCTTGCGCTTCGGATTTAGCTTAGCCTCACGCTCCAGCCGCTCGGACTTCAGGCGTTTGAGGTTTTCCTGAAACTCCGGCGTGGCTTGACTGTCGGCTATCGTCTGCCTCGATCCTATTGGATTGAGGGTCCGTCGCTCGGCTTCGTCCGCGACTTGTTGCTCGGCCGAACGTTTGGGTTTGATCATTTGCTTTTTGCCTTCAGGCGAGATTGACCAAGCGGTCGCCGGTCAATTCATTTTCGATTTGGCCGGTCGCGTCGAACGTTCTGGAATTCCTCGGGCCCCTTGACGAGCCGCCGCTTGCGGCTGGCCTGGTCATCCGGGCTCGCTTTGTTGTCTTTGAGCTTGTCGATCGCGTTGCCCGCCATTTCCCGAGCCCGCTCGGACGAGGCCTTGGCGGCAGACGTGACCCCTTGGGCAGGGGCGGGTTTGCCCAAGCCAATCTCCACCAGCCGACGGATGGATTCAGAGCGAGCCGGAGTGTCCTCCTGCCGCGACGCCCATGCGTCGATCTGAACGACAGTCGCCTCCGGCCAGCGCGTGCCGATCTGGACGCCCTGACCAGTCGCGGGGCGGCCGCGATGTTTTTTGGCACGAATCTTTTTTGCTGGTTTCATTTTATTTGGTACCAAAAAATCAGGCGGAGGTGAAGCGCGAACTTCCGATCAATGTGCTTGTTTAGCGCACTGTTATCGCATCAATCCCACGCAACATCGTGATCGCAGATTTGCTGTCAGGCGGCGCCCCGGAGAGGAAGCGCCAGTTGTACAGCAAACGGTCGGGAAGCATTGGCCTGGACGAAGGCCTGCAAGGCCGGCGTGATCTCGCTACTCGTGACACGCACGGCAAGCTCATCTGCGATCTCGCTGGTGGCATCGCGAGACCAGCCCTCGATCGCGTTGAAGGCGACGATCCGGACCGGATAGGCGTACTGCCCGGAGAGCAGGTCGCGGATGATGGTCTCGACGTCGGTGTCCTGCTCGTCGGTCTCGCGCCAGGAGCAGCCGGCGCGCGCGCCGAAGTCCTCCAGCACCAGGTAAATCCCCCGGTCGAGCCGATCCAGCGGCACAATCGACGGCGCATGACGCATGACGCAACTCCTACTCATCAGGAGGAGCAATTGCCGGACGTGCTGGATGGTTCCGCGGCGCGGTGCAGGTGCAATTGTGACCACCGTCACAGACCAGCCAATTGCCTTCCTCCGCAAACATCGAGCAATCTTGGTCGAATTCCGATGGAGAAATTTGCATCCCTTGTTGCCGATGCGAAGCCTCCTTGCTCCTTGCTCCGGAGTTATCGTACAGACGAAGCCATCGTTTCAGATTTCTGCGATTGGCCAAATTGGCGAGGACTCGCCCCAGCATGGCGGCAGTGAGAGTCGTTTGCCTGGCAGGTGATAACGCAGGGCACGCGTGTCAGGAGGCTGATTGATGCCGATTTATGATCGCCCCACGAAATCACTCATGGCTGAATGGGCAAACACCTCGATAGAAGCTTCAAGTACAGGCGGGCTCGCGACGCGGAAATGCCGGACGCCGAGGCTCAATGGTCCTCGAACGACACAGAGATCAGAATGCGCGAAAGCGTCTTCGCCGCTATGCAGCGAGGCGAAGCAAGGGCTCGAATGACAGTCTCTCATGAACTCTCGCATTATCTGCTCAAGCACGAGGGTCAGCTCAATCGGAGCCAGGTCAAGTCAGCCGCAGAGGTGTCGGTGCGGCGTATCGTCAATCAGGAGTCGGAGGCCCGCCGATTGGCTCCCCGAATTTTGGCTCCAGAACATCTCGTGCCAGAGGGCGCATCGATCGAAGACATCATGATGAGCTTCGGACTGAGCCACGAAGCCGCTGCTGCGGATTCCGGTCGATGTCGCCCAGGGTGAGCGCAGAACGGCGCAGATCTTCGTCGCCGTGCTCGGCGCATCGAGCTTCACCTACGCGCAGGCGACGTGGAC
>NZ_JBVVPS010000051.1:0-31118 GCF_055811355.1 Bradyrhizobium sp. WSM4873 | reverse complement strand
ACACAACCAGTTGCCAAAACTTCTTCTCGGTGTGACATTCAACGACGGGATCGAGGTCATCGCCAAGCCGACCGACCGTCAGCCCACAACCGCCGCCGCCTGACCGGCCCCGGCCGTCACCAAAATTTGGCGATAGCTCCCCATACGGCGGGACGGGGCAATCTTAGACGCGACCGCAGCCGCCATGGCCCAATAGAAGCCGTGAACGACAGCGCCCACCGTGCGTGCCAACAGTAGCCCTTCGAAACTGTGAGAAATCATCGCCGCAACATTGGTTGCGGAAAGAATAAGCATAAAGGCGATGAGTAACGGCTTGCGAGGAAACTTCTGAAGCAGAACAGGCGACAACAGAGCGCTCGCAGCACCGATCCAGCCATAGAGGCTCACGATGAGCCCGACCGCTGCCTGATCGCGTCCTAGGTGTGGAGCCTCAAGAGGTTGTCCTCGGTTAGACCGAGTCTGCTGATTGGCTTTTGGGAGTTTATACCACCATGTGGTCTGTGCCAGTTGTATTGGTGCAGCCAGATTGGCAGTTCTTGGGCGCGCCGATCTGATGTTGGATAGGCTTTGGCGTAAGCCCATTCCCGAAGTGCGGTCTGGATGAAGCGTTCGGCCTTGCCGTTTGTTCTCGGCGTGTAGGGCTTGGTGCGGATATGCTTGATGCCCAAATCCCGACAAGCATCGCGGAATGCGAAGGACTGGTAGCAACTCCCATTATCGGTCATGACGCGCGCGACGGTGACGCGGAGGCTTTTGTAATAAGCCACAGCCGCCTTGAGGAAGGAAACAGCACTCTCCGCCGTCTCATCGGGCTTGATCTCGGAGAAGGCGACGCGGGAATGGTCGTCAATGCAGACGTGGACGAAATCCCAACCGGCGCCACGGCTTTTGTTCGGGCCACTCGGATCGCCGGTGATGCGGTGGCCGACACGCTGGAAACGCCCGAGTTTTTTGATGTCGAGGTGAATGATTTCGCCTGGATTCTCGCGCTCATAGCGACGTTCCGGCTCGGCCGGCTCCAGATCGCGGATCCGGTTCAAGCCCAAGCGGCGCAGGACGCGGCTGACGGTGGCCGCCGACACCTCGACCTCGGCCGCGATCTGCTTGCCGGTGTGGCGCTGCCGGCGCAAGGCCTCGATGGCTGCACACGTGGCTGGCGGGGTTTGGCTCGGCGATGAATGGGGTCGCGACGAGCGGTCGCGCAAGCCATCCACACCTTCCCCGCGGAACCGCTTGACCCATTTGGCGACGGTCTTCGGCGTCGTGTTGAACTGGTAGGCAGCGTCGGCCTGGCTCAGCCCACCTTCCACCACGCTTCGGACCATCGCCTCTCGACCTTTGGGCGTCAGAGGCGCATTCTTGTGGATGTTCATCTGGTCTCTCCTTGGAAAACTGAAGCTTCGCAACCTCAGCTTCCTCGGTTCAGACCAGATGGACAACCTCCTGAGAGACCACACCTAGGTCGCGAGCAATCTGAGACAACAGCCCGATAGGTGCTAACTCTGCCGAGACACTATCAAACGAGGCGATGCCAGCACGATGACGGCGAGCCAGATGCGGAGCGAAGAATCTGTACCGTCGCTCGTCATTATCGGACCCCAGAGTGAGAAGATTCCGGCCGTCTCATGTTGTCGATGATTAGCCGGTACTTGTTATTCATGAACGCGGTCCTGAGGCTATTGTCTGCCACGGTCAGTTGCTCGTCCGCGGTCAAGCCCATTGCCTCCGTCGATCGGACAACGAGTGTCGTCCAAGCACTCCGGAAATATGCCGGGTCGTCGGAGTCGACCTTGAAGTAGAGGCCAGCATGCAGAGCCGAGATTGTGCTCTTCGAGCGGAGGAAACACCTTCAGTTCGACTTTGAGAGTGGGCACACCGCAAGGGCAATGCCCTTCTCGGGCAAGGCGTCGCATCAGCCGCGGATCAGCCTCACATTGAACGCCATGATCTATGCGGCCGACGTCTAGCCTGCCGATCGCCGCAGCCACATAGTCTGACGGGCCTTCTTCGCCAGCATGCGCCGTCGTCTTCCATCCGAGCGTGTGGGCCTGTGCAAAAACTACGGCAAAAGGCGAAGGAGGATATCCGTTTTCCGGTCCACCAAGCCCAGGCGTCAATATCCTGGCGTGCCAGGGCCGCGCCATCTCGACAGCGGCGAAAGTGTCAATCGGTATTGGACTGGGACCCCCGATTGGGTCCAAAGGGGGCTCTGACGCAATTTTGATGCAGCACTGGCCATGTGGTGCCGAGCAGCCGAGCCTGCAGCAAGTCGAGCTTGGCGTGTCGTACATTTTGCGCTTGACTAGTTTGAGCTTGGTGATCGGGCCCTCTGTCTTTCGGTTGGACCAAAACGTTGTGATCGCTGCGCTGACGGCGGCCTTGTCCTTAATGACGCCGCTGGCGAAAGACATGAGGCTTGCGCATGCTCGTTCCAACCATGGTCCAAGCTCTCCGTGAGCCTTGTTGCGGATCATCGCATGGAAAG
Organism: Bradyrhizobium sp. WSM4873; assembly: GCF_055811355.1. Lineage (NCBI taxonomy): Bacteria > Pseudomonadati > Pseudomonadota > Alphaproteobacteria > Hyphomicrobiales > Nitrobacteraceae > Bradyrhizobium > Bradyrhizobium sp. WSM4873. Next base: position 28,633 of record NZ_JBVVPS010000051.1, on the reverse strand, counting down.
CGCCTATGATCTCTCGAGCTTCGGCCAGGAGAGGAACGCCTTGCTCAATCGCCGCAATGGTGACGGTTTCTGACTTTGATTGAGTATCGCCGCCATTGGTCATCTGGCGGGCGATCGTTTCTGTACTTTCTCCGCGAGACTCTCGGGTAGGAGAGTGATCTGTCGTCGCCGCTCGAGGTCGTGGATGATTGCTCCGTACCGCTGATTGCGGCGCCATGCCCAATCCTCGATGCCGATAACGCTCGGCGCAGCAAAGGGCTGATACCCGCGCCTCCTAACCACCCGAAGCATTGTGTCGTTGCTCACGGGCAGCATAAGTAAATGGCAAAACGCGCCGCCGGGCGGCCTCCCAAGGCAAGGCCAGGGTGATGGACGATCAGATCGAGCCAGCTCGTTCGCCGCGCCCACCGTGCCAGAGCGCGGTCATCGAAGCGCTCGGTGAAAATACGCAGGCTGCACAGAATGGTAACGCAGCCGAAGCGGCGCGCCACGACCACTAGGCGAACCTGCCTCCCGCCAGCGGCAGATCGGTTAGGGCGCTGATATTGGCTATGTATTCGCCTAGAACTGGTCCCGCAGTCGGAACAGAAACTCGTGCCCCTCGTGGGGGAGGTACGGTGACGGTTGTGCGCCACTCCAGCCGCGAGGTACCAGAGCCGATGGATGTAGGGCTCGTTGCATCATATAGTTTCCTTCGTGAAACCAACGCGAGCCGGCGCTTGAACTTCATGAAAAGTGAATTCAGAGCCCGATTGGACGCCGGATTACCCCGAATACGGCGGCCCTGTTCCCCGCCGAAACACGAGCGCTCTCCCTTAGACGCAAGCCACTGAATGTACTCAGCCATCTGGTTGGAGATTGCTACGACAATGCTCTCGGCGAAACCATCAACGGTCTCTACAAGGCCGAGGTGATCCACCGGGGCGCACCATGGCGCAGCTCCGAGCCCGTCGAGCTGCATCGATTGTACGTGTGGACTTGTCCTCCTGGCGTGGGTTAGCCATGTCGTTGTCCATTACTGCAGGTTGATGACTTACTACCACTAGTCGCCCGTTTCCGAGTGCTTCTGGTCGCGCATACGTCTGAAAAAGCGGCTCTACTCATAGCGAAGTCCTGCGCAGAACGAACCTTCCACTTCTGGTAAGAGCTCGGCCTGCCGAGCAGTGCGACTGCTTGCCGCTCGCACACTAGACGATCGATTCCATGAAACCTGCGATGCTGGAGTCGGCTGAATGGGTGGAACGGACGGGCAGTTGGTGGATTCCTCGTTTGCGGTCGGCGAAACGAGGAGCTGTATCATGGCTGGAGGCGGCGAGCGGTCGAGTTGGCGATGGCCGACGAAGAGATCGCAACATTGGCGGCTCTTTCGCGGTCGAGAACTGAACTAGCGAACCGGGTCTCGCGGGCGCAGATGCTGCTGACGTATCGCAAGAATCCTTCGCTTTGCGCAGTAGGTCAAAGACTTGGAGTCCATCATCAGACGGTGCAGCGCTGTGTCGAGCGAACGCTGGCGATGGCCCGCTGGCCGCCCTTGACGATCGCCCCCGCCCCGGCAAGGAACCAACCATCACGCCTGAGGCCAAAGCCTGGTTGGTGTCGTTGGCGTGTGACAAGGCGAAGGACCACGGCTATCCACATGAGTTGTGGACGACGCGGCTGTTGGCGCGCCATGCGCGCGAACACGGGCCGGCTGCAGGGCATGCATGCTTGACCAATTTGGTCCTTGTGCAAGATCCTCGGCAAGGAGGAAATCAAGCCGCACAAGGTGCGCTACTATCTTGAAAATCGCCATGCTGAGTTCGAACGGAAGATGGCCGAGGTCCTGTGCGTCTATCGTGAAGTCGCAGTCCTGAAAAAAGCCCCTGCCAAGTCGAAGAGACGGGGAAAGCCGGTGGCGATCGTGTCGTGCGACGAAAAGCCGGAATCCAGGCCATCGCAACGACGGCGCCGGATTTGCCGCCCGAACCCGGCATCCACGCCGGCTTTGCGCGCGACCACGAGTACAAGCGGCACGGCAGGCTCAGCCTATTGGCCGGGATTGATCTGCTCACCGGCAGAGTTCACGCTCTCGTCAGAGACCGTCACCGCAGCCGCGAGTTCATAGAACTCCTCAGACTTCTCGATGCCGCTTATCCGAGGAGCACCCGATCAAATTGATCCTCGACAATCATTCCACGCACATCTCGAGAGAAACCAAAGCCTGGTTCGCTACCCGACCAAGCGGGCGCTTCGAGTTCACCTTCACGCCCAAGCACGGCTCGTGGCTCAACCTCATCGAGGGCTTCTTCTCCAAGTTCGCTCGTTCGGTCCTGCGCCACATCCGGGTCGCATCAAAACATGAGCTCAAGGAGCGCATCATGGCCGGTATCGACGATGTCAATCGCCACCCCGTCATCCACACATGGCCTTATAATGTCAATCGCCCTTTAATTGCGGTTTGTTGTCAAGTTTACATTTCTGAACTCGCCCACGGCACGGTGGTAGTGCTCGCGCCGTCGGAGCTGGTCCGGGTTGCGGAGACGGCGCGGGCGCGGCTGATACGTGCTTAGCCGGCTAGGCATTGGATCGCCGGGGCTGGTTGATGTCTTCGCTGGGGTCATGGTCCTTTCCGAGGTCGCGCAGCGCCTCATGATGATGTCCGGGTCGGGCGCCTCAACGTTTGCAGCGGAGTGCGGTCGAGGCGCCAGCAGCCGATTGACCGAGGTCGCCACAACACCGTCCCAGCGGGACATCGCCAGTCCGGCAGACCGGACCAGGAATTTTACAAGATCTGATCAGGCTTCCTTCGCCTGGTCCCAATCGAACGATGTGCCGTCGCCCCAGATACAGTGAAGAACAGGCGATTTTGCGCGCGATGGCGACCTTTGCCTTTCGCATGCCATTTCGCTTGGCGAGCTTCATGCCCCAAGCCTTGAGAGAGGACAATTTCTTCGTTCGATAAAGCAGGACGGTCGCCGCCTCGTACAGGTAAGTTCGGAGAAGACGGTCGCCCCATCGTAATATCTTGCCATTGATGTCAGTTTCGCCAGACTGGTTGCGTCGAGGCGTAAGACCCAGATAGGCGCCGACGCTTGATGCCGATCGGAAGCGCGATGGGTCGTCGATCGTATGGCGGAAGGTCAAGAGGTCACCACGCCGACACCAGGAACCGTCATCAGGCGGCGCGTCGTCTCATCCGACTTCGCCAACTGGCGGACTTCGTTATCGAACTTGCTTTGCGAGACATCCAGCCCAACATATTGCTTCATAGCCCACTCCGATTTGCAAGGTTGCGGGAAGGCTTGAAGATAGCGGACCTTTCAAGCCGCGGGCGCCGACCGCAATTACGTCATCGTTTGCAAATTTGACCCGTCGTATTGCCGCATCAGCGAATGTTACCCTGATAGCTCAATTGCCGATGACGATCCGATGTCGGCTGATCGGCCGCGCCAAGTGGCTTTCCCGGCTTGCTCGACGAGAGGGGCTGTGGGCGGCTCGGGCCATACATAGCCCGAGCCGTCTACAACCCCGGGCAATGGGGCAGCGGTCGTGGCGGCGCCGAGCGGCTCCTCCGCGACCAATTGCTCGGCCGTCTTCCGTCTAAGCGTCCTGAGCAGCCGCTGCACGATCGAATGCTGTCTCGTTCCGAACTCCTCGGGGTATTTCTCGCTCAGCCGGCCGACGATGGCGAGTGCAGTTAACTGCGGCTGCTAGACGAGCCAACCCTCGATCGCAGCAATATGCGGGTCGAGCTTGGACGGCATGCGAACCCTCTTATAGGGCCGACGGGTGCGCCGGTGCGTGGCACGCGGCTCGGCGACCGTCGCCGTCTTGCCGAGCGTCTTCGCGAACGTCGCTGCGGTCGCCGGCGCGGTGCTCGTGCAAGCGGGTTGCAGGCCACGCCTGTCCGGCACGACGATCGACGCGATTGCCGAGTTCGTCCTGGGTCGCGCGAATCTCGGCCAACAGCCCGACCGGATCGAGCGAGCGATACTGATCGCGCAGCCCTTTCTTCACGGCCGCGGTCACCTTGGGATGCGCCAATGCGCGCTCATAGGGCGTCGACGGGGGATGATAGCGCTTGATCACTTTAGCCCCTTCGCGGCGCTTCTCCTTCAGCTTGAACGACGGCTGGAAGAAGTTGACGTAGAGCCATGCGTCCGCATAGAGGCGGCCCATCACGCGCGCCGTCTCGACGCGAACGAAGCGGCCATAGCCCATGAGGCGGCGGACGACCGCACCATTCTTCTGCTCGACGAACGCCTGATCGTTCTTCTTGTACGCGCGCGAGCGTGTGACCTCGAGCTTCTGTTCGCGGCACCATGGCACGACGACATCGTTCATGAAGGCGCTGTCGTTGTCGAAGTCCACGCCGCGCAAGAGCCAGGGGAACAGGCTCTGGGCGCGGTTGATCGCCTCGACGACCAGCGAACCCTCCCGCGTCAGCAACGGCAGGCACTCCGTCCAGCCCGTGGCGACATCGGCCATCGTCAGGGTCTGGATGAACGAGCCGGCCACCGACGTGCCGCCATGCGCGACCAATCAACCTCGCAGAAGCCGGGTACCGGGCTGTTCCAGTCATTGAACGTGCGGATCGGGACTTCGCGCCGGATTGCCGAATAGAATCCGGCACGGCGCCGCCTGCCGCCGCTCGCCGTAATCTTCACATCGACGAGCAAGCGGTCGATGGTTGCGGCGCTGATCGCCAGAACAGGATCACGGTCGGCCTCACCAAGCTGGAATCGGCCATGTTGCTCGTGCGCCGGCAGCAAGGTCGGGATCATCACCTTGAGCCGCTTACCGCATACCCGATCCGACGCCTCCCACAGCGCCGTCATCGCGTCCTTGATCGTCGCGCCATATCTGCGCTTGCGCTCTCCGGGCGCCTCCATCTTCTCCGGTCCAACCGTTGCGCTCCGCCGAAGCGCGCGCACCGCATGCTTGCGATGCCAGCCCGTCTTCGCGCACAACTCGTCGAGGATCCGCCCCTTCTCACCTCGTTTGGCCGACCGGTAACGCTCCGTAACCGCAGACACCACCTCGCGCCGGGCGCCCATGCTGATCTTTCACGCCATAGACGCCACCGAACCAATTCGATGGCACCGACCCAATCGTCGGCGAGAAGTTGTCCAGTAATATTCTGGATGAGGCAATGCGGGTCAGTTCAGCGTCTCCCAGGACACTCGGGGAGCCGAAGCATGCGAAGCGTCTACGAATTCCGCTCAATTCGCCTTTCGCAACATCGGCGTGAGCAGCGGCGAGCAACCGTGCTGTATCTTTCCAATAATCTTGAACCCGTGACGTTGGTAAAAGGGAATGTTTTTAGGATTCGAGCTTACGAGGTGGGCAGCGATGCCCTGCTCATCACATCGTTGAAGAGCGTATCTCATCAGCAATGTACCGAGCCCTCGTCCGACCCAGCTCGGATCGACAGCGATGAGGGGCAAAAACCAATGTGCCTCGGAGGGATGATGTTCGGCGATTCCCTGGCGCAGATGTGCCATATGTTCACTGATTTCCGGGCGCAGTGACCGCGCCATGATTGCGTCCAGCGCATCCTCATCCTGATGGATGCGCGGAGGTAGCCACAGGGCGGCCGCCCGACTTTCTCCCGCGACGTATGCTGTGCCATGCTCGAATGCTCGCCCGCCACAGGCCTTGATGAACTGAGTCATACTGCTAACGTATTGCCCGGGGTCCGGCCAAGTCCAACGCATCAACGGATCGGCGGCAAAGCCGAGGACGATTGTCCAGACGATTCTTGCTCGCATGCTTGCGTTCGCTGAGGTGACGCCCGGCTCAGCTGCCATGATGGCGCTTTCGAGCGCAGAGCTGTGAATTTAGAGCGCAGCACCGATACCTCTGGACGTGAGCTGAATGGATGTACCCTCGAGGACTCATCGGCGGATGAGCATTTGCAATGTGATCTTGTTTCGCTGGATCTCGCGAGTTGCATTCGCTCGAGCAGTCTACGCACGGCAGGATAGTTAGCAACCTGCCAGGCCAGGTAGGTGCTTTGGCATTCCTTCTAAACAATGTCCCCGCCCTAGGATTACCCGCAGCCAACTTCAATACTGGCTAGCCGACTAAACGCCAAGCTCGCCGTCGCCATCCGCTGGACGTCCTCACGCTGGCAGGGTGTGACGCGCTATGTCGATGATGGCCGCATCGAGCTCGACAACAACATCATCGAACGTTCGATCCGTCTGATCACGCACAGCCGGAAATGCGCTGTTCGTGAACGGAGCTTCGTTACGGCGCGCTCGCTTGGCTTCGCCGTGCAGCATCGCGTTGGCGTCGCCTTCGTTCCCGCATGCGTCGAACCGGCCCTATCGAAGGCATCGGCGGCAGAGTCGCGGCTGGCGCCGGCTCCTCGGCCGCGAGGACCTCAGGCAGCTCTCTTGCTTGTTGAGCGGGTGCGGGCCGAGCCTCCTTGATCTCGAGAACCGCGCGTCCCTTATCAGTGACACGCCAGCCGCCGTTCATCCGCTCAATGAGTCCTTGGGAGAAGATATCCAAGTCGGGCACGCGGACTGCCAATCGCTTCGTCCTTTCGGTCCAGTCCGGTCCGCTCGTGGCCAGAATCGCCATATCTCGCTTGAGGTCCGCCATGGCGGCGACCCGTCTGGATAGCTGACCAGCACCTTGAGAACCGTCACCTGGAAGTTCACTGCCCCACCCGTACCCAGCTTCCGCGAACTTACTCGCTCGATATCGTCGGGGAGTTCGTGAACCTCTGTCGACTCACGCCCTTCATCCCATGGTTTCCGTCGGAGTGCGCGGTGCAAAGATCCTTGCTAGACATGACAATGGCTGATCGATGCCACGTCGGATGGCTCCTTGAACATGTGCTGCTGTTCTCGGCGCCCTCGAGCGCCTTCCGGAGGCGTCGGCGCTGCCGCGGTGAGCGCTCCGGCGGCGTGGACGATGGGGTAACGACAGCGGGCACGAACGTCTGCGGCTCGGGAGCCACAGGGATCGCAGCCGGCTGTCGCATTTGCCGGCACCACGTAAACAGCTGTTGCGGCGACAATCCGTGCCGCCGCGCGACCTCCGATACCACGGCTCCCGGGGCCAGCGTCTCCTCGACGAACCGCGCCTTGTCGCCGGCCGAGAACTGCCGGCGTCGGCCGCTCTCCGTGATGACCTCGACCAGACGAACCGAGGTCCTGGGCTCAAGCATATGTTCAAGCTTAGACACAAGCCGATCTCCAATCAGAGATCGATCATTCCTCGCTCGACGCCTTCAATGGAAGGTGGGACCGAAACAGCGCTTACTGTGCGTGCGTTCCGAGCCGAGAAGCAAGAGCACTGGTTCGCCGGGCTCGAGAGCGCATTCACGACCTTCGGCGGCGTGCCGGAGGAAGCGCTGATGGACAACCCACGCGCGCTCGTGGTGCGCCACGACGCGGTGGGCCGGTCGGTTCAGCTTAACGACAAGCTCATTGCATTCGCGAAGCATTGAGGCTTCCGTCCTCGCGCCTGCGCTCCGTAACGGGCGCACAAAGGGCAAGACGGAGAATGGCGTCGGCTACGTGAAGAAGAACGCAATCGCGGGTCATTCATTTGCGAGCTGGGAGGCGTTCGAGGCGCATCTCGCCAAGTGGGAGCGTGAGGTTGCGAACGTTCGTATCCACGGGACGACCGGCGAGGCGCCGATGATCCGCTTCGCGCGAGACGAAGGGCACCGGTTGAAACCGCTCAGCGGGCAGCCATCGTTCGGATCCTAGCGCGAACTGAGCCGCGTCGTCGGCAACGATTGCGCGGTCGAGATCGATACGAACAGCTACTCTGTACCGTGGCGCCTTATTGCGAGCGCGTGGCGGTAACGGCGGCGGCTGGCGAGGTGCGGGTCCGCCATGGATTGCACCAGGTTGCGGTCCATAAGCAATCGGAGGGGCGCCGGCTGCGGATCGTCGACTCCGCCCATCTCGATAAGGCAGCGAGATCTGACGATCGTCGCTGCTCCTCCAGGGCTTCGGCCATTCGGGTCAAGCCGAGTGCGATCAGCCGTTCATGGGTGGGATGCATCAGCATTGAGATCTCCATGGTTCACTGGAAATAACCCTTACCGCGGATGTTGCGGTGGCGCAGGGGTTGATCGTTGGATGTCTCGTCAAGGAACGCGCGATCAAAGCCGTTCTTGAGAATCGAGTGGATCGAGGCGAGGGAGCGAGCCTTGATGAGGATGCCGCGTCGGCAGGCCGCATCGACGCGCGCATTGTCGTAGCTCCTGGTCAGCGACAGGATGCCGAGGCAGGTACGAAAGCCTTGCTCGGGATGAGGCCTTGCCGCGATGATGCCCTGGAAAAACGCCGCGGCAGAGGGGCCGATCTTCTCGCCGGCCGCGATCAGCCCTCTCGGCATCCACTTACCGTAGCGGCGATGGGCGCTCGGCATATGATCGGCGATCGTGGCATGGCTGCGGCGGTTGGGCGCACGGGCGTGGCTCGCGATCCTCTGACCCCTGTGGAAGATCTCGACGGTCTTGTCGGCGATGCGGACATCGACGAGTTCAGGGATCAGACGGTAAGGGGTAGAATACCAATGGCCGTCGATCTCAACTGGTAGTCAGGGGCGACGCGACAACGCTTCCAGCGCGCAAAGACATACGGCTGGTCCGGCGGTTCTCCCAGCTTGAGACGATCGATCTCGGCGAACAGTTCGGCGCGGCTTGACCCGAAACCGCGCATTTGGCGGGCGTTGAGTACGCCGACCAGGACGTGGATGGCAGGATTCAGTTCCGCCAGGGAAAAGAAGCGCTGATTGCGCAGGCGGGCCAGGATCCAGCGCTGCGCGATCTGGACGGCGACCTCAACCTTCGCCTTGTCCTTTGGTCGCCTTGGCGGCGCCGCCAGGATCGCGGTGCCATAATGGCCGGCCATCTCGGCATAGGTTCGGTTGATTCAGGATCGTAACGATCGGGGTTGGTCACGGCGGCCTTGAGATTATCGCAGACCACGAAACTTCGGCACGCCGCCGAGGTACCTGAACAGGTTGGCATGCACGCCGATCCAGTCGGACAGGCTCTCGCTTGGGCACGCCTCGGCGTAGGTGTAGTTCGAGGCCCCCATCGCCGACGACGAACAGCTTCATGGCGCGCACTTCGCCGGTGATGGGATCGAAGATGTCGATGGTGTCGCCGGCGGAATCGACCCGAACACCTTCTCCCCGCCGATGTGGGTCTGACGCATGCTCGGGCGCGCACGCTGCTTCCAGGCCTCGAAGGTCGTGCAAAACCAAGTATAGCCGGAGCCGTCGGGATTGGCGGCGCGATACTCTTCCCACAACAGCAGCCGTGTCACGCTGCGACGGCGCAGTTCCTTCTCCACATAAACCCAATCGGGGGCCGGTCGCCGGTCGCTTTGCGAGGCTGCCGTCGGCGTCGGGAACAGCAGCAGCTCCAGGCGCTCGTCCTCCATGCCCTCCGGCAGCGGCCAGCTCAGCCCGGCAAGGCGGGCACGCCGCCCGTAACCATGGACGACGCCATTGCTCACTCCAACGTCCGCGCGATGAAGCGCTCGGTCAGGCCGTGGCTTCTCTGATCCGGTGCATCGACAATCTCTGGGTAGGCATCAGGCTTCCTCATTGGCTGAATGAGAAATCCGTAGGCCAGTTGAGTTGTCGGCCCCCGGCACCGCCAAAAGGTGCTCACGATCCGTGCTCACGATCGTCTGAAATCCGTGCTCACGATCCCGCGAAACGCGCAACCGACCTGCATAGGGGACGAGGTTGAGACGCTCTGCCTCGAACACCTCCCAGATCGTCTGATCGGCCAGCTCCGGATGGCGATGAGCCTTGGCGTAGGCGATGCATTTGTCGAGCAGCCAGGCGTTTAACTCGTCGAGGTGTTTGAACCGCAGCCGCGGCGTGAAGAAGCGTTCTCGGACCAGCCCGACCTGGTTCTCGACCTGCCCCTTCTCCCAGCCCGACGCTGGCGTACAGGCGACCGGATCGACCAGATAGATGGGGTGATTGCGGTTGCTGCTCGAAAGGCTCAGCCTGGAAGGGAAGCCGGCGAGCCGGTGGCAGCAGGAGCGGGAACATGAAGCACTATGTCGGTCTGGATGTTTCGCTAAAGGAGACGGCTATCTGTGTTGTGGACGAGAATGGCGTCGTCATTCGCGAGGGCAAGGCACTTTCGGAACCGGAGGCTATTGTTGCCTGGATCAATGAAAGCGGATTGCCCATTGTCAAGATCGGGATTGAGATTGGTGGTCTCGCTCGTTGGCTGTACAGCGAACTGCGTGCTGCCGGCTTACACGCAGTCTGCATCGATCCCCGAAGACTGCGTGGCGTGACTAAGACGATGCCGATTAAGACCGATCGAAACGACGCTCGCGCCATTGCACAGGTAATGCGGGTCGGCTGGTACACCGTTGTTCATATCAAGGGTGACGTGAGCCAGGAGCTACGAATGCTTCTCAACAATCGCAAGACGCTTTTGATCAAGCAGATCGATATCGAGAACGAAATTCGCGGCGTCTTACGCGTCTTCGGCTTAAAGCTGTCTGGTCGTATATCTCAAGCGACGTTTGAGCAGCAGACTAATGAACTCACAGATGGCCATCCACGACTCGCGGCGATGCTGCGCCCAATGCTTGTGGCTCGAGCCGCGCTGCGTGAACAGTACGGCGTCCTGCACAAGATGGTACTTGAAATAGTACGCCGCGAACCGACATGTCAGCGGCTCATGACGATACCGGGCGTAGGTGCACTGACGGCAATCACGTTTCTAACAACCATTGATGACCCGGATCGCTTTCAACGCTCCCGCGATGTTGGCGCGCATCTTGGCCTTACGCCACGCAAATACGCATCTGGGGAAACCGATCGGAATGGCGCTATTTCGAGGTGTGGCGATGTGATGCTCAGGACCATACTTTATCAGGCCGCGCTTGCACTTCTAACCCGCACCAAGCGTTGGTCCGCATTGAAAGCTTGGGGTGTAAGGGTGGCCAAGCGACGCGGCCTTCGCCGAGCGATCGTAGCAGTCGCACGAAAATTAGCGATCGTGATGCATCGGGTCTGGGCCGATGGAAGCGAGTTCCGATGGACCCGCGAGGAGGCGACCGCATGATCAATTAGCAATTCAGCGGATCCGCCGAAAAGGCGGGACGACGTCCTGCGAGGACGAGGTCGGGGTGACTGCGCTGCAACCTCTGTGCCTGCAGCACGCGCCTAATAGATAGCAGCTCCCGATCTTCGGACTACCATCGTGAGGCGGCTATGAACGTCGACCTCGTAGACAAGAGCGAGCCTCGCAGGCTGTCGGTAACGAGCTGAACCCTTGTGCCAGCAACCGCAACCAGACAAGTGGCTGCACATCTGCAGGAAGCGGCGATTGTAGAGACGGCCTTTACCGACGAAGATCGTCTCTACGGCGGTATTCATGTTGTCGTAGATGCCGCGGGTGCAGGTGCCTTTGAACAGGGCGAACGCCGGTCGTGGGCGTCGAACACCATCTCCTGCGTCTCCCGCGGATAGGCCCACACGAACAGCATGCGGCTGTGACAGAGCTGGACATGAGCAGCCTTCACCATCACCGTGGTGCCGCTCAGCAGGACGACCTCGTGGCTCCAGTCGAACTGGTAGGCTTCGCCTGGTGCAAAGCTCAGCGGCACATAGGCCGACGCTGTGGAGGTGCCGCGTTCCTTGCTGCACCCTCGCACGTATCGACGAACCGCATCATAGCCGCCGGCATAACCCAGGCCGCGAAGCTCTTCGAATAGCCGGATCAGCGTCAGCCGTTCCCGCGCCGCCTTGCTCTCATTCCCTGCCAGCAGCCGGTCAAGCTCGGCACTCCAGGCGCCCATCTTCGGGAGTGGCTGCGTCTCGCCCTCATACCGGAACTCCGTCGCTTGAGAACGAATGACCTTGCGAGCTTCCGCGATACGCCAAGTTCTCGGCAGATCGCCTTGATCGGACGACCATCAACAAAGTAGGCGCGACGGATCTTACCAATCGTCTCCACCACCAGCATCCCAACCTCGGCTTCCATGACTCGATGGAAGCCACTGTGGACCCTGATCCAGGGGTCCCGCTTGGGCTCTGACGCAATTTTGGTGCAGCTCCGATTATTCTGCGCCAATTAGTCTGGCTTGAAGCAGGTCGATTTTCCCGCGACCGTACATTTGACGTCTAACGAGTTTGAGGCGCGTGATCTGACCCTCGGTCTGCCCATTGGACCAAGGTGAAGTGATCGCCGCCCGCACTGCCGCTGGCGCGGGCTCGCTCGATCCATGGGGTAAGTCCCGCCTCAATCTTGCGCCGGACCATCAAGAAGACTGCGTCTTCCGCTGGCTGAAGATCGGGATGGCGTGACGCGTTTGTCGGCGGCGGAATTGTCGGCGCTGCTTGAGGGGCTTGACTGCCGGTGTGTCCACGCGGCACGGGAGACGATCGTCCCGACGAAAGCCGGATAATTGTGGGCCGCGCGAATCAGGGGCATCGAGCGCATCGTCAAGCTGGCGCGAATATGCGCTGATTGCCGGTGAGCGACAACCTTCCTGATGATCCCGAAACGCTCAAGGCGCTGCCGCTGGCAGCGCTTCACGAGAGCGAGCGGCTGCGCCAGATCATCAAGGAGCTGCAGCGTCATCGCTTTTGGCCGGAAGACCGAGACGCCTCCTGAGAAGCAGATGGTACTCGGTCTAGAGGATGTCCAACAGGTTGCGGCTTGTACGGAAGCCAGCCAGGACGAGACAGCTCCGGAAGGTCGCACCGAACGGGCGCGCAAGCGCCGCAACAATCGCGGGGCACTTCCGGCCCATGTTCCGCGGATCGAGGTCGTCCTCGACCCGACGACAAGATCTGCTCCTCCTGCCAAGGCGGACTGGATCAGATCGGTGAAGACAGGAGCGAGCGGCTGGACATGGTGCTGGCGCAGTTCCGCGTTGTCGTCACACGACGCCCAAATACGCCTGCCGAGCCTGCGAAGATGGCGCATGCAGGCCGACGCTCTGGCCCGGCTGATCGAGGGCAGCCTGCCGAGGAAGGCAACCGTTCCCAGGTTCGGTCCGGACCGGAAGATCTATTCCCCGAAATTCGCAGGTTGCTGAAAGCGGTTTATCGCCAGTGCGACCAGTTGTGAGCCAAAATAGCGATCGCACGCAACGCACTAGCCGCTTTCACGAGTGAAGTGATGGGTTTGACGGTGCCGATCTCGTTTATTGGCATGGTGTCTATTCGTCGCAGCAGGCGCGCGAAGCTGCTCAATTGTCTGTTCAGCAGAGCGATGTCGACGTAGTCACCCGGCTCAACACTTAGCAGGTACTGCGGTATGGTGACGAGCGCGATGTTCGGGATGCCTTTGAGGTAGAGCGGCTGGCCTTCGCCGAATTGAATGAGCGCGTTTGGGGCTGACACTCTCGGTCGTTCGTCGGTTGTGCGCCACTCTGATTCGATAAGCGCGGCCAGCTGCGGAGTGGAGGCGTAGAGCAATTCGGGTTCGGGCTTGCCGGTCGGCTCGTAGGCGTCGTTGACAGGATCGTCCCGGTATTCTCGAGCGCCGAGGTGCTCCATCACGAGACCTGCCACCGCGTGGCGATTTCCGGGGCCGCCGGCCCACCACTCTGGGTGATCCCGCAACCAGCGCGAAGTCGCTTGGCCATCGTCAGTGAGCGCCGGAATCCGCAGGTGTCCAGCGGTTAACACGAACACGACGGTGCGCGCCAATGGTTGAGCGACCATCTGCCGGGCGAGTTCGACCAAACCAATGTGACCGTTCTCCTCGAGAATATTGGTACCGTCGCTGTGGCTCACCAATAGCACAGTTTGATGGGCTGCGCTGCGACCTTCTACAACCGCCCATATCGTGCGCATGGTGCTGTCTCGTTCCATCACGGCATCAACAATCAGCGTTCCCTGGCCGCCTCGTGAAGCGGCGGCGAGTACAAAGTCGGCCTCGTCTCCAGCCACGAAGACGGCTGGAATGTTCTGGTAGGGCAACGTGAACGGTAAATACTGTCCTTTGGCGTTGGCGGTGCTTATGCCGCGCCAAGCGAAGATCACCGCTTCGACGCCAGCTCGTCTCGCAGGCGTCAGGCCGAGGCCGGCGAGTGTAGCTGGGATCAGCGGCATAGTGGTCTTGCCCCATGCGCGAGCCCGGTCCCAAGTCTTGACCACCGCACCAAGCGGGAACTCACGATTATGGACCTCGACGACTGCAATTCCTCCGCGAGCTTTAGCCCATCGGGGTATTGGGCCCCGTAATCTATGCAATTGCTTTTCGATCCCTGGGGGGCCGGTCGTGCCGGAATAGGGAAAGACCGAAGAGATCGCTACGTCGCGTCCGTCGATATCGAGACGCAGACTGTTCCGGTTTTCGGCCGCCATGCTCCAACGATCGAAATGCAGAATGTCTTCGTGAACTCGCAGGCCGAAATCGGCCCACTGCTGTTTGACGTGCTCGATAAGTCGATCATGGGACTTTGAGCCGGAGAGTCGGGAGCCAAGCGACTCCAAGTACATCAGCTCGGCGCGGATGGTATCGTGATCCAAGGCAAAGAACTCCATACTGCGGATTTAGGTAGGGAAACGAAATGGTCCCGGAACAAAGTGATACTTGCCTGGGCGGGCAATCTGCCGCCTATGTTCGGGAAGAGGTCGCAACTCGCTCCCACAACATCCATGCGCGCTCGCTGGCGAATCGGATGTATTTCGCGCCGCGAACTGCCAGGCTGTCCACCGCGACGGAATTCAGGACGCACCTTGCCGGATCGCATAAAGGACCGCCGCGAGAACTAGTCACAGTCCCGGAATAGCTGCCGCACCCTTGCAGGACTTCTCTCACTTTTTTCCGGATCGTTTGGTATTATTGCAAGAGGTTGACTGGGCCGCCCTACGCGGCTAGTCGTGTCCTTTCTGCTGTGGTCGATGCGCAATGAAGTAGCAGGTGTCAGCCCGCGTTTAACGTCGAGCAAGGTGAACACGGCGGTTTAGCGCCGCGCGAACGGAATATTCCACCGTAAACACGACGTCGTCAGGCATTTCGCAGAATTGGCCGATGAAGGCGAGATTGCGCGATCCCTTGGGAATCACCTTCGGTCGGTCTGTCCCAGTCCGTGGCATGAACTGGGCCGTGATGTAGGGCATCATCGCGGTCACGACGCGCGAGCTGTCGAGAATGCGCGGAATACTGTCCGTAAAGCGCAAGTGCAAAAGCAACTCGATAAGGACTTCACGCCCCGTGCACTCTGACATGGGCCTATGGACGAAGTTACCGGGTTGGTCTGGGAACAGCCCGTAACCCCACCAGACCCAAACATTCTTCGGCTGTTCGAAATAGTGTGGCTGTGCGTTAAGGACAAAGGTCAGAAGCCGATTGGAATTCTTGATCGTGATCAGTCCGCCGTGCCCGGCACTGCTTCCGGTGAAGGCTTCAGGCCGATCGAAGAAGGTCGAATCATCGCCCGTGACCGTGAAGGACTCCCATTTGGATTTGGCATGACTAGAGACAAAGGCCGCGGGCTGACCGAAGTCCGGGCTCATGCTGGCCAAACGTTCCCATAGCTTCCAAGAGCTGCCGTTTCGCTCTCTGTTCAGAACCGGAACCGTGTCCATTGAGCCGTAGCTGGTGTCGGATGTCATCGACCCGTTCGTGATGAAAACCAGATCTCGCTCCGTCAGATCTATAGCGCGATGCTCCCCGCCCTGCTTGTAGCGTAGGCACGTGGCAGTCTTCTGCCCGTGTTGGATCAAGACATCAATATCGGTGACCTCCGCCCCCTTCTCCAGCCGCACGCCTCGCATCGTCATCCTTCGGATTGCCCGTTGCGTCGAGGCTACCGCCAAAGTGCGCGGTCTCTCCGAACAGCACCACACTGGGGCCCATAAGCCCGCCCTCCTTGATGAGATAGGCCGCAGCCGCCAACGCGGCGATGCCCGTTCCGACCAAATAGGTTCTACGTGGAGCCGCCTGTGGAGGGGGCGCGATAACTGGGGCGCTGGGCACATGAGGTCCTCGGAGAACACAGGTCGTATCGCGTATGTCGATCCGGTGGTCGTCAGTTTCGGGCAATGGGGGGCTCCTGCTCTCCCCACGGTCTTCTTATTTGGATCTCTGACGTTGCGGAGCGTCAAATCGGAGGCTGGAGGAGTCAAGTAGTCTCCGGCACTCGCAGCAACCGTGATTTATTCAGCTTAACCGAGAGCTGTTCGAGTTTTCGCGAATGTGAACCCGCCCGGTGGGCTGACACTCCCACGCGCTTGCCAACGGACCAATGCGACGCATCACAACATAACCCATCGTCGGAGGAGCTGGGCCTACCCCTTTAGGTAGCTGTTGCCGGGACGAAGCGTCGGCAGGACAGCGCCCGCCGCACGCCTTGCTAATCCGCCCCTTACGCTGCTGAAGCCGCAAGGCGTCTACTCCGCGCAAGAGATTATCCAGTTCGTCGGATCGGCAGTTTGTTACCCTGCTGCCCGACAGGGAAACTGCGACCGTTCGGACGTGGCTTTCGAAGCAGCCCGCGATCAACATTCTCGCGAGATCGCGGTGGTGCAAAGACCGCCCCAGGTGAACGGATCGCGGCATCCGTGGTGCAGCCGACCTCCAGAGACAATAAATTGTTTAGCCCTGATCGATTCAAAGAAAGCATTTCGGGCGGAATGATCGATCGACGGCGATCTTGTCGCTGATCAGGATCGTCAAGGGGCCGCCGCTTCAGCTCCCGCGTCAGAATCCGCATCGATGTCGATCGGAACCGTCGGCCCCACAAACGACTGCTGGGCCGCCGCGCATGGTCCGTCGGCAAAGACGCGCCGTGCCTGACAGGGCGTTGCGCCAATTGAATTCAAACGGTCGGTCGCAGCACTCTGAGTTGGAAGTTGCTCAAGTCCGGAACCTCGAGTGAAAACTTGTTCGGGACCTCCTGGCGATCTCGTCAAGCAGCTTGCGCGCGTCGATAGGCGAGCCGGGCCCCTTCGCCCTTAATGGCGGCAGGCGCCACCGTCGACATCGACGACGGTGCTCGTCTGCTCGTTGCCGCGCCTGATGAGTGGGCACCAGCGTTGCCCACTGTCACGCTGACACTCCATCATCGCTCGTTTCAAAATGTGCGGACCCGGTTCTGTACCAAAAGTAGTAGGTTCGTTGTCCGCGGTTCTCAGCTAGGTGACTATAGCCCTTCTGTGAGTAGTGAGAGCCGGCTCCGCAAAAACAGGTCGATAAGTGGAGTTTCTGCCTGACAGCGGGCACGCTGATGCCTGCAAATCAGGAGCGACGATGAGCAGAAGAGCACGCTGGAACCACACACCGGCCTTCAAGGCGAAGGTGGCGCTTGCCGCCGTCAAGGGCGACCGGACGATAGCTCAGCTGGCCGAGCACTTTGACGTCCACCCCAATCAGATCACGGCGTGGAAGGCGCAGCTGGGGGGTAGCGCTTCCGGAGTTTCTGGACCTGGCGGCGCTGCGCCGGCTACGCCTGGGATCGATGTGAAGTCGCTGCATGCCAAGATCGGGGAGCTGACGCTGGAGAACGCTTCCTAAGCTTTCGGCCTACTCCAGCATACACTTCGATACGCGGAGACAGCGGTCGTCTTATGTCGTCCGAATGGTTGTCCATTGTGAGTACCCTTGCAGAAGATGACTCTTCTAGCGGCGCTCACAAGACTGCGCACAAACAATCTGAAGGGCCTCGGTACCACGCTTACGATCTTGCGGCGGATGTCGCGGATGATCCGGCCCAGCCGGCTACGCAGGATACGCAACTGCCGCTGATGCCGCCTGAACTGTTTGGCATGGGCGTAGCGGCCGGCCATCATCGCGGCGGCCTTGGCGATGCGAGCATAGGATTGCCGCAGCCTGACGCCGTGCCTGATCGCCAGGCGGTTGAGCCCCTTGATGGCCGCATGCAGCAGCTTGGCATCGGTCGGAAAGGTGATGGCCTTCGGCTGCACCGTGGTGTCGACCGTAACCCGCTTGAGGTCCTGGCTGCGTAATGCACCGGCCTCGTGCGCTACCCGCAAGCTCTCGGCCAGCAGCAACTCCAGCTTGTCGCCAAGCCGCTTGCGCCAATGGCTCAGGTCCGAGCGCTCGTGCGGGAACGTGTGCTGAAAGAACTCTTCCCCGGTGAAGAACTGGAAGTATGGGTCATGGACCCAGCGCTCGCACACCCCCTCATCGGACAGCCCGTAAATGTGCTTGAGCAACAGCAGACCGATCATGAAGCGCGTCTCGATCCCGGGCCTGCCGTTCTCGCTGTAGAGCGGCGCGATCTCGCCGTCGATCCAGTCCCAATCGACCTTGCCGGCGAGCAGAACCAGCTCGTGCTTCATATTGATGATCTGGTCGAGCCGAGCCCGGAACAGATCGTTCGATCCCGTCGTCTTGTGCTTCTTCGGCCGCATCGTCCCCTCCGATGCAGACAAGGAATCATGCTTCCCGCTTCGAGGGAATCCACGAAAGCCAAATCGCAAGGTTCTGACGCCCAAAGCAGCAAAACCTTGCAATCTGGAAATGCCCCGTAGCCCAAATCGAGATTCCCGATCAGTGGCTTAGGCCTTCTTCACGGACGACTACGTAGTTTCTGGAAATGACCTACATCAATGATTGCTACCTTGAGAGACGAGCAGCGCAGGATTATCCGGCTGTTCGTGCCCCCCTGTGAAGGAACGCTTTCGTTCTGGCGAAGATCAATATATCGTGGCGACGGCGCCACCCCAGCGATAGTTCACGCGGACCACACCGATATCGACGTCCTGACCGATACGGGCAGTCCCTGCAAAAGCGCCCACCGGAACACCCGGGATTCCTGTTGAAAAAAAGAAGTCTACGTCCCGGTGACCCATGAACAGATGGTCGTACTCAACGCCGATGGACCAGTTCGGAGCGAGGGCAAATTCCAGGCCCGCCCCTACCGTGCCGCCCCAACGAGTTTCGCTGCCGTTGTCAAAACTCAGCCCGGTCGCAATATCGGAGACCCGGTATTTGTCGCGGACAACCGCCGCGCCACCTTTCACATAGAGCAGCACGTTATTCCAGGCATGGCCGACTTGGCCCGTGAACAGGCCGAATGCATCAAGCTTGGACTCATCCTGGACGCCTGCAAAAGCGAGGTTGGCGCTGGAGCCCTTGAAATCGGCCCAGTTGCCCTGCGCCTCCAGGCCGAACACCGAGTTCGCTATCTGCCAGCGATAGCCGATTTGACCGCCGACCGTGCCTCCCGTCGCATTATGGCACCCCATGCTGACGGGCGGAGCGACGACCACGTCGCCAGAATTAAGCAGGTCCCAGCACTGATGCGCGGAGCCGCCGCCGCCATCGAAGCCGATGTACAAGCCGCTCCAATCATAGATTGGAATGACCGTCGGGGGCGCTTTGACGTAGGGTCGCGGGGCCAGATCAGCGGCAGAAGCAGGAGCAGCTAGCGCAATGAAGGCTACCGTGCCCAGCAGGACGTCTTTCATCTCCAAACCCAGCTTCATATCGATTTCCTTGATGATGGATTAATGAGGATTGCCATCTGACCATCTTCTCCATCAACTCCCAAGAGAGGTAGTTGACTGGGCGCAAGCGTTGCCTGAGCATCCGATGGATGGTCAAAAGTGCGGGCCTAGCCGGTCCCGGATGCTGTGGCCCGCAGGAACGCACTTGAGCCAATTTGTTTAGAACTTTGACTGCGAGGGCCCGCAGACCATCTTCACCGAGCTCCTCGATAGATACACGCGAGCCGACAGTGATATTCGCCCGACCTTCCAGAACACTGACACGGCTGAAGTAGATCTCCTGGCGTTAGCGCTCTCAAGGAAGCCGAACTCGCTGCCTGGATCGATCCGCTCCACGGCGCCAACCGGCTCTCCTTCAGGGGAATTTATATGGCCGCCGCCCATCAGGTGCTCTTGCATCCGTCGGCAAAGGAGATCCCCCACCGCGACGCGCGAATAGTGTTTCCATCGCATCGCGACCGCCAGCGCGCGGCTTTCGCTCTGCCCGGCAAGGCTTCCGATAACGCTAGCCGGTTCAACTCGAGAAAGCCGTTCCACGCCGTATCGCGAAAGTCTGCGAGCATCGGCAACAATGCGCGTTCGGCAAGATCGCCATTGCCCGCTTGCCTCGTGGAGAAGGCGCGGGCAATGTCGGGTTCGCGATTGCCGATCGAGAGACCGCACCATTGCGACCGGCAACCCCGTCGAGGTGGGCGGAATCGATGATCCGCAGCCGGCGACCTTCCGATTGCTTATGGACCGCAACCTCCCGCATGCCGTGGCCGATGCGCACCTCGCCGGCCGCAACCGTCACCGCGCGCGCTCGCCGATCAGCCGCCACGGGACCGAGTAGCCGTTCGTGTCGATCTCGACGGCACAATCGTTGCCGACGCCGCGGGCCAGTTCGCGCAGCGATCCGAACGACCCGCCGAGCGGCTTCAACCGGTGTGCCTCGTCAGGCGCAAAGCGAGATCGGCGCCCCGCCGGTCGTGCCGTGGATACGTACGTTCGCCACCTCACGCTCCCACTCTGGCGAGATGCGGCTCGAATGCCTCCCAGCTCGCGAAAGGAATGCCCCGCGATCGCGTTCTTCTTCACGTAGCCGACACCATTCTCCGTCTTACCCTTCGTGCGCGCCCGATACGGCGCGCAGGCACGAGGACGGAACCCCAGTGCTTCGCGAACGCGATGAGCTTGTCGTTAAACTGAACCGACCGGCTCACCGCATCGTGGCGCACCACGAGCGCGTGGGTTGTCCATCAGCACTTCCTCCGGCACGCCGCCGAAGGTCGTGAATGCACTCTCGAGCCCGGCGAACCAGCGCTCTTGCTTCTCGCCTCGAACGCACGAACATGCAGCCGCCGCGAATGCCCGAGTGTCGCCGAACACGAATGCTTTGATCTTCTCGCCGACCTCGACCAGACGCTCGCCGAAGTCGATCTGCAGCTGCCGGCCCGTAAGCATCTCGAACGGTGTCGTCGCCAGCGCTTCGGCCTTGAGCGCTTGGCGATAGGACTGCACGGCGCGTTGCAGCGTTCGCCGGCTGGCTGCCACGCCTTTCTGGGCCAACAGGTCCTGGTGCACCACATCCGCATTGCCGCGATGCCGAATGAACTTCTCGCGCAGCCAACCTTCGAGATCATCGAGCCGCTTCGGGCGCTCAGGCGACTTGAACGCCTTCACCCCGCCCGCCACCACGTAGTCCCACCCGCACTCCCTCAGGCGCATCATCTCCGCCACGTCATCCGGCGTCTTCATCACCTGCCCCGGGGATCAATCCACGACGAGCCTCTTTCTTTCACTCTCTCCTTGGCTCATCCAAGGAGAGAGCAATTCCTCGTGACGCCGAGGGAGCAGTTTTCCATGGCGCGCAACACCGCCCATGCACTTGCCGCGTGCCCAGGGGCGAACGAATAAATATTTAACGGCTGGACCTATTGCGGCCAAAGCTCCGGCTCGACGGGAAACGGATTGGTCGGGTTGGCTAGCCTGTGACTGTCAAATCCCAGTTCCGGTAGTTGAACAAGGGCGCAATATCATCTTGAACTCTCCTGCCAAGGTTCAAAGTCGAGCTTGACGAATGATAAGGGTTTCTCCTCGAGATCATTTCGGCGTGCTCCGGCCAGCCCAGCTTGTCGCCGTCCAGGGTCGCTGGTTCGAGTGGCTGGACATTCGCACCGAGACTTTCGCCCAGCTGCGCGATCCGGTGACGCTCGAACGAGCCTGGGTGCCCGTGAGCGCGATTACCGTTCCGCCAAAACCAGACTGGGCACCGACACATCCCGCGGTCGCCCAGGCTGGTCGCCCCAGGAAATGCCGGGACCGCCCTGATTAGTATCGCATTTCTGGAGCGGATCAAGGTTCATGCGCTCGACCTGACCATTGGTCCAGGGATTGCTTGATCCAAGGCAGCCTCGCGAAACATTGTTCTGACAATCGGGACCAGCTCACAGGTCGATAAGAGCGCCCCGTCGCCGACGGACCGTGTCGGTTAGGCTGCGGCGGATATAATTGCAGACCGCCGCGGCGAAACACTTGAAACTGAAATTGGTGGTCCGAAACGTCAGGTCACGTCCCAAGTGAGCCTGTTGACGGCAGCGCGAATGATGGTGCCAATCGATCTTGTAAGAGGCCTGATAGAACGTACCGACGTGTCGTAAGTCCGACAGTCCGCGTCAGAGACGCTTGGTCGTTTCTTCGCTGCTCCGCGCGCCATAATAATCATGACGCGCATGGTATCGGACGCTGACTACGCTAGAACGACCATGCGAGAATGTAGGGTGCGGCATGCCGCTGGGCTAGCGTTGATCGCGATGCGGCGGATTTGTAAGTGACCGTTGGATCGAGCAAGTCAACCATAACGTCCCCAACGTCGGACCGCGGATCTGCAGAACGCGCTCGAGCCACTCATCATCAATAATGATGCGTCTCTTCGGGTGATCCTGTGACGACGGCTATGTTTTGTCCTCGCGTTAGCGGATTAGGCCGGCCATGTCGTTTTGTTCGGCGTTATCGGGGCGAATGGCGCCATGGCGCGTGGAAGCACATTCGTTACGGCGCCGCCCGGACTTGATCGAGCACACCGTCGAAACGTTGCTCGGACAGCGGGTCTTTGGCATCTCACTTGGCTACGAAGACCTCAACGATCACGACGAGCTGCGGCACGATCCGCTGATGGCGGTGCTGGCGGGCAATCTTGCCGCCCGGCGCGAGGACTGCGCACCAGTGGCCGGCAAGTCGACGCTGAACCGGCTGGAACTGGGCCAGGAGGAACCTTCGCGCTATCACAAGATCACTTACGGTGCGGCGGTGATCGAGGCGTTGCCGGTGACGCTGTTCCTGGAGGCGCACCAGCAGCCGCCGAAGCAGATCATCCTTGATCTCGACGCCACGAGGACCCCCTGCACGGGCATCAGGAGGGGAGCGTCTTCCGCGGCTGTTACGACTGCTACTGCTATCTGCCGCTGTACGTGTTCTGCGGCCGGCATTTGCTGGCGGCCAAGCTGCGGCGCGCCGACATCGACGCCAGCGCGGGCAGCATCGAGGAGGTCGCGCGGATTGTGCGGCAAATCCGCGCCCACTGGCCGTTCGTGCGCATCGTGCTGCGCGCCGACAGTGGCTTTGCGCGCGAGGCGCTGATGGCGGGGTGCGAGCGGAACCGCGTCGATTATCTGTTCGGGCTCGCCCGCAACACGCGCCTGGTCGCCATGATCGAAGGGGAGCTTGCCGCGGCGAGAGCCGCGGCCGAGACGACCGGCCGCCCGGCACGCCGCTTCAAGGACATCCAGTGGCGTACGCGCGATAGCTGGAGACAGGAACGCCGCGTCGTCGCCAAGGCCGAGTGGACAACAAGGCGAGGCCAATCCGCGCTTCGTCGTCACCTCGCTCAAGCAGGCCGAGGCCGGCGCGCGGCAGCTCTACAGGACATCTACTTCGCGCGCGGCGAGATGGAGAACCGCATCAAGGAGTGCCAGCTCGATCTCTACGCCGACCGCACCTCCACAGCGACCATGGGCGCCAACCAGCTGCGGCTGTGGTTCGCCACGATGGCTATGTGCTGATCTGTGCCTTGCGGCTCTTATCGGCCTTGCCGAAACTACCGCGGACGCCACCTGCGGCACCATCCGCCTCAAGCCTGACCTATCCCACCCCGAAGAGCAATTGGCAGTGTGAGAAGTACGGGAAAGCGCCCCTCTGGGCCAATCAAGGGCCAAGGCGCTGGGAAGATTGCCTGCTGCAAACCAGCTAGGCCCGTCTGTCCGGGTGCTTGCCCACGTCAAGTCCGACATCGCTGTCATTAGTCGGACAAACCAGGAGGCAATGGAACACGAGTAGACACTGAAGTTGTCGGTCTTCTCTAGGCATGAACTCGACTTCTGCAGGAGATTGATGCTCATGTCGGCGTCGACGGCCGGCTGGCATCGCCATTGCATGTGGACCATTGGAACGGTTGAAGTCACCACTAGGCTCGTACAGCGTCGTCGTAGGCGTGGCCCACTCGCTAGATGGAATGAGCATCGATCGGGCAATCCGGTACCATAGCAAAACTACGAGCATATCGGACGGCGTCTACTCTAGAACTAGAGAGGATAAGCCATGTCGAAAGCTATTAGATTTTCCGATCCAGTCCAGTGGATCAGAGCGCAACGCGCGGAACTCGATAGTGCGGTCGTCGAAAGTCCCCTTACAGCTTGCGCCAAACGCTTCGCAGAAGCGAGCGCCGAGACCGCCAACATTCTGCATATAGCCGCATTGCGTCGCGCACAACGCATCTGCGACAGCCAGTCTAAGCGGCAGCAAGAGCTTTTAGTTGGGAGCGAACGTCTGGCTGAGGCTCTACGTGAGAAGCGCGATAAGGGAAACCTTGGCCTCGATTGGATGGAATACCTGCGCGATATCGGTGAGCGCGCCGTGTTGTGCATGGATACTCTCCGAGAGCGCGGCGACATCTTCCTCGAACATGAGGCGGCCGGCTGTCCGCCGGTCCTCTTCTACGAGTACGAGATCGTAATGGACGGAGCGGATTTACCCCTGAAATCTAATTACGTGTTGTTCCGCATCATTCCACCCCAAGGGGTCACGGTCGCCGAAACCAATCGCCCATTTGTAATCATCTGTCCGCGCGCGGGACACGGTCCCGGCGTGGGGGCCCATAAGGCTGACAGTCAGGTGGGCGTCGCATTGCGGGAAGGTCACCCGGTCTATTTAATAGCCTTCCGAAGAGAACCAGAGCAGGACCAGTACCTCTCTCACGTCACGCATGCTGAAGCGGCGTTTGTTCGGGAGGTCATGCGCCGCCATCCGCACGCCCCCGCCCCGGTCATCGTCGGCAACTGCCAAGCTGGCTGGGCCACCCTCCTCGTCGTCGCGACAAATCGGGACCTGACCGGCCCAATCGTCCTCAGCGGATCGCCAGTAACACCGACCTCCGGCAACATCGGCGAAAATACACTCCGCTACATTGCGGGAATTTTCGGCGGCGCTTGGCTACCGATGCTTTTATCCGATCTAGGCGGCGGGCTTTTCGACGGCGCTCATCTCGTACAGAATTTCGAAACCCTAAACCCCGAACGCCAACTGTTCCTGAAGTATGCCGAACTGTTCCGCGATGTGGACACGGCGCACGAGACCTTTCTTGCAACTGAGAGGTGGTGGGGCGGGTTCTGCCTGATGCGCGAGAACGAAATCCGCTGGATTGTTGAGCAACTTTTTGTTGGTAACCGGCTGGCGAGAAACAACGCATACGGCGAGCCGGAACGGCGGCATTTCGACCTCAAACGGGTTCGAGCGCCTATCATCATATTTACCAGCCATGGCGACAACGTTACGCCACCTCAGCAGGCTCTGAATTGGATCACCGAAGTGTATCAAAGCGAGGAGGAGATCCGCGTTCGCGGTCAGCAGATTGTGTATCTTGTGCACGACGACGTCGGCCATCTCGGCACGTTTGTCGCTTCGAGAGTAGTCAATAAGGAGTACAGTGAAGTTGCCACGACCTTGGAGGCTATTGAAGCACTATTACCTGGACTCTACGAGATGCGTATCAAGGACATTCAAGAAGACGGGGGCCGGAAGCGTTACAGCGTTGAGCTGGTCGAGCGCACCTTCGTGGATATTCGTGCGTTCAACGACGGCTATGACGATGATCGATCCTTTGCCGCGGTCGCCCGCGCCTCTGAAGCTCAGGCGCAGATCTATCATGCGGTTGTCCGTCCGTTCGTGCAGGCGGCAGTGACAGGTATTTCGGCAGAGGCCAGCCGAACCTTGCACCCTAAGCGTCTGGGGCGAGCGCTGCTGTCGTCCCAGAATCCCATGATGGCCGGCTACAAGGCCATTTCCGATCAGGTGCGGAAGTCGCGAGCGAAGGCCGCAGCCGACAATCCACTCCTCGCTGCCGAAGCGCTCTTTGTGCAGAGTTTGGAGCAGGCGATCGTTGCCTGGCGCGACTTGCGCGACATGGGCTACGAGCTGATATTCCACACGATATGGAGCAGCCCTTGGCAGCGTCTCTTAAGCAATCCCTACGAAGCTTATCTCAAAAGGACGACACTTGACCACTTGAGGCGGGAGCCCGAAGTCTCCATTGCGCTCAATGCAATTGCGAGCGGCGGGCTCACCGAAGCCATTATCCGCATCATAGTGCTGCTGGTGACCGATCGCGGCGGCTTCCGGCGTGACCGCCTGGCCCGCTGGTCACGTGTCCTGACCCAGGACGAACCCTTCCGCTCACTACCTTCCGATCGTCTGGCGGACATCACTCGTCAGCAGACCGCCATCGTCACCTTTGAGCCGGAGCAAGCAATCCAGACCCTGCCACTATTGCTGACCGACCCCAAGCAGCGGCAACTAGCCTATGCAGTCGCGTGCTATGTCCCCGGCCCCGTCGCGGAAATGGCTCCAAGCACGGTCACCCTCCTACAGCGCCTCGCCGAGGTGCTTGGACTGCCATCGAAGCTGACCGATGTGATCGAGGATCCCCTAGCGGCGTGAAGCTGGACTACAACGGAGCCAAATAACCAGGTGGAGTAACTCAATGAGTCGCGATCTGCGGGACGCCGCGCTTCAATATCATCGCCTACCCAGGCCGGGAAAGATCTCCGTGGTGCCAACCACGGCTATCGCAACGCAACGCGATCTGACGCTGGCGTATACCCCCGGCGTGGCGGAGCCGTGCCTCGCCATTGCGAAGGACCCGCTGCAGGCGCATGCGTTGACGGCGCGCAGCAACTTGGTCGGCGTCATCACCAATGGGACCGCCGTGCTTGGCCTTGGGAATATTGGCCCGCTGGCGAGCAAGCCAGTGATGGAAGGCAAAGCGTGCCTGTTCAAGAAATTTGCCGGGATCGACGCGTTCGACATCGAGCTCGCCGAAGAGGATCCTGACGCACTCATCGAGACGATCGCCAGGATGGAACCGACGTTCGGCGGCATCAACTTAGAAGATATCAAAGCGCCGGAATGCTTCTACATCGAGCGCAAGCTACGGGACCGAATGAAGATACCGGTCTTCCATGATGATCAGCACGGCACCGCGGCTGTCTTAGCGGCGGCGATGCTCAATGGACTGAAGCTGGTTAAAAAGAATATCGCTGAGGTCAAGCTAGTCTGCTCCGGCGCTGGCGCGGCGGCCCTTCCATCTCTCGATCTGCTCGTCAGTCTCGGGTTACGCCACGATGCAATCATTGTGACCGATGCGGATGGTGTTGTCTACGCGGGGCGCACGGAAAGCATGGATGACAACAAAGCGCGCTATGCTGTGATAACCAACGCGCGAACGCTGGACCAAATCATTCAGGATGCGGACATCTTTCTGGGCCTTTCGACTGGAAACGTGCTTTTGCCACATATGGTCAAGAAGATGGCGCGAGATCCGTTGATCTTCGCCATGGCCAACCCGACACCCGAAATAATGCCGGCGGACGGGCTGGCGGTTCGCCCTGATGCCATCATTGCGACGGGCCGTTCGGATTGCTCCAACCAGATCAACAATATCTTATGCTTTCCATTCATCTTCAGGGGCGCGCTTGATTGTGGGGCAACCACCATCAACGACCACATGAAGCACGCAACCGTCCGCGCGCTCTCGGAGTTGACGATGGCGGAAGTGCCGGAAGAGCTTGCGGTCGCCTACAACACGCGCGGGCTTCGCTTCGGTCGCGACTATCTAATCCCAAAACCGTTAGACGTGCGTTTGCTACAGGTGATCGCGCCGGCGGTAGCCCAGGCGGCCGCCGATAGCGGCGTCGCGAGGCGGCCAATCGCCGATATGAAAGCCTATCGTCAGGAGCTCAGCCGCTTGGTCTAGCAGTCTTGCAAGGCGATGCAGTCGGTGTTCTCTAAGAAAAGTGGCAAGCCGCTGGCTAGGTAGAGAGCGGCTGACCTTGCCCCGCGGGTTTAATCCGGTTTGAAGTGCGTTCTGGCCTACGACAAGGACCAGAGCATGAAGCGCAGCCGCTTTTCGGAAGAGCAGATCATCGGGATCTTAAAGGAGCATGAGGCCGGCGTGTCGGTCGCGCGATCTGTGCCGCAAGCATGGCGTCAGCGACGCCAGCGTCTACAAATGGAAGGCCAAGTGCGGCGGGCTGGAGGTCTCGGAGGCCAACCGGCTGAAGACGCTGGAGGATGAGAACACGCGGCTGAAACGGTTGCTGGCCGACGCCATGATGGACAACGCAGCCTTGAAGGACCTCGTGGGAAAGAATGTATGACCCGCCCCGCCCGTGCAAGGTCGTTTAATGAGGACGATGCAGTCTGCACAAATGTATCCGGCCTCTTGCAAGTGGGCCGCTGTTGCGGCCAGGCCATGATGAGATCCGCGCGTGCCGTTCCCAGATAAATGGTTCGGGCTCGAAGCCCGCTTTTTTGCACAGGGTTTACGGCGCGCCGATCGACTGTTTCGTCATCATCTTCACGAACCTCGCAGTCTGGAACAAACGGGATCAGCTAAAGGCCGGATCCCGCCGTTCATAGCTTGCGCCGGGCTTGGTCATCACCACCCATGCGATCCGCGCAATCTTGGCCGCCAAGGCGACGGTGACCTTGTTAGTGTGCATGCGTGCCTGAAGTCCATCAAGCCACGCGCCAAGGCGGTATCGCGAGCGATCAAGATGAGTCACGCAGGAACGGGCGCCATGGATGATCATCCGGCGCAGATATCGATTGCCGCGCTTGCTTATCCCCAGCAGCTTCGTTTTGCCTCCCGTAGAATATTCTCTCGGGACAAGAC
>NZ_JBVVPS010000050.1:0-31926 GCF_055811355.1 Bradyrhizobium sp. WSM4873 | reverse complement strand
ATGGCTGCGGTCGACAAGATCGCCAAGACCGGCAAGCGCGGCGCAGCCAAGGACTTGCGCAAGCACGTGCATACCTTCCTCGAATGGTGCGTGGGCGAAGGGTACGTCGAGCACAACGTGCTCGCTGGCTATCGCGCCCCCAAGGAAACCCGAGCGCAGAGAGTCGGGCGCCGAACAAAGGGCCGCGCGCTCACCGATGAGGAGATCATCAAGGTCTGGGATGCATCCGGCAAGCTCGGGGCTTTCGGTCTCCTGGCTCGGATGTGCCTGCTCGGTGGCCCGCGCCGCAGCGAGCCTACCATGATCGAATGGCGAAAGCACATTATGGATGACCGGATCACCTTCGATGCGGCCTGGACCAAGATGGGGCTGCACCACGATGTGCCGCGGACTCATCTGGTTGACGAGGTGCTCGCGGCCGCGAAACATTTCCAGCGGGCAACCTCCGACTATGTCTTCCCGTCACCAAAAACCGGCGGCCAGATGTCCGGCTTCACCAAGATGGTCAACCGCCTGGTCAAGGAAGCGAGCGTCGCCAAGTTCACCATGCACGACTTAAGGCGCAGCTTGCGCACCATCATGTCACGCTGTGGCTACGACAACGAAATCCAGCGTCTATGTGTTGGGCAAAAGCCTAGTGGAATCGATCAGGTCTACAATCACGACGAACAGTGGATCATCCGCAAGATGGCCTTCGAAGCTGCCCACGACTACATTGCGGAGTTGGTCGGCGCGAAACGGGTCGGCAAAATCGTGCGCCTTCAGCGGACAAATCCACTTGACCCGATCAAGGCAGAGCTCCTCGGCCGTCTCCGTGAGCATTATGCTTCCGAGGCGCCTTAGTGGTCTTTTCGCACTTGGCCAGATAGTCGCGCACCGCGTCGACACGATAGAGTGGCCGGCCATCGACGTAGCGCCATTTCAGCGGGTGGTTCGGATCGCGCCGCCACTGCTCCAGCGCGCCAGGCGTTCGCCGGATGACCGCGGCCGTCTCCAATGCCGTCAAATTGGAGCTACCGGGCAGCGTATCGATATCGAACGTCGCGGGCGGCGGCATGCCACGGTTTTTGCGTGGCCGCTTCGTAGCGTGCAGCTTCTTGCCACCTTCCGGCACCCCTAATGCCTCGATCGGAGTCTTCCCGCCCATGCCTGCGACCGAACCGTGACCCGCTGAGGCAATAGAAGCGCAGGCTTCTCCAGGAACAAAGAGATCTAGAGCTTAAGCATAGCTGCCGGGTAGCTGTGGCGTGCAAAAAGGACGAATTGCATCCATTTGCCGGTGATGGGGGCTTGTAAGGGGCGTCGCGGGGCCGATCGGTACCTAAATGTCAGAGAGGCCTCGCATTAGGGAAGAGCTGCGCACAATCGATTTGACAAGAAATAGCCCGCCGATGAGATCGGTGGGCCATTTCTTGTTGCTGATTCAAAATCGTCGTGGCCGCTTTCGGCGAACACGACAATTTGTTCCATGCTTGCTCTCGCTGTCCGCCAGATAGGGCTACCCCGCGCTGGCGCGAGCCGCGCACGATTCGATCGGCTTCAGGCGTTCGTCACATGGCCGGGAGATAGAGCAACCTTGATGTCGCGAGGGACCTCGTTTGATCCTTGCGGCAGTGACGCGATCGCAACGAGAAGAGCTGCGGCAAGCAAAAGCGTACGGGACATGATAGATCCTTTCTTTCTTATCAGTAGCTGGACAGGTTGAGACTTACATCGTCGGGTATGGTAGCCGACCCGGCCGCCTCCACTTTCAGAATGAAATATGGGTGAAACGTGGCTGCGACCTCTTGCCGCCAGGCGCGAAAAGCCCTGCCGGGCCTTGCGACCCGGCAGGGCGTACCAGTTAGAGGAGCCCGAACGGAGATCGTTAGGCCGCTTTGCGCGCTCCGAAGCCCGCCAGCGCGGCGTCGGACATCACCGCTGTCGAAGCCGGCGCGTACCCTGAAGTCGGGCGGTAGGCCGAGCCACGCTACAGCCGGCTACTCGCGCGCGCCGGCATGTTCGTCTATGGCAGGGACGCGAGCGAGCGAGAGATGCGAGATCTCTCGGATCGGCTGATTGGTTTCCTGAACTCTTCAATCGGGTCGACAGAAAGCACGCACGCCTGGCTCCAACGATGTGAAGACGAGCTCGTCGTGCCATGGCGTGAGATCTCGCGCAATTCGGAGTCGGATTGGGACGTATGCTCCGAGATGATTTCGAATACCGATCCCGCGAATGATCTCGATATGCCCATCAATCGATTTGCCGGTCGCACCGAGGGGGCCGGCCGCGTCACCTTGACGACGTTGCACAGCGCCAAAGGCCGGGAGTTCGACGCGGTCGTCATGTTCGGCGTCAACGCGGCGGATCTTCCGAGCTACAAGGATAAGAAATCCGCACATAGTCTCCGCGAAGCGCGCCGTAGCTTCTACGTCGGCGTCACGCGTCCGAGGAAATCGCTGAGTTTGGTGTTTCAGGAGCATCACCCGTCCCCTTGGGTCTGCGAGCTCGCCGAGCGGATCGAGGGTTAGATCCTGCGTCCCTGGCCATCGAATGGTCTGCCGCGCTCCGATGTAGGTCGCTCGGCAACGGCGCGTTCGTCACGATGCAGAGCTTTGGATCCTTGCCGATCGCTTGCGCCTTTCGAATTTCGCCGACGGAATCAATACTCCTTCAAGAGCCTGCCTATCTCGCGTGTCAAATTAGCGCCGGTTCAGTAATTCCATCGCGGCATTCACCAGTTTCTTGAATGCCGGCGAAC
This sequence comes from Bradyrhizobium sp. WSM4873, assembly GCF_055811355.1. NCBI lineage: Bacteria > Pseudomonadati > Pseudomonadota > Alphaproteobacteria > Hyphomicrobiales > Nitrobacteraceae > Bradyrhizobium > Bradyrhizobium sp. WSM4873. The sequence continues at coordinate 29,183 of NZ_JBVVPS010000050.1, read as the reverse complement.
GTGCGGCCAATTCGGCTACGGCCCGTGACCATTCCGAGCTCGGCGACACCTTTTGGCTCTCCATCGCCAGTAGCTCGGACGCTCTGCGTCTTAACTTGACCCCGGGCTTCGCGCCTGCTGCGAGCAACCGTGAAAGGTGAGGTTGCGATACGCGCAGCTCTCTCGCCAACTCCGCCTGCGTCAGGCCCCTTGTCCGCCGATAGTTATCAAGATCTTTCGAAAATGCATCTCTTGCCATTTTCCATGGTTAGCATAAAAATACATAAATGTGCATAGTAACGCATACACCGAGAATTGCTCATGCGGCCCGCTAGTCGCGAACTTTCACCTCAGGACGAGGTCATTCCGGGCGTGCAGTGGGGTAGACCCGAATGGGTGCCCAGCGCCGCCTATTGGGCCGTGATGGTGAAGTTCTCGGATAAGGACGACAATTACGTCTGCACCGATGCCACTTTGAAGGAGCAGGTCGGGTTTTGCCTGCTGGGTGGTTTCGGCATCACCGCAGAGATGAATCACGCGATCTTCGATAGGCTGCACGGCAAAGGCATCTTTGCGGATCGCTTCCTTCCCGAGGCTCAGAAGATCGAAAAGTTGCTGCTTGAACCGGTCTCGGTCGAAGGAAAGCTCAGGCGCTATCGTTTCCCCCATCAGCGCTCGGCACGTCTGGCACGTGCGATGCGCCTCGTAGAGGAAAATCCTCCTGCCACGGACGAGCCAAAACGATTCCGCGACGACCTCATGCGTATTCCGGGCATAGGTCCGAAGACTGCGTCATGGATTACGCGAAATTGGCTGGGCAGCGACGACGTCGCGATACTCGATATTCACATCATTCGAGCCGGTCTACTGATCGGTTTGTTCGATCGAGGGCAAACCGTGCCCCGGGATTATTCCGCCATGGAGGAGCGATTCCTGTCCTTTGCACGAGCGCTGAACGTCCGTCCATCTCTCCTCGATGCGGTGATGTGGAGAGAAATGCGCAAACTTCATCGCGGTCCGGTTTGACTCTTGGACCGACTCGCTTCCTAATTGCGCTTTTTGGGGGGGGGGAGCATTGTCAGGTAAATCCGGTCCAAAGCCCACCAAGAAAGGGAGGGCATCGACGACGACAGGAGCGGAGCCGGTCGGCGACGACTGCAATCTAGTGTTCGATGTCGATTTGACCTCGCTCAGGCCAGCCGTGCGCGACGTCACCTTGGGGGAGATGCTCGATGTCGATTTGGCTGCCGAGCAGGACTTCGACGCCGTCGTCTGTAAGCGTCGGGCGGACGGTGCCATCGTAGGCTCGTTGGCGGCGTTCCAAGGTTTGTCCGATCTCGTCGGTTGCATGAAGCGCGGACATCGTTATAGCGCCGTGATCGTCAAGCTCGGCCGAACCGCATGCCGAGTTCACGTCACGCGGAAGCTCGCATGATCATCGCCGGCGGCACCTATCTCGAACTTTGTCTGAGACCGGAATGGCATCGCATATTCGGCTCTGGACTGAGAGCTACATGTGCGTTGGCCGAGCTATCCCCGGGTACCGTGCTGCATACGTACGCGTTTGGCGAGTGGGCGGACGACATCCGACATTCGGCGGCCGCATTCGGATGCGTCGCCAAGGTCACCTCGACCGACACTCCCATATCGTTTTCCTACGATCACCCGCTGTCGCGCGCGCGATGCGATCCACGAATCGTCCAGCGTAATCCGCCGTTGGTCGTGGAGGGACAGACGGTCCTTCGGTTCGCTTTCGTCGAAGGTGACGCGGTCGTGACCGCAGATCGTGCCGTCTACGACCCTCAATCGAGCCACCCGCAGGAGCCCTTCGGCGCCAACGGGTCGGTCGCCCGCAGACTTGCGCTCGTCTTGAACCAAGACGAAGCGGAAGGCGGCGGCACTGCTCAGATCGACGATCTGCTCGACATGCATCGAGCCGAACTCGCGGTTGTCAAACGGGGGCCGTTCGGGGCAACCGTCCACGCCCGAGCGACCGGGCCCGTTCACGTTCCGGCATACAAATCGGAAAGCGTGTTCAAGATCGGGTCCGGCGACGTGTTCAGCGCCGCATTCGCGGCGCATTGGGGCGAGCGAGGCCTTGACCCGGCGGTGGCCGCCGACCTGGCGTCCAGGAGCGCTGCGCACTTTGTCGACGGGCACGTGCTTCCGATACCTGTGGTGATCGAAACCGCGATGGAGCCGGTCATGGGGTCGCACGGCGGTCGGGTATACGTCGCCGGACCGTTCTTCGACCTGCCGCAGCGGTGGATGATCGAGCAGGCTGCCGAAGCGCTTACCAGCTTCGGCGTCGAGATATTCTCGCCGTTGCACGAAGTCGGAACGGGGCTTCCCGATCAGGCGATTGCGGAAGCCGATCTCGCGGGTCTGCGCACGTGTACGAAAGTGTGGGCTCTCCTGGACGGAGCCGATCCAGGCACTGTTTTCGAGGTTGGTTACGCGCGGGCTCTCGGCATTCCCGTGGTGGCGCTGGCTGAACGACTGGAGTCCACCAATCTCACGATGATGCGAGGCTCCGGCTGCGAGGTAGTTCAAGACTTCGCGACATCGATTTACCATTTGATTTGGGCCTGCTGATCGATGAGGGTGCTTCTGTTCTCGGGCGGATTGGATTCTTCCGCGATAGCCTACTGGAAACGGCCCGACATTTGTCTGACGGTCGATTACGGGCAACGGCCTGCGCGAGGAGAGATCGCCGCCGCGCAGGCTATCTGCGCGGAGTTAGACCTACGCCAGGAAACCCTTGCGGTAGATCTCAAGGCCCTTGGATCCGGTACGATGTCGGGCAAACCGACGTCACGTCTCGCAAAGGCCGAGGAATGGTGGCCTTACCGAAACCAGATGTTGGTCACGCTTGCTGGAATGCGCTTCGTGGCTGACGGATTGACGGAAATCATGATTGGTGCGGTCAAGACCGACGTGCACGCGGATGGAAAGTACCCGTTCCTCCGGACGATCGATCGTCTCATGACTTTGCAAGAAGGTCGCGTGAACGTGACGGCGCCGGCTCGTAAGCTGAGCCCGGAGAAACTCCTCGACGTGTCGGGATTTCCTCTTTCGGCGATCGGCCTGACGTTTTCCTGTCATGTAATGGAATACCCGTGCGGCCGATGTCGCGGATGCGAGAAGCATTTGGCCACGCTCGCATGGGCGAAGCGCAGATCGAGAAACTCGGATGAACGGGAGCCGCGGGATGAGCGGACCAAAACCTGATAAGAATTCGCCGGCCCGGGATCCTCGTCGACCGGTCGGAGGCGGCGATTGCGATCAGCGCTTCCGTATCGATCTGATGGGAGTACGCAGCGCTCAGGCCGCCAGGCTCAGGCCGGGAGACTTGCTTCAGGTCGTCCTGCTGTACGATGGCGATCTTCGCGCCGTAGTTTGTCAGACGGACAGAGCCGAGACGGTCGGAGCTTTGTCGGCCTTTCCCGGGCTGTCCCAACTTATAGAGTGCATGGAAGGTGGAGCGACTTATTCCGCCATCGTCGAGAGGTCGAGCCCGCAAGCCTGCGGCGTGTTCGTGTCGCGGAGCAACGGATGATCGTGGTCGGCGGAACGTACATCGAAGAGTGCGACTGGCCCGAATGGACACGCCTCATGGGCCCGGGCGTTCGAGCGGCTTTGGCGCTAAGTGAAGTGTCGCCGCAAACAGAGCTCTACTCGTACGCTAACGATGCGGTCATCGAAGATCTTCGGCGTACGATGCTGACGAATGGATTGGCGACGCCGCAAGTGAGAACGAGAGGGGAAAAGGTCGCCTACTCTTACAAACATCCCCTCTCATATCCCCGGCGTACGCCGAAGTTAGAAGAGACGCCGGACGATTCGGCCGCACCGCAACTGTCTGAATCCTGGTCCGTGAAAGGCGATACCGTGCTCGCCTTTCGGCTACAGGAGACCAAGATCATCGTCAGCGCAAAGCGCGCCGTCTTCGAATTGTCCCAGCAGGATGAGGAGATCGAACGCGGTGACATCGGGAAGCTCGCGCTTATCGCGGCGGAGAACGATTTCCCTCAGGCGGCCGCAAACGTCCAGGATTTCGCTGCGCAGACTATGCCCGCGCACAACGCCAATTTGCTGATCTTCCGCTGGCAATCCGGCGGCGGCATTTTGTTCGATGGCGAGATGGAACATTCGATTCCGGCTTACGTCGCCAACGAATGGTTCAAGATCGGGACCGGGAACATTTTCTGCGCCATGTTCGCTCATTATTGGGGCGAGCAGAATATGGACGCTATGGCGGCCGCGGACCTCGCTTCCCGATGCTCCGCATACTACGCAGGCTCCCGCGCGCTTCCGATCCCTGTCTCGCAGAATCTGCCGGACATGGAGAAGTTCGATCCGACCGCCGATTGCAAGATCTTCATAGCTTCTCCGTGCATCTCGATGGCACAACAATGGCTCGTTGACGAGGCGATCCGCACCTTCGAGATGTTACGTATTCAAACGGTAACGCCTTACGACTTGGGATTAGACGGAGTATCGAGAAAGAATGTCGATGTCGGCCGGGTATTGGACGGCTGCTCGGCGGTTCTCGTGCTTGCGGAGGGCGCCGATCTTCCATCTGTCCTCGCGGTCGGGCTTGCGCGCGTAAGAAAATTGCCCATCGTAGTGCTGGCCGAAGAATCGCGCGAGCCGCGCGTTAGCTTGTGGCAGGGAACGGACTGCGAGATCGCGCGTGATTTCGCGTCTGCGGTTTACCGCGCCATGGTGGCGGGCAAGCGGAGACCGGCAGGATGAAGCGGCCCGAACCATTCAGACGCAATCCTGACGACCCGCCTCGTTCGTCGGCTGCTACCTCGAAGGAAGACCTGACGGCGAGAGCCGTGCGCTCCCAGCAGAAATGGCACGAATTCCTTTCTTTCTTGGATCGACACATGCCATCCCGGTACGTGTTTCGCGGGCAATCGTCGGTCGATTGGCAGTTGATGCCGGCGGCCGGCCGTGGCGGCGAGACGTACGGTCCTCTCTTCGAGGAACGGGTGTTCCGAGCATTCAAGAAGGACGCTCGGCTTCACATGCATTTGCCCGAGACCACCGACTGGGATTGGCTGGCGCTCGGGCAACATTTCGGGTTACCGACCCGTTTGCTGGATTGGAGCACGAATCCGTTGGTGGCGTGCTATTTCGCGCTTCTCGACGAGACGGCGAAAACTCAGGGCACAGGCAAATTGGCTGACGCCGTGGTGTACGCTTATCCTCTCGAGGAGAAGCAGATCGTCGATCCCTCGACTTGGCCTTCGCCCTTCGAGATCGAAGAAGTCGGTTTTCTGTTTCCCTCCAGCTTGGCACCACGGATATCGAGCCAGCGCGGGTTGTTCTCCGTCCATCCCAAGCCCAATCAGCCCTGGCAACCCGACCATCTGAGCGCACATCGTTTCATTATTCCGGCGGATTATCGCTTCATCTTTCAACGCAAGCTATTCCGAATGGGAATCGACGCGGCTCATATCTGGGCGAACTTGGAAGGAGTCTGCGCGTCGTTGAAGTGGCAATACGAGAAGAAGCTCGGTATCAGCGCGGCCGGACTATAGGAGGGATGCATGAGCGGCGAAAAGGCACCCGGTTTGACGTCTCGACAAGCCCGGGACATCGCGGACGCGGTGAGAAGCCTGGAAGTGTCCACGACGGAAGCTTGGAGCGATCTCGATTTGCTTTCGTCGCACACCCACGTCGAAGCGGTGGAAGTCTTTGAGGACGAAATTCGCCTATCGGGGACGCATTTCGAAGGTCCGGTGAACGTGCATGTGACGCTCCAGTATTCGGACGACGTGACATGGTCGGAGACTTTCCCTGGACGCTTCAACGGTAGTCTCAACGGAAGCGAGATTCTCATCGAAGGGCTTCAGGTCGATACGAGTTCGTTTACCGGATAGTTTCTTTGCGGCCTATCACCGCAGAATGCGTACCGCGCCGAGACGTCGGGGGGCGGTCTCGACGCCCGGAAGTCCGGCGGGGGCACGACGAACGAGCACGGCCTCGGCGTCGCATCCCGATAGGTCCCGACAGAGCGAGGCGCTCGGAGTCGATATGTGTCACATGCGCCCCGCAATCGTTCTCGACACCGATCGTACCGATCCACTCCCGCAGCGGCCATTCCTGAATGCAATGTGGGCAGAGATTTTTGTCGTCGGCCACGTGTTCTTTGAACTCTGGTAGGTGGGAATTCGAAGAGATCGATGTCGATCGCTTTACAGCTTTATAAGCGTTCGTGCGCCGCATTCGTTGCCGAACGCCATCCAGGTTGCCGACCGCTGGCATCTGATGGAAAACGCGAGCGCGGCCTTCCTCAATGCGGTGCGCCGCTCCATGAGCAAAATCCGAACCGCAATCGGGGCGACGACGATCGATCTTAAACTGCTGACCTGCGCGGAAAAGCTGCGCTATCAGGGCTATTTGCGGCGCCAGGACAGCCATGCCGCCATTGCGGCTCTCGCCAGAGACGGTGTGCCGCTCAAGGAGATCGTCCGCCGCACAGGACACGCAATCTGGTTCGCCAAATTAGCCGCGGCGGCGGTACGGATGTGTTCCGCACCCGTCAAAGCTCCCTAGACGGGCATCTGCCGTTCCTGGACACGCAGTGGTCAGGCGGCTGTCGCAACGGTGCCGAACTCTGGCGCCGTTTGAAGGGACAAGGCTTCAAGGGATCGCTACGCGTGGTGGCGGAATGGGCGACGCGACGGCGGCGTGCCGAGACTATCAGCCATCAAGAATTGCAGAAGGTCCCCGCCGCCAGGACCATAGCGCAGCTGATGACGACGAAGCGCAACCACCTAACCAAGGCCGAGACCGTCACGCTTGCCGTCATCGAACAAAACATTCCTATGCTGGCCGATGCCCAAGCTCTCGTTGGCCGCTTCCACGCGATGATCCGAAGGAAGGCCGAGATGGAGCTCGAACCTTGGATTGATGAATCCAAGCGGAGCCTCATTGCCTCGTCCGCGAATGGTATCGCCAACGATAAGGGCGCGGTGCACGCCGCTATTACGCAACCATGGTCCAACGGCCAAGTGGAAGCCCAGATCACCAAGCTCAAGCTGGTGAAACGGCAGATGTACGGGCGCGCTAAGCTCCTTCTGCTTCAGGCTAGGCTGATTGGCGCGCCATAAAAACAATCACGATCATCGAATATGCGTCAGAGCCATGGTTGGACGCTGACGGGGCCAGTTGGGCATCCGGAAGACCGTGAAGCGCTTGAGGAATGGGATGGCCTGCGCTTCGTCGCCCGTTTCGCTCGCACGCCGCTTTTCGTCGACCGGTACAAAACGATCGGCATAAACCACGGTCGTCCCGCGCTCGCCCTTGCGGACGTGACCACCGAGCGACAGCGCCTGGCGAAAGGCAAGCCAGCTCTGATCTGTGAATGCTCGCTCGGTGGCAGCGCCCCAGAGGATTAGAACGTTGATGCCACTGTATTGTCGACCGGTCGCGGCGCTTTTCGGCATGGCCAAAGAAGCCTTCGCCGCGGTGCTCCAAGGCTGCACCCACGGCAGTCGGCCGGCCTCAAGTTCGGCGATGATTTTGTTGGTGATTTCGTCATAAACGTTTGCTCGGTCCTCACCGGTACGCGCCCGATAGTGTCTGGACATCGCGGGTCTCCGCGACGGGCGCCGCGAGCCTCTCTCGCAGCCTGTAGCCCGTCACGGCAAAACCCGGCCGGCACTCTTGCTCTCGGGCTCTGTCCACGAGGAAACGTCGCTGTGTGACTAACGAACCCGTTGGCCCTCGCGGCACGCACAACGGTGAGGACGAGGAATCTGCGAGGCGCCCCGCCTTCCATCTTATTTCCTGGCCTTACTTGCTTAGGGCCGCAGGCCCTGATCAGGCGTGCGCCAATGGCGCATCGCCACACTGAAATGGCGCCCGGAGAGCGTGAGCCTAGCGACCCGAAGGGGCACGCGAGTCCGAGTGCAGCGACGAGACCGGTTAAAAGCGGCACCCGGGAACGGGGCAGTGATAGCGATCGCCGAAGGCGAGCCCCTTTCCCGAGTGCCCCCGGCGAGGAGCTCCGCCGTCTCTGCGCGAGGGATCGAAGCCGGATGGCCGAGACGCAAAGCGGCTCGGTTCACGAGAGCCCGGTGCGGCGAAGCCGCACGCGCCCTAACGGAAGCCAGGAAAGCCGCGACGATGGAATCTGCGACCTCCTCTCGTGCTCCGGTCTGCGCGTCAAAGGCTCGGACCTGAATCATCGGGAAGAGATTTGCAGCTCTTCGAATGCCGTGGCTCGATCGCGCAGTGCACGCCAAACCTTGCCCTCTCGTCATTACGAATCCCAGCCCGTGCTAGCTAGGGAACGAATGACGCACATAGCGATTCGTCGTATCAGGAGCTATTTCAATGCTGATGACGCGTGAACGAAGGCCAGCGATACGGACGCTGCGTGGATGGGCGATCCAGGTGCTCCAGGAAGTGGGCGCCATTTGCGAGTGCGAAGAACACGGTTGGATGTAAGATCGCGCCGATCCGCATGCACGTGAGCGGGCCCTTGATATCGCCCGTGGAGACCCGCCAGCAGGCGTCTCCCCTGATGCAGCGGCGGCCGAGGTTCGTGACGTGCTGAACTCGATCGGTGATACCTGTCCGGAATGCGCCCCAGACTAGAAGGGCTGGTGTCGACCCTCAAAGCCAGCCCGGCCTTCGCATTTCAACGGCCCAGCTTCTTCTCCACGCGCTTGCGCGTATTGCCGACCTTTTTGACGGCCTTTTTTACGGCTGATGCCGACTTTCTGGTCTTCTTTGCCTCGCACTTCACTTCATAGTTCTGCCCCCCGGCCACCCGCGCCCGATCCTGTTTTCGTCCACGCGCCGTCTTCTTCGCTACCGCCATGGGTGCCTCCTGTTATGACATCCAAGCAACGCGAATGGGATTCTGAGGTTCCGGAACGATTCGACTGCGCCAATTTGAATCGGCTGTAGCGTGGAGTTCTTCAGTGGCGTTTCAGCGTAAAAAGCCCGAGGCGATTGGCCTCAAGGCGCCCCTGCCCGGCTTCGTCGAGCCGGCCCTGGCATCCTCGATCGACAAGGTGCCGTCCGAGCTCCGCGTCTCGAAATTTACCCACCCGGGGTGTTTGGACAGCCATTCGGCCCTCTCGCGCCGATACCGATTTCGGAATATTGCACGTATCATTTTTTTTGCCTTTAACAACTTTGACGTATTCAACGCCGCTACATCTCACATGCGAACAGCTACGCGGTCAGGTTACCAGGGAAGGCCGATAGCCTTTGTGACGCCGTGCACGGCATTTCCCACGTCATGCGCAGCCTTCTCGGCAGTGTTTCCGATGTCGTGCGCAGCCTTCTCGGTAGTGTTTCCGACGTCGTGCGCAGCCTTCTCGGTAGTGTTTCCGACGTCGTGCACAGCCTTCTCGCCGGTCGTCCCGACATCGTGCGCTGCTGTCTCGATAGCTTTACCGGTGTCTTGCGTCGCCTTTTCGATGGATTTTCCAGCGTCCTGCACCGCCTTCTCAGTCGACTTACCAATTCCATTGACAGCTTTGACAATCTCATTATTTGGTCCGTAGCAATCTTTAAAGCCGATCGCGAAACATTTTGTAAGCTCACGAATTGTGAGGCGCCCGGCTGTACAGCCACCAAAGGCAACTGGGTTGCCGCCGGTTTGAACGGCGCATTCTGCGGTGATCCGCCATTCCTCATTCATGAGCGGTCCGGCAGAGCACAATGCAAATGAAGTTGGTCCCTGGCTTGTTGTCGCGCAGCCAACAACCCGCGCAGCATCGGGTGGTAACAGTGCTCCAGCTGCGCACCCGGCCAACTGTGATTTGTCATTTCCGGCTTGCGCCAAACAACCAACCGCTAGTCTTGTTTTTTCATCTTTGATGAAGCCGCTAGTGCAATTCGCAAGCAGAGCGCTTGTGTCATGAGATCGAGCGAGACAGACATACGCCTGCTGCGCAATCTGCGCTTCAGGCTTATTTCCGAGAAGGCACAACGCAGCAAGACCCCGATCTTGGTTGCTGATGCAAGCTGCAATCCGTGGTGCGTCGCCCCCCAAAGCTTGAGCTGTGCATGCAAAGGCCGCTCCATTCGCTTCAGCCGCTTTCACGCAACTTATGATGCGGTTCGCCTCAGCAATCTTTGGATTAACTTGCGTCAAACAGCCGTCGAGCGACGCGCCGGCACTAGCCGTGCATTTGGCCAGCCTTTCAGCGTCTCCGCCGAGAAAAGGCGCCAGACAACGCTCTACTAAACGGTTATCCTTAGCGCCTCCTCCAGAAACGCAAGCGGCAACGGCTTTCGCGCGAGCGGCCTCCGGCGACGTCGGATCGGCGCATGCCAATCGCGCGGATGGCGTTTGAGCATTCGATAGGCATGACATCATTGTCGCTGCCGCACCAGCGGCTATCGCGTCCTGGCCACATTTGATCGGATCGCTACCTTTCTTTTCAAAGCACTCAGTAACTCTACGAACCCTGGCTGCCTCCGGCGAAGACTCTTCGATGCACTTGCTCATTTTCGCCGGATTGTTGCCAGCGGCAATCAGGCATTCGGAGAGCATCTTTAGTGATGCGTCAATCTTCGGTAAGACGCAGTCCAGTCGCTTCGCGGTCGAGGTTGTTGCGTTTGATACGCACCCAATCGCCTTTTGTGCCGGTTCGGTTATGTCCGGTCGCTTTATGCAGGTGAGCGCTTTACCGGCCGAACCGTCGTTGCCTACACACTTCACAACGTCGATCATATTGTGATCGTTCGTCAGATTGGCGAAGCACAACGCTCTATCGGATTGATTCGGAATGGCCGCACACTTTAGGAATGGCTGTTGAGTATTTGACAGCGCCTTCCAAATGCATTCCTGAAAAGAGGTTTCGGTCTTTGCATCCTTTCTGCAATCCGCGATTATCTTCGGGTCGGGGATTTTTGGAAGGTCAGTTGGTCGCACAATCAATAAACTATTAACGGTCAGCTTTTCTTGAGCCATCGTAGCAGAGAGAGCAGCTCGACCATCTAGAGTATCGAGTTGGACCGGACACCCGGCCTTAATCGTGCAAAGCAAAAGCGCTCGAGGTGTTACCCAAAAGCCGGAGCAGTCATGCAGCTTTTGTATCGTTTGCTGACCGGCGCTATAACAACCAAGAACTTTGTTCGCGATCTCTTCGGTAGTTGGCGCTGCGTGCACTACTGAAGTTGCAGCGTAGAATAAAAATCCAAGAAGCCATAACAAATGCCGCATCGCGATGCCTTTTTGATTCTAATTACTAATGATGCAATGCTCGTTGTTGCCAGTGCTCCCTCTCACTGTTTCAACGGACACAACGCTGACTGTTCGACGGCATAGGCCGGGCCAGACCGCAAGGTCCCACTGCAATAGTATTGATACTCGACATGGCCAAGAACGTCCTTTTTTGATTCCTCCCACATCCTCTGGATTTCGATCTGCCCACCCGGATTGTTCGCGAGGGCAGCCGCTACCATCTTGTTGCATTCGTCAATCTGCGTGTGACCGCCGCTCACCCATCCGCTCCCCGGTGAATTCCACGGCGTTTGCGAACTCCAACCAACTATCTTCGACGGGTTGGGGCAGCTCTGGTAGCAAGAAAGTTCATAAGGAACGGGTTCGTCATACCCAACTTGAACATTCCACTTCTTGAGAAGGTTGATGGCGAAGAAGATCGGGATTAGATCGTTTCGCTCCGTTCCGGGAAGCGTTCCGCCCTGAACTAGCGCAACGGTCTTGCCATCTTCATTGAAAACGGGGCCTCCACTGTTTCCCGGCCAGAGATAGGCATCGGCGCGGTAGAAGCCCTTTTCCTCCGTGTGTACGTTTGTGATACCGAGACTCGCGGGCGAAAGACCATCCTGTTGGGGAAACCCCAGAACCAAAACCCGATCGAGAACCTTGACCGGCTTGGTGCCGATCGTGACAGCCGGCCGGCAAATGGACGCCTGCGGAAACTGCCAGAGCGCGACATCGTTGGACTCGTCCGCCTCGCGAAGATTTAGCGGGAATTGCGCTCCAACGCGCTGGCCGACAACAGCCAACAGTCTCCCCCCTGGCTTCGGCCTCACATGCGCAGCGGTTATTACGTATCCATCCTGCGACACGACAAATCCTGTGCCCCTTTCAGTAACAACTCCCTTGTCATCTATCGCTTCAAGGTAAAGCGTTGCCGGTGTGTTGGCATCCATTATGTTTTTTCCAGGCATCGCATGTGTCTGTCCAGCGAAGCCAAGCAACAAAACGACGAGCAATCTGTTGCGCATGGCCAACCTCATGCTATCCGGAGATAGGAATTCACCTTCATCGTTGTTTGAGTCCGCACGCCGTTCACGGTGCGGTAGACTGTTTGCGGTTTGGCGGAAAAAGGCCTTTCAGCGATAATGCTATAGCGCCCGTCCTTCGACGTGTTGCCACTCACCGTCGGAATGGAATCCGCCGACGGCTTGCCCGTCAGGAAAGCGACGTGCCCAAGGCCAAACGAGTCTTCGGTTCCGGGACGATAACAAGTAAATACAACCAGGTCGCCGGCATCGGGACTATTGGTCCTGATGAAGTATCTCTCCGCATTTTTATCGACAAACGATTGCGACGACGCGCTACGCGTCCCGTGCTTACCTGCCCGGTCTATGCACCAGTTTGCGAAAGCGGCGCACCAGGGAACCATGTCGTTGTTCGCGGCCGTCGATGTGCTTTGAAAAAAAGTGACCACAAGTGGATTCCAAGGTTCGTTCCCCGGCCACTGAGAGATCGCCTTTGGATCGCTGATCGCGAACCGTTGAGCAAAACTCAAGGCGATAGCGACAGGCGTCGGCCCCATCGGGGTCTCGGCAATGATTTTCTCGACCTTCTTTCTCTGCGCGTCGTCGGGAGGGGTACTGCCAAACGGCCGTTCGGGATTTAGATCTCCAAAAGGCGGATAGGCGAGTTCGACGATATCACCGGTCTCCGCTGGCGCCTCTTCAGCATGAAGCAGCTTGTTTTCGAGTAGTGCAGGAATCGCAGCAAGTCCTGCCAGTACCAAACGGCGCGAAAACATTGATTGGTTCTCCGAAATTGAGGCAATGTACAGACTTGTCACCGAGATCAACGCACGAACCGAGCGTGTCGGCAATTGCTAACAACCGAGCTATCTACCCCGAATAGAGTTTGATATTATCGCTTTTGTGAAACTAGACAAGTCGTCCACCCTTCAATCGGCTGACACGGGCTCGAGAAGATGTCTTCGCAACTCGGTCAGGCGAACTCCGTGCCGCGGCAGGTTTGTGGGCTCACGGCCTAGCTAGCCCTGGCGCCGCAGTGCAGCTTCCAATCGCGCCTTGTCTTTATTCCAGCGGGTTTCTTCGGCTTGCGATCTCTTCTCGAGAACATCGACCTCGGCCTGGATAGCCGCGGCCCGCTTCGCGTGCTCCTGTTCTGCCCTGTCCAACGCAGCCTGCGCTTTGTCGAACCACGCGTACAAGCCCCGCAGCTCCGTGGGAGCAGTACCGTCTTCTGCGGTGACCAACGCAAGCGCACGCGAGAGCGGAAGGGCCGCGCGCGTTCGCGTCCCGCGCACGGCCGCGGACAACGCTCCTGCGGCCAGAAACTCGGCGACGGTCTTGTGCATGGGCTCGAAGGATTCGCCCTCGCCGCGGAAAAGCGCCGTATCCAGGACATGGTCGAGCAGACTCCTGTCCATACCGAGTTCGTGCCACGTCACGAACGCGCGAGCATCACCGAACAGGAGTTGCTCGACATCACGGCGAGCATGCCGGTCGAAGACAGCAGAATCGTCGGCCTATCGCTGCGGACCGACCCGACCACGATCGGAAATCCGGTGGCGTGCGAGGTACTGTCGATCCTGGGAGACCTGCGCCGGCGCATGAACGGCACAACGCCCGCTTCGATCCTCGCAGAAGCCATCGAGCGGCTCCGGATCCGCGCCGTCGTCGCGGCGCGCAGCGCCGACCAGGCGGCCCGATCTCTCGCGAACATCGACGGCCTCATAGAACGCGCGCGTAGCTACGACGTGCGCGGCTTCGTCCAGTTCGCCAGAGACGTGGACGACGAGTGGTCGAGCGGATCGGGTTCGCCGGAAGGCATGATCGAGGCCGACGGCCAATCCATCGAGATCGTCACCGTACACAGTTCAAAGGGCCTGGAATGGCCGGTCGTCATTCCTATCAACCGCGCCTCCATGCCGCGGAGAGCAGAGGCGTTCGTGCATCGACGGCGCGACGAGAGCCTACACTGGGCTTTGGGCCAGATCGTGCCGCCCGGGTTGGGAGAAGCGCTGCGGACCGAAGAGGCCGAGAAGAAGGACGAGAACGTACGACTGCTCTACGTCGCGTGCACGCGCGCGATGGAGCTTCTGGTCATACCGGACTTCACATGGAGCAACGACACCTCTTGGGCGAAGCTCTTGGATTTCAAGCTCAACGATATTCCGGAGCTGGATATCGGCCGCTTCTCGTGAACGCCGATCGCTACGCAGCCGCCGGCCGTCAACCTCCAAAGCGCGGAGATCTTCGCGGACGAACGAGCTCGCATCGATGCAGCGCCGCGCGTGCGATGGATCAAGCCCAGCGACGGCGACCCGGACGTAATCACCGCTCCGTTGTCTCCGGACGCGGGCGACGAAGGACCGGTCAGCCCTGCCGCGGCGATCGAGGGCGGACGTATCCGCGGCATCCTCTTGCACAAGATCATGGAGGAGCTGATCGCCGGAGAGATCGAGGAGGACGTGGCTGTCGTCACCGGCCGGTCCGCGGAGTTGCTCGCTCAACTATCGTCGATGTCGCCGACCGGTGCCATCATCGAAACGGCAGAAATCGCAGCGACCGCGCTCAAAACGCTGCACCTTCCGGATATCGTCGCATACCGTGGACGTATGGTCGCTGAATTGCCGATCTACGCCGCGGCGGCCGACGACGTTCTCATCGCGGGTCGAGCCGATGCTGTCGCGCACGACGACGAAGGCGAGGTCGTATTCGACTGGAAAAGCGACGTCGCCCCGAAGGAAGCCGAATTCGCCGCCTACCGCAACCAGCTCGGCCAGTATCTGCGGGCGGTCGGTGCCCGCAAGGGCGCCATCGTCTACATGACGACTGGGAAGGTCGATTGGGTCCGCCTTACGTAACGAACACGACCGTGTGTCGTGCAAGCCGACCGGACCGAGAAAGAGGCGGCGCGTGCCGTCGCATGGTTGGCCGAATGAATTGCTACGCTAATCCAGAGTGAAGCAAGCTGGACCCGCGGACGATCGCGTGCATGAGGAACTTCTGGAGCGCCCGAAGCACGACTCAGATATTTCAGACGCATGAAAGTCGATATGGCGTCGGTTCCACAGCAACCGGCGTACCGCACCTCAGATAGACCATGAAAGCGCGAAATGGCCAGCCAGAAGATCGGGACATTCGGAACTGGGCAGACGCCGTGGCAGGTCCCGAGCGATGACGAAGCTCGCCAGGCGATCGCTCCGCTACGCGGCTATGTCTACCAGATCCACAGAAGCATGTCGGCTTGGTTGGCGCTCCGCGAACACGACGAGCTCCATCTGGAGATTGCCGAAGACTTCGCGGAAGTCCTGAAGGACCCGTCGCAGCTAGACGAGGTCCTGAAGGCGACCCAAGTCAAGGACACTAGGGAATCCGGATCGGTAACTCTCAACTCGACCGACGTTCTCGACGCCATCGGGCGATTGTTCGCCTTGAGCGGGACGAACCCCGGCAGAGAGGTCCGGCTGACCTTCCTGACCACATCGCCGATCGGCAAGGAGAGAAAGAACGCGCTACCTTCCGGGCGGGCGGCCATCGCTGTATGGCAGGAAATGGATCCGGCGAACGTCGGCGAGCTCCGCGCGGCACTCGCCCAACGGTTCTATCAGGGCGAGATCGGCGATTTCATCCGTAAAACCACCGACGCGGAGTTGCGGAATCGTCTGCTTGACCGACTCGAGTTCGTCTGCGGCGCGGCCGATTGGAAGCACGTGTCGGCGGAAAATCGGAAGACGTTGGTCAAGCTGCGAGACCAAGTCGGAGCAACGGAAGAGGCCGCAGAACGCGCCTACGATTTCATGTTATGCGGAATGATCGACACCGTTCTGGGATCTCCCGACAGAAGGCTCGACCGTACCGCCCTCCTTTCGACCTTCAAGAAGGCGACCGTCATCTCGGTACCGTCGCAAACATATGAGAATCTCGTTTCGCAAGCCACCGCGCCGAAAAGCGGGCCGGCTGCACCTACGGAAGATCGCCTCCGAACGATCGCGCAAGCGTTGTTGGACGCAAACGCGCCGCCTTCGATAGCAGCGCTAGTCGGGACCGAATCGGCGCAAGCGCGCGCCGCGCTCGACGGTCTATCGTCGATAGAGCGAGAAATCGTCGAGGACAACCGGCCGGTCGGCGACCAGAGCCGGTCCTTCAGGACCATCGGAGAACTCGTCGAGAGTCCTGCGCTTCACAACATCATCGTCGCCGCACCGGGATCGGGAAAAACCCACGCTCTCTGGCGGGTCGCCGCCAATCTGCTCGGACAGCGCGATCTCATCCCTATCTATCTTGCAGCAAGTGGCATTTCGACCTGGCGGGCGCTGCGGGACTCGATTCTGGACATTGACCCGACGATCGACGCGATGTCCGCCTTGCGACAACCGAAAGTCATCATGTTCGTGGACGGTTGGGGCGAATTCGCCGATGGCGCCGTCGCCGAACGTAAAGCCGCCGCCAGGGCGATTCACAACATTCGCGTGATCGCCAACGGACGGCAGCGGAACGCATCGGACACATCCTTCAAATCCTGGACGCTTCAACCTTTCACGCCATCGCTGGTCAGATCGACGCTCGAAGAAGCGTTCGGAGCCAAGCATCAGATCGACGCCAATTTCGTCGATCTTCTACGCATTCCTCTGCTACTCGTTCTTTACATCGCCTTGGGCGGCGCGTCGGTCACGCGAGGCGAACTGCTGCGTCGTCTTCACGACCAGGTTTCGAACGGAATGCCGGAAGCCATAAGCGAGGCCCTGTTCGGCACGGCAGCCGCAATGACGCTCGCCGGCGACACCGACTACGCATCGCTCCTCGCTGCCTTGAGAGCCCGTGCCAGCAAAACCGGTCTCGAGGGACCCGTCGCCCTTCTCGATCGGCTCGGTACGCTTACGGATCGATCCGGACGCGTACTTCCGATTCACGACCTGTACTGGAGCTGGCTCGCCGGAATGGGGTATCTGCACGCCCGTATAGTGCAAGATGCCCTGCCCGATCTGAAGACACGCGAAAGCTTCAAGCTCGCATTCGAATCGCGAGAGCGGTCGGATGTCGACATGGTATCGGCAAGCGCCCCCTCGGATGCCGTGTTCGCCGCCGCGTTAAGCGTCAACGTCGACGCGACGCGAACCAGTCCCGTTCTGGACAAGCAGCTCGACGGCATGCTTGCCGCGACCGATTTGGCCGTGCGCGTCCGGGGAGCGATCGCTGGTCTGCAGACGCGTCGATCCCGCTTCCTGCGTCCGGCCCTCGATATACTGAGCGAACTCTCGGCGCCCGGCATGCATTCGGTCGAGCTTCTGAACGCTTTCGACGTCGAGATTCTTTTCCAGAATCGCGCCGCGTTGGCGGATTGGCTCGGTGTTCCGGGAACAACAGTCGTTCTGGACATCATAGCCCGCGCGGGCGGTCCGGAATGGCTCGGGTGGCTCGAAGAAATGCAACGCTCCAACCGTCTGGACCCAGAGCTCGCGCTTTCCGCCGCGCTGGCGTGCGGCGATTTCATCCCCGACTGGGGCCGCCCGCATCTGGAGGGCCTCATCAAAAACGGGCCATGGCGGCTCCGGACTGCGGCAGAGCGCGCGACAAACCAGAAGCTCGCGAGATGGATCGCGGACAACTACGGGGACATCGTCGACCGCTTGTTGGACCCAAACACCGGCGGTTGGTGGAGTCTGAACCGATTGTTGGTGACTGTCGGGGACGACGGCATCTTCCAGGATCTTCTCCAACATTTCCCCGGGATGTCGCCTAAAGCGCAGGAGCTATTGGGCTTCGCCGTTATCGAAAAAGGAAGCGCGTGGATCGCTCGATTTCAGAGATCGGCGTTCGCGGCGAGCGACATCCGGCACCATCATCAATTGGCAAACGAGGTCTCGCTGGAGATCGACGACCAAACAGCGAGAAGCTGGATCGCGGTTGGCCACGGCGCCGTTGGATGGCGCGTGCTCATCGCGCGTCACGGTTCATCCATGGTGCCGGAACTGATCGCCGGATTGCCGGCGTCCTTCGATGGCCTGCATGATGTCCCGACGCTGTCGGCCATGAGCTTCCTGACCGAAGCGCCGGAGACGATCATCGCCGAAATCACGTCTCGTGTCCGCGGCACGATGCAGCCAAAAGTAATGCAGGACGTCATCGAAGCGATCGCGAAAGTCCAAGTTACGGGCTTGCCGGAGATCGTAAAACGGTTCGCCGCGCCATCCGGATTGCCTACCTACCATGTCGTCCAGGTCCTACGCCTCTATGTGGCCTGGAAACGGACGACGGGCGTCGACCTCGAGGTCGGACCGCCGACTGGCGGACTGCCATTCCGTGAGTTTGCCCTCATGCGCGAATATTATCGACGCCAAGATCCCGATATGCTGGCGCGAGGCTTCGGTTTCGCTCCCGACGTTGCAATTCGCTTCGTGCTGTCGACCCCGGGGCCGGACAGGCCTTACGCCAAGAAGATTCTCGAATCCCTCGAACCTCTCGAATCCTTCGATCGCGCCTTGCTGCAGCATATGATGGCGATACCCGACCTTACATCGGAGATTCCGACGCTTTTTGCGGAGGTCCTCGACGAAATGTCGGCGGACGAGCTGCTCGCGTTGGCGACATCGCCCCAAGTCGATTTCAACCTCCTGCTTTGGCGCACGTCGACGACGAGCAATCCGATGCACCGAGCGTTTCACCTGGATGCTGTGAAAAGGACGCTTGCGACAGCGGTCAACCTCCACAATTACGGGTACATTGGCTCGATGCTACGCGCTTACTCCCGAGATGATATGAAGGAGCTTCTCGGACAGCCTCCTCTCGACGTTCGAAGCGACAAAGTCTTGTGGCTGATCCGCGCGATCGAGGATGCCCGTCGCGAACGTCTGATCAACGAGGCCGGCGAAGTTCTCGAGTAACGCTTGGCAGACGCTCGATGCGACCGCAAGACGATCGCTATTGCGTGAGCGTCACTGGGGCAGACGATGGTTTCGCCAGCGCCTTGGCTGCTGCCTCGCCATATCCACCACCGCGATCTCGCGACACAATGTTGATGCCCGGGTGCTTCGACAGCCACGCCTGAACGGTCGCCGTTTCCCGGTCGGGCAGCAAGGCAACGATCCGCCGACGCTCCAAATCGCACACGATGGTCCCATACCGACGATTTCTCCGGAACGCCCAGTCATCGATACCCACAACAAGCAATGGATCCATCGGCATCGCCGTCCGCCGGCGGACCACCCGCAGCAAGGTATCGTTGCTGACAGGCAGCATGAGCCGCTTGGCGAAGCTTGTTGCCGGCCGGCCGCCGAGCGCCAACCCCAGGTGATGGACGATGTGTTCGAGCCGTGCCGTCCGACGCCGTCGAAGCGGAACGATGTCTTCTCCGAACCGCTCTGTGAAGATCCGCCGGCGGCAATGCGGCACCTCGCATGTGAAGCGCCGCGTGAGCAATCGGAGGCGCAACTTTCTGCCCGCTGATGGCAAATCGGCCACGTGCCGGATGTAACGGCTATGGACTCGGCGCGATGCTGTCGCGCACAAAGGGCATTGGGCCTCCGCAGCCTCTGACCGAACAGCCAGAATAATTGAATCCTCTGAATCACTTACGCCATCAAAGACCAAACCACTCGGTACTAGCGATGGAATTCGAAAGCCTGTCCGCATGGCGCCGATTCTCCGTTAAAGAACCACAGTCGCCGGCGAACTTCATCAGAAATGAGTCAGAGCCCAACCATGACCCCGGCCTACTGCTGATTTCGTCCAGACCAGTACTGACTTGCGATGGAATAGCTGGGGTCAGCGTTCGACGCACATGGGGGTGAAGTTGCTCTCCGATTCTACAATATGACGCTTCCCAACACGCTCGACTATCTGGGATCGCTGAGGTCGTAAGAGCGGTAATGTGTGGGTGAGAGATGGGTTATTGTTCGATCTGGCATCGTCAAGCCTCGAGCAGCGCACCGGTGACGACTACAGGCGCCTGGAATCCCGCGAGTGCGGCAGGTACCGGATTACGGGTTCAGTATTGCAGATGCTGGACTCGCGACTGAGTTGAGCCATGCGACGCGTGCGATGTCGAAGGCGGAGTTCGAATCGCCGAGATAAACTCGTTCAACATGGACGACATGATCAAGGTTTTACAGACGCTGTGCGGTGGTTCTTCGCCGATCATGATTTGTGCATTCCAAAAAAACCGTAGCCTCGTAAGATTGGCAACAGCTCATGAAGGTTGTTAATCGTGTAGTCTGGATGCGCCGCTTGCAGGCGCGCCTCGGAAACAAATCCCCCGGTAATGGCTATACTTATCAGTCCGAGATTCCGTGCAATATCCGTTTCGATCGGCATATCGCCGATGATGAAAGTTGACGCTGGCTTCAAGTTGTTCTTCTGCATGTATAGACGAAGTCGCTCTCCTTTGCTTGTCGATTTGTATTGCGTGTCGCGGCTTTCGAACGCGAGCACATCGTCGATGCAGTCATTGATTCCAAGTCTTCTCAATTGGTAGCGCAGAGGGTCGACTATATGGTTACTCACGATGATGGACGAAGCCCCTTCTCGGCGCGCCAACTCCAAGACTCTGCGCGCGCCCTCGCGTAGATCGGCTCTGCCCGCAAGAGCCTCATAGGCGTCGTGAAACATTGCACTCCCATCGCGATCCAGCGTCGCAAGCTCGTCTCGCGATAGTCCGAGGCTGCGATAAAGAAGAGACAGCGGAACGTCGCAATGTTCCCGAAGCGTCTTCATGTCGATCGTTGTACGACCAAAGCGATCTAGAATTGCATTGGTGGTTTCGAGCAGTGCGTATGCATCATCGAGCAACGTTCCATTCCAATCGAAGACGAGAACCGGTTTCATGATCTGACCTTAAGCATAGATTCCGTGCGGGTGCCACCGTCGTTCGCCACGTATAGTAGCACCGAACTACTACGGCATGGGCATCGACACACTAGATGAGTTGAAATGCCGGCGAGAATGGAGACGAGTGACGCCCGCGATCAATCGAGCAAGTTTCATTTGGACTCCTGGGCCGGCGACTGCGAGGCCGTCATGATCGTACGCGCTCTTTTCGGTGTCCCAGCAATCCACGTGCCACCAAAGCCATTTGCGAGCCTCGCTTGAAGAGGGCAAAACCATGTTCTTCGGCTCCGGCGACGGAATACTCCCGCGTCAGTGTCTGGTCTCCGACATTAACGTCTTCAGCCGGATACGGCTGAACACGACAACGCGAAATGTTGAATATGATGGAGGCGCCATTCGCAAGTGTTCGCGGGCGGCGCTCCATGGAGAGGGGGCCTTTGCGCTGAAGACGCTCAGGTTGGCATGGGGAAGTCGGGCTTCAGCAGGCGACTGCCTGAAGCAACACGCGATTTGAGGACCGCGAAGCGATCTTTCGTGGCGAGCACTCGCGGTCCTTGGCAGACTCGAGCTTCGCTGAATGCGCCTCAGGTCCGATCATCATCCGGCTTGGGGACGCGGCCCTTGCCATCGCACTTATGTCGACGGTTACATCCAACGCACGGGCAGGGCGAAGAGGCTAAAGCCCTCGCACAATTCCGCCAGAATATCTGCCCGCTTAAGGCATTTTCGACCGTAGCAGCGCAGAAGCTGCATCGCGTGTCGCGCACGTTACGTCATCTAAAAGCGCACGTTCCTGCGACCTACGGTGATCGCGAACCGCTTCGCAAGATTAGGTGGCCGACAGTTGACGAAAGCAACGGGGCTCAGACAGAAGAAGTTGAGCTGCTGCAAGAACACGCAAGGCTCAGAAATATGATCTAGCCTGGGCATGTCCCTGCCGGGTTAACTTTGTAACTGGCCGCCCGGCAGGGCTCATGGCAGCCTTATTGTGTTCCGGCTTGTGGACCGTGGAGGATGGCGCGCGTCAAGACTTCGACTCGTTCGGCAATTTGGCGAATTCGCCTCGCCACGTCCTCGACTGCGGTCATGTCCACCGGCTGCGTGCAGGAAATTGAGCTCATCTTCGCGTTAAGGTCCCTCAGCTCAGCCTTGCAGCGATCTAACTCCGCGTTGAGCATCGTAACTTCATTCATCGCCGCTGCCCGTATTGCCGTTGCTTCCGAGAAGATGTTTCGTCGGAGCATGCACCTGATTGCAATCTTTGTCGCGCTCGCCTGGCTCCACATGGGTAGGGGGCATCTCGAAAGGCACAGAACGGCCAACCCAAACACCGACCGGCTCGTTCACGCGCACAGCTGCAAATGGAGTCCCCATACCCAATTTATATAAAAGGAATGAATTTCAATGGCACGCGCATGCGTTCCTCTCAGGAAAGCCCGGGCGACCGGCCGCACTCGCAAGAATCCAAAACGATTTTCGGGCCGCAAAGAGCCAAACGGCTTGGGTCCGTTAGGCGAACCGCCGAAATGCTTAGGCAAACCGCACGAGCGCGAGGCGCGGCGAACGCTGTCTGATGACCTTCGATGGTTCAACCCGGAGCCACCGGACGCTAGTGGCAATGGCAAGTGGGCTGGTTGCGCGGCAAATCGGAGGCGAAGACGTTGGCGAAAGCTCTGAATCTTCTCAGAATGATGCTGAATTCCATTGGCGGCTCGCTGTCCGATGCATCGAAAGTAATGATGCCGGAAGTGGAAGATGCTGAAGACCCGGCCGCGAAATACTTCTAGCTCATTCTCAAGTACTCTCGCCTGAATGGGCATCTCCAAACAAGAGTGTAGAAGCCCGGCTGAACCGGACTTCCGTTGTTGTCGGTCGCTCACTTCGGATTGTGATCTGCCCATACGATCAGACGCCATCGAATGGTGCTTGTGCTGACGTATGCGCATGACTGCTTTGCGGAGGCAATGTGTGGCCTGCTGCAATTCCGATTTCGCGATGACAGCCCGTGCATCGGTAGAGAGCGGCAAAGGGAGCCGCGACTCCCCGCCCCTGATCTGATCGAAACAGTCGCTGTTACATTGCTGTAGGTAGTTGGCGTTCTTATAGGTAGCCATTCGACTTCTGTCACTAGAGTAAAGCCGGACTTGACCTCTCGGGACTTGCCGAATGTTATGCTGTTGCTGCTAACATCAGCGTTTGGCCCGCAGTCCGCAAGCGGTGCGCGGGCAATCGGGGCCGCCAGTCGCAAGCTGGCGGTTCTCCCCGATTCGTTACGACCAGTGGAACACGTTTCCCGGCGTGCAACCGCAAATAGCGGAACCTTATGCCGGCTATTCACAGGGCCTTCCTGTGGACAACCTCATTATTCGGAAGAGATTTCGCCGCGCACGCGCACGCGCTCGGCGCATGGATTAATTATGACACCCAAACAGAAAGCCGCACTGGCATCTAGCACTACGATGCCGGGATAAAGCAGGGAGGCGAAGTTGCCCTGTCCATCATAAGGGAGTTTCCAGACGGGTTCAGCGAAACGAAACGACGCAGAACTCGCCTCACAGGCTGGCGCTTCCCTTTCGACCGCCGTGACGGCAACTCATGAGCGCTTCCAGTTTGGGGTGGGCCTTCGCGCCGGTGTCTCGCGATATCGAGAAACCCTTTTAAAGTGCGGCTTCGGTCACTGCCGGCTTTTGCGTTGAGCGCGTCTTCATCGAGCGGTCCCGTCGGGGAGATGATCCGCCTCCACGGTGCGGACTGGCATTCGGCGGAGAACCGACAGCTCGAGTCATGAACGTCACCCGTCGCAAGCTCGTCGTTTTCACCATCCGATTGTCTGACCCGAGGTATCCTAAGTTCCATGACGGCGCCCTTGAACACATCATAAGAACATCACGAGGACCGGCATCCTTCGAGCGAGGGCAGCTTGTGAAGCCAACCGGGTTGCTGGGGTGATCAGAACCAGGAATCCATCAGGTGAACAAGCTGGGAGCCCGCCGTATAAAACGCCTCCTGCGCTGCACGAAAGCGCTGGGCTTCAACGGCGGTGACCGGCAACGGCAGGTCGTTCTCCGCGATCTGCCCCAATACATACGAAGCCAAAACACTGCCAAACACAGTGCCTGGTGCGATTCCGCGGCCGTTATAGCCACTGAAACCGATGACTTTGCGGTCCAGCTTGTGAAGCCGGGGCAAGTTGTCGGAGGTCATTCCAATCATGCCAAACCAGCCGGTTTCAAACTGGACGCCCCGGAGTCCTGGAAAAAGCTTGTGCAACGATCTTTGGGCCCAAGCGCGGTGAATAGATCGCCCAATCCCCTCAAGCGCACCAACACTGCCAAACACGAGTCGCCCGGAGCGATCGAGGCGAAACGAAGAGAGGACTTCTCGAGTGTCCCACACACCCTGCCGCTCAGGCAGGATCGACTTTCGCAGATCATCGGGCAGACATGGCGTGCCAAAGTTGAAATAGGGCAGTTGAATCTGTTCCTGCCGTACCTCAGACCAAAGTCCTTTGCTATAAGCGTCCGTCGCGACGACCACCCAGTCGGCCTCTACAGATCCGCTTTCGGTGCCGACTCTCCAGCGGAAACCATTCTGTTGCGCCATGACGGCCTCACTATGCGTAAATATCCTGGCTCCCATCGCAAGCGCGGCCCGCGCTAACCCTCGCACATAAGCCAATGGCTGTATGGTGCCGGCGCGCTTATCGAGCAGCGCGCCGGTGTAGTCGCCACCGCCTACTTTGCTGCGTGTTGCCTCCGCATTTAGCACCAGGACGGGCGCTCCACGCTTCTGCCACTGTTCGGCACGGGCCTCAACCTCCTCCAAGCCCTTACGTCCGACCGCACAATGCAAGGTGCCGGCACGTTCGACTTCACATTCGATGTGGTGCTTTTCGATGAGCTCGAATACCGTCTGCGGTCCGCGGCCGAGCTGTTCAAGTAACCGTTCTCCAAAAGGCGCGCGGAGCGCGGCCGGAAGCGACTCAGGCATGAGCCACATGCCCGCATTCACGAGTCCGACGTTCCGCCCGGACCCGCCGAATCCTATTTCAGACGCCTCCAAAAGCGCAACACGCGCTCCACCTTCAGCTAGATGAAGGGCCGCCGACAGCCCGGTGTATCCACCGCCAATCACGACGATATCCGCTGCAATTTCGTCGGTAAGTGGAGCAGTTTGTGGCGCTGGTGGCGCAGTCAGCACCCACAGTCCGTGTGATCGTCGATTGTTTCGCATCCGCCAATCCTCTTACAAGTAGCTTCTTGATCGACCCGAGGTCCAGCAGCCATTGTGAATACCGCTAAGTTCTGGCGGACCTCTCTAGTATCCAAGCGGACCTCCCTAGTATCCAACACTGACGTGCCAGCGCCATCACCGGCAGGCAAATCGCAGGCCAAAAGGGCAGTTCGTCATCACCCCGAAGATGAGGCCGAGCTTCTAAGTTGTTGATCTGTTGAGGGCACGCGCAGCACCCACGCGGCGGTGCGCCGGAGCTCCGACTGCGCGAACAAAGCCAAAGCCCATCGGCCCTTGCTCTGGAACGCGCCTTTGTGCGAGACAATGGGTCCCAAAAGGGCAGCAAGGGGACCACACCGTGAGAGCCTCTCTTGATGGCGAAATTCGCGACGGCCGCCATCATATGCAGATCCGGGTCTATTTCGAAGATACCGACTCCGGCCAGATTGTTTATCACGCAAATTTCTTGCGCTTCATGGAACGCGGCAGAACGAACTACTTGCGCCTGCTCGGAACGAATCAGCAAGCATTACTCAAAGAAGCCAAGAACGATGCGCCCGGTGTTGCCTTCGTTGTGCGCTCGATGACGATCGATTTTCTAAAACCGGCGGTCTTGGATGACATTCTTGACGTCGTCACAGTCCCGCAAGAGGTGAGGGGCGCGTCGATTGCCTTGCTGCAGGAATGCAGGCGCGGCGACGATCTCCTGGTCACAGCACGTGTACGGGTAGCGTTTATCTCAGCTGGAAAGGCGCAGCGGATCCCGAAGTCGCTGCGGCTCGCTATGGAGGGGCATAGATAAATCTGCCGCCTCATTCACGCGTTTGCCTTGCAGCGCTCCAACGAAATCAAGTCATCATGGCGGCGTAAGTTAAAGCAAATGGGCTGCGGCAAACCCGGGGCGGCTCAATTGCACAGTCCAGCCGGATGAATCAGAAGCCGGCGAAGAACGAGAATAAATCGGACTTCGTCGGCCGCTTTGGTCACAGCGACCACAGCGAAACCTACGTCAAGGATGACGGGCCGATTGGCGACTGGCGCGGCTATCCCGGCGGCGCTGCCGAGGCGAACTTGCGCGATCGCATTTCGCGGCTCTTCTCAAATGGCGGCACCGTCTCCATCGCCCCATGCTCCATCTGGCTGACGGCAGCGAGGCGGATGGTTTCCGGGCTGCGCGCCAACGCTCAGTGCTCTTGCCACTCCGGATAAAAAATCATGGAAGAGGGCGGAACCGAGCGCGATCATTTTCGACGAGATGGTCAAGACGGTCCAGGAGCCGGCCCAATCGAAGGCGGCCGGCGGCCTCGTCCTTGGGTCTGAAAACATCAAAGGCACGTTTGTCGGATATATTAGAAGGTACAATCTTTATGTTGTTTTCTGGAATGCGGATCAGCACGATCGAGCGATCGTCATTCACCGTCGCTCAAAGAGGATGGATATCGTCGCGGAAATGCCGCTTACGTTCGAGACCGCGCAACGGCTAGCGCTCTTCATGCCGCGTGCCGTGCCGACAACAACATTGCGCCGGATGCGCCGCCAATCGAATGAAGGGCCGCGCGGCCATTTTCGAAGTTGGTCCGGGCCTCCAATAGGCAAAACTGTTTCGTGGGGCGCCCACTTTATGTCAGCGAGTGCCATGATATCAGAACGGCAACCGGGGGCCTGTGGGCTGCCATACCTTACTTCACCGCTTGAACGCGCGAGGATAGTGCCGTGGCTAATGACGTAGAGCTTCTGATCTCGTATTTCGCGCTTTCGGGGCACGATTTCGAGGGAATACCCGAAGAGTTCAACACCCTGTAGACCGGCAAGGTCCTGCTGGTGAAGCGTTTCGACCGAGGACCCGCAGGCGCCCGAATTCACATCGAAGACTTCGCTCAAATCTTCGGCCGCCAGCCGTCCAAAAAATACGATGACGCTTCGTACCACGACATCGCCTCCGCGCTGAATGTGGCGGTATCGACAGGAGCCGCACTAGATTTGTTCGTCGACTAGCCCTTGTCGCGCTTATCGGCAACGGCGACATGCACTTGAAGAATTGGTCCACGATATACCCGGGCGACGGTTGCACGCCGGCGATCGCCCCCGTGTACGACGTCCTATCGGCCACCGCATATTCTCCAAAGGACAATATGGCCCTGTCATTGGGAGGAGAGAAATCGTTCAAGGGTCTTACGCCGGACAGCTGGCGAAAGTTTGCCAATCGGGCGCGGCTGCCCGAACCGGCGGTCATCTCGGCCGTCGAGGAAGTCGTTTCGTCCGCGAACGATCATTGGTGGAATCTCCCGGAGCGGGATGTCGTTCCGACCGCCGTCCTCGAGAAGATCGATGCCAAAATCAGGGGGATGAGCTTGCTTCTAGATCCCGGGGACCCTCCGAAGTCTTTGCCTAACGATTGAAGGGGTGCGCGAAATCGCTACAAATTGATATGCTTCCGCGAAGAGCGGCGTCGGCTCGTTTTAGTAGCGCAAAAAATCTGTTGCTCCAATCATCGGCTCAGGTCCCAAGGATGTTGAGGAAGAATCGAACGGGCATGCCGTCGGGATCGCCGGCGGCTCGTTGCTTATCCCTGTCTGGAAGCGCGCTTGCCTGGGCTGCAACACAACCGAAATAGCTGCCCTGAGATCGTCAGGCGAGCCAAGATGACATGTAGGCAGCTTGTGCGCTGTCCACGAATCAATTCCGCAAAATAGCAAATCTCAAAAACCGCCTCAGGCTTGCCGTGCGCCTACTCCGCTGAATCGGCGGCCGCTAGTTCGCTCATTTTTGCGCCATCTACGCTCACGGCATGTAGCACTGGCAGACACTTGGGAATGATCTGCAACGCAGAACCTAACGCAGCGTCCGGTTCACGCATTTCTTTCGGCACGAATGTTGTGACGCAGCTACAGCAATTCGCGCGCATGTTGTTAAGACGCGTGAGGCTCGGGGCACTCAAGACATGAGAGTAGAAATGAAGAACTTCTTGCTTACGACTGTGAGCATTGTGGCGCTTGGCGCAATTGCGTCCGCATCCGGTGCAGACCTGGCTGCGCAGCCCGTCCAACCTCTCTACTCCAAAGCTCCGCCGCCTGTCGCGGCTGCAATTTACGACTGGAGCGGCCTCTACGTCGGTGTGAACGGCGGCTTGGGCTCAAGCTCGAATTGCTGGGACTACAATGGTCGCACCCCTGAGGGCTGTCATGATGCGACCGGCATTACCGTCGGCGGGCAGATCGGCTATCGATGGCAGATCGGCCAGATTGTGCTGGGCGTTGAAGGTCAGGGGAACTGGGCTGATCTGAGCGGATCCAACGTCAGCATTGCGTTCGGCGATGTCGACCAGAGCAAGATTGGTGCGTTCGGTACGATGACTGGGCAGATCGGTTATGCGCTCGACACCGTACTGTTTTACGCCAAGGGCGGCGTCGCAGTGGCGAGCAACACGTATCGAGTCAACTCCGCAGTCACGGGCGCGCAGTTCGCGGGCGCTGATAGCAGCCCTTGGGGTGCTACTGTGGGCGCCGGGATCGAAGTCGGTTTCGCGCCGAACTGGTCGGTAAGCGTCGAGTACGACCACTTGTTCATGCGGGATGCCGACGTGAACTTTGTCGTGGCTGCTGGTTCGCTGGGCGGCGACCGCATCCGCCAGGATTTCGATCTTGTGACTGCGCGGCTCAACTATAAGTTCGGCGGCCCGATTCTGCTCAAATATTGATCTGAAGTCGGACTGGTGAATCGAAGGCCCCGGCTAGACCGGGGCCTTTCAGGCATCCCGCGTGCAACGCGACTGGCGGGTGACCGGAAGTCAGGAACAGTTAACGAAACCGCGGCGAGTTCATCTTCTG
Organism: Bradyrhizobium sp. WSM4873; assembly: GCF_055811355.1. Classification (NCBI taxonomy): domain Bacteria; kingdom Pseudomonadati; phylum Pseudomonadota; class Alphaproteobacteria; order Hyphomicrobiales; family Nitrobacteraceae; genus Bradyrhizobium; species Bradyrhizobium sp. WSM4873. The sequence goes on along the minus strand of NZ_JBVVPS010000050.1, from coordinate 90 downwards.
AGCTGAAGTTCTAAGTCGATAAAGGACAGCGAGCATGTTCGTTTCATTCTTCCCTCGACCAAAGTTGTTCTTTGCGTCGTCAATTCTTTG
>NZ_JBVVPS010000049.1:0-38065 GCF_055811355.1 Bradyrhizobium sp. WSM4873 | reverse complement strand
GAACGGGTGGCCGCCTTCGATCGGAATGCATGGTCGCGTTCAATCGGAATCTCTGGCCGCAATCCCCGGAATCCGCAGGCAGGTTAGCTTGGTCGGGTCAACTTCAAGGTTTCAGTCAATGACTCCTCGAATATATCGAGCCCCTGTTCCAACGTTTCTTCGGCGATCGTAAGTGCAGGCAGGAACTTGACAACCTGATCCGTCGGTCCGCATCGCTCGATAATCAATCCCTTCACAAATGCTCTCCGTGACGTCGCCTCTGCGATCTCGCTCGTTTTGCAATCGAAGCCGCATACCATGCCGCGTCCACGAACGGCAAACTCGTTTCCGTGCTGATACGCGATAGCATCGAGTCGACGCCGCATAAATGCACCCAAGCGTTGGATCTGTTGCGAGAACGTCTGGTTGCGCCAATACACATCCAATGCCGCCTTGCCAGAAACGAGTGCAAGGTTGTTTCCGCGAAATGTTCCCGTATGCTCGCCTGGTTCCCATGCGTCGATCGCTTCCTTGATCAAGAGCATCGACAATGGCAAGCCGTAACCACTCAGCGATTTCGACATCACGACAATGTCTGGCGACAACGCAGCGAACTCGAAGCTGAAGAACTCACCTGTGCGACCACAGCCCATTTGGATATCGTCAACTATGAAAATAGCTCCGACTTCTTTTGCCAAAGCCTGCAATGACTGCAGCCATTCCTTGCCGGCGACGTTAATGCCTCCCTCTCCTTGCACGGTTTCGACGAGAATGGCGGCTGGAAGATCAGTACCACTGCTCTCGTCCATTAACACCTTTCGAACGTAATCCGCCGGACTGTACGAGGAGCCAAGATACCCATCATAGGGCATGAAAGTTGTGCCGGATAAGGGAATCCCGCTGGCTTTACGGTAAAAGCGGTTACCGCTCGCGGCTGTGGCTCCCAAGCTTTGGCCGTGATATCCGTTCGTGAAAGAAATGACGTTGTGACGCCCTGTGATTTTACGCGAGAGCTTTAGAGCTGCTTCAACGGCGTTAGCTCCTGTAGGCCCGGTGAATTGAAAGCGGTAGGAAAGATTCCGTTCCCGAAGAATAACAGAGCTAAAGGTCTCCATGAATTCGACTTTTGCTGGAGTGGCCATGTCCAAGCCGTGGACGACCCCGTCCGACTCCAGATAGTCGCTGATTGCTGCTTTGATCTGCTGATTGTTGTGGCCATAGTTTAGCGTTCCAGCGCCAGACAGAAAGTCTATGACCTTTCGGCCGCCCTCTGTGAACATAATTGAACCGCGCGCCCCATTGAAGACAGCAGGAAAGGAACGTGAGTACGCACGCACATTGGACTCTAGCGTTTCAATTGTCTTCATTCGGCTCCCCTGTGTACTCCAACCATGCGGTCGTCGCGTCGACCAGACAATCTGCCCGATGAAACAACGCGGGCCAACATCGTGCAGGACTGGCAGGCCGTGACCGCGGGTTCCGCGCCTCTCGGCATCGTTTGGGTTGCACGTAGCGCATCTAAAAATCAGCTCCAACGGGTTACCTGAGAACCAGGCGGAACAAAGCTACCATCTCTAGTAGCTTCGTCCCCATCCAGCGACGGCCCCCGTGTTAAGTCATCTTTCGCGAACAGGTTTACCTAGCCGCGCGGGAAGACGTTGCGCATGCGTGCGGTACCTTGCGTCAGGATACCGCGAGCCGGAAGCGACATGCTCAGGCCACGGTCTCAGGGACTAGAAGGACACGCCCGCCGCCCGACCGGTTTTGGCCTTGCGCTTGGTCGACACAATCGCCGGGCAGTCGTCGGCATGGATGGATTCGGCAGCAAAGGCATGGCTTGAGATCGAATCTGCCAGCGGCACTTGTGTTGCCATTCCAACGGATGCGTAGGCTTCCGGTGCTTCAGTCCGAAGAGTTGCTGGGATCGAACCGAATTTAGCGGATCTGGCGGTGCAAACCGTTCGATCCGCCAACATTCGATCTGCCAACATACGTCTTTGCGGCTTCTCGGAATTCCGCAGCGAACGTCTTGACAAACTCCGTGATGTTGGCCGCGATCGCCGCCTCCTCTTCCCCCAAACTCGGCGGCCGGATCCGTGGCACTTTCGCGCCGAACTCAGCAATGGTTGTCGCACTCAAGATCGCGCGCTCCTGCGTTAACGCGACGAGCGCTTCGGCCTCGTCGGATTACGCGATCATACGGGAGGCATGTTGTCAGGGGCCCGGACTAGCAAGTGCTTCAACCAGACGTCGAAAGTGCGACAACAGCGACAGGAGTGCGGCTACATCAAAAGGTGATGGTCGCCACTGGCGCGGGGTAAGCACGAGCAATCGCGCGTTGATCGACATCGTGAGCGCCGCGCGGGCGCGGCTTGGTCCAGATTGCTTGCCCCGCTTTCAGGCGTTTGTTCCGGGACGGTGCTCGCGGAGTACTTCATCGACGCAGGCCATCAACTCCAGAGCGGGAAACGGTTTAGCGAAAAAGCCGGTCACGCCGGCGCTCAAAGCGCGGGCTCGCGTGCGATCATCCGCGAAGGCAGTAATCAAAATGAATGGCGCAGCGTGGCCTTGGGCCCGCATCTGTTCTAAAAGTTCAAAGCCGCTCATCGTGGGCATCTGCACGTCTGCAATTACACAGGACGTGCTGTTCAATTGAGACGACTCCAGGAATTCCTCGGCCGAAGCAAACGTATGAACGATGTGGCCCTGTGATTTCAAGAGGTTGTTCAGCGCGACACGAATTGAAGGATCATCGTCGACAACGGAAATAGTGTTAGACAAGACCACCCGTCCTGGTTGGGCGAAGGCACTGGCCGAAGCATGGCGGCCAGCCGAAGGGTGCGCGTGTACGAAGAAATTGTAAAATCATACTTAGGTTTGTACTCTGAAACGGTCGGTCCCAATTCCCAGCCTCTCCGCCATTCTAATCAAATCGGCTAGTGATCGAGCACCCATCTTCTTCATCACGTGCCCCCGGTAGATTTTGACTGTAATCTCGGCAAGCCCGAGTTCCGCGGCTACCTGTTTGTTCAAGAGGCCCGTGGCGACCAGTCTCAAGACATCCTGCTCTCGTGGACTTAGAGCCTCGAACAAGGACTGCAGCTTCGTGACAACCTTGTCTATAGCTCGTCTCTTGCGATCCTGTTCGATCGCTGCGACCACTCCATCGAGCAGTTCCTGATCGCGAAACGGCTTGCCGAGAAAATCGATTGCTCCATTCTTCATCGCTTTGACGGTCATCGGAATATCGCCATGAGCGGTGATGAAAATAATGGGAATGTGAACCTTCAGTTTGGCTAATTCAATCTGGAGCTCCAGCCCGCTCAAGCCCGGCAGTCTGATATCAAGCACAAGGCAGCTGGGAACATCAGGAAGCTCGCTCTGGAGCAGTTCTTGGGCCGATCCGAAAGCAACAACGTCTAGACCGATCGAACGAAACAGGTTGACGAGCGATTCGCGCATTGAGAGGTCGTCGTCGACGACCAACACGCTCGGTCTCTCCGGCCCTTCGACAGTTGCGGCTTGCTTCCGCGGTTCAGAGCGCTTGGTCACGATAAAAGCCTCACTTCTGCAATCGTGGTAGAAGTTCCGTGGAGCCACGACCAAAGGTTGCTCGTGGCGGCCTTCTCAGGAGCTTTCGCGCAGTGCAAATCTCTGAGATCTTCCAGGTATGCGAACGGCCAGCCGTTTGCGTGCGTAAGACATTATCACGAAAGTCTAGCAAAAAGGGCCCGAGTGGTCGAGAACTGGATTGCGTCTGTCCGCCGTCCCGTTGGAACGGCCCGGCGGCATTGATCAAATCAATCAGCAGCCAAGTTGAGGCGCTCGCTCTAGCTGGCGGCGGATGCCGCTTGGCATCCCCGTTCAGGCGCATGAGGCGTCGGCGGACTCTCGTTAAGCGGCCGGATCAAAATGCCCGCCGCCTGGGTAGCTGCACGCGGGGGCGCGAGCTGAGCGAATTGGGGCCAATGTGCCTGTGCATGCGCCGATCCCGCCGGCGTTGTTGAGATCGGCATGAGGCGTAGACTATCGCACCCGCAGTAAAGAAAATGGACATCAGAACGAGTAGCAGCGGCATCAGCACATAAATTCTTTTTTTGCGTCGTCAGAGCGCCTGTGAGTTGTGTCTTTAGCGAGCTTGGGAAAGCACCTTGCATCGGTTTCGTACAACCTGACGCATGGTGCGATTCAAGTCCTTTCGGTCGTGCTTTGTAGGAAATGTAATCATCTCGAGCTGCGGGGGCGCCCACGTTCGTGCGTCCTGCCGATTGCTTCGCTGCTCGTATCCGAGGATGATGTGTGTAATTCAAATGGAGAGGGCGCATTCGCGGGATTGGCGGGCACCATAGGTGCGTATCGAGCACGCTGATTCGAAGCTTAGCTCCTCAATGCCGCAGTATAGGGCTGAAACTGGCTCGAGCGGTCCGCTTGGAGCAGCCGCCAACCGCCCACTAGCTCATCAATCTTCCGACGCAACTCATTAAGGCGGCCCGGCGCACTCCTTTGAGAAGAAGTGTGCCGGGTTCGCCCCACATCGCCAGTACATCCGTGGTGATGGTGTCCCAGATGATGTGACCCGCGTGGCAAAACTGAGACTCGTTTAGCAGCCAAAGTAGATGGTGACTCCCTGCTACTTCACACAGACGGGAAAGGCTTGAATCGTACGTAGGGTCACGTTGTACATGTCTTGTAGATTGATCGAGTTAGCATCTCTCGAGCCGACTAGGTGGAGTTCGTAGTTGGCAAGTTAGATCTGTCGCAGCGCGACTGGGACGAGAAGGCGTTCCGCTGTTCTCCAGTGGCTGGGATCTCCAGTCAGAGGGCTTCGGAAGCTTCATGCGGTGTTTGGAGTCGTCCGTTGGCCTGCGTCCTGGCCCCGGGTGGTCGAGCGTGAACGAGATCGTCTTAACGACCCACTGTCATGCTGACATTACGGGGTTGTTCGCCAATCCAAGGCTGGTGGCCGGCCTTGGTCAGGGCAAGGAACACGTCGTTCAGGATCGCAGCCGTCTCCGTTCGAAAGGGCTATCGAAGAAGGGCTCGCTGGAACCCAGCTTGTAAGGAGCGTCGCTGGGTTTTAGGCAGCGCACCCATCTTCGTCGGGGAGATGACGGATCAAAGTATGTGCCGATCCGAGATTGCCCACAAAGCGAACCTTGTGCTCTCCTCATCCGAAGCCGGTGAACGCCCATTGCAGAACACCATTCGTCGGCGCAATCGACTTTCAGTATGATCCGTCCTGGCTTGCCTGGGAGCATGCGCTGCCCGTGTCGCTATTTCTGCTCTGCGTGAGGGACCGCTATATCGGCGCCGCTGTCGTCGCCGTTTCCGACAATCTCCTGCCCGACAGCATGCCCATCCGCCATCGTATGGCGGAGCGAGTCCACGCTCAGGGCATCGACGCTTACGACCTACTCACTGGTGTCGGACGGGACTGCGTCGGCCCATTGCAATTCCTGCCGGACGGCATCGAACCCGGGCGCTGCCGCGGCTGTTGACGGCAGACCCGTTGACGACGAGAATCGCCCGGCTTCTCGGCGACCTTTGCATCGGCTCTCCTTGAGCTTGGTGAGGACGAGGACTTTCGGATCTCGATCGCCGGCGCCCAGGAAAAGACCGCGCTCTTGTTCTGGAAAGGGCGTTGGTACAAGCCGCTGGCGACTACAGCCACGACGCACATTCTCAAACCGCGGATTGACCGACTACCGAACGGCCTCAATCTTTCCTACAGCGTCGAGAATGAGTTCTTCTGCCAGCTGACAGCAGCTCTCGGACTTCCGAGCGCCGCCATCGCGATCGAGGAGTTTGAAGGCAACCGTGTGCTCGTGGTTGAGAGGTTCGATCGCCGCTGGACCGGCGACAACCGTCCCCTACATTTGCCTCAAGAGGATTGCTGCCAGGCTTTGTCCGTGCCGCCGCCTTGAAATACGAATGAGAGGGCGGCCCCGTATTCCAGCTATCTTTAACCTTTTCGTGGCAACCCAGCGGCACCACGCAGTTTCGGCGCTCCAGCCGGGCGAGTTGTTCCTCTTCAAAGTAGACGTGCCAAACAACTTCATTGTTAGTGGCGGCATTTTCGGCCACACGTCAATCGAGCCGCTGTCCTTGGCGTGGGAAGCCTTCGGATTGAGTCGCTCTATCGCGAAGGACTCCTTCCGCGCCGGCGCGCTGCGTAGTCCGGAGCCGCCGCCCGGGCTCGAGCTGCGCGCAGGGCTGCGCTCGATCGACACGATCGGGCTCTAACATACAGCTTGCGTCCGTTATATTGTGCTTGCTGCGGGCTCTCTTTGGCGGCCATGATCCGGACCCTGCAGCGAATTTTGTGAAGTTCCTTCACAATGGCGCCTCTTATGTGTCAGATTTGGCGCGCGTCTTCTTAGTCTGGTCAGGCAAATGCCGCGCGCCCCTCCCAGCCGAAATGTGTTCGGCTCAAATCTCGACAACGACATCCAGCCCCTGTGGAGGGACGGAGGTCGTGTGTTCTGCCGTGCGTGGCGGCAAATCAACGGCAGCAAGGCTGTCGTGCTTCTCGTGCGGCCCACCGGGGAACACCCCGCCACGATCGAGTGCCTCGCCCACGAGTATGAGCTGAGAGAGGAGCTAGATGAGGCATGGGCGGTGCGGCCTCTGGAACTCATCCGGGAAGCTGGTCGTACCATGCTGGTCCTGGAGGATCCATGCGGCGAGCCGCTGCTAAACTTAGTTGGAGTCGGCATGGAGCCTCAGCGCTTCCTGCGCCTTGCTATTGGTGTCACGAGGTCCGTGGGCAAGCTCCACCGCCGCGGCTTAATCCACAAGGACCTGAAACCCGGTCACATTCTGGTCAATTGTCCTGACGAACAAGTGCGACTCACCGGATTCGGGCTGGCGTCCCGGCTTTCCCGCGAGCGGGTGCCGCTTGAGCCTGCCGAGTTCATCGCCGGCTCGCTGCCCTACATGGCGCCCGAGCAGACCGGACGAATGAATCGCTCGGTCGACTCTCGCAGTGATCTCTATTCACTTGGGGTGATATTCTACCAGATGCTGACCGGCGCGCTGCCGTTCACGGGCTCAGACCCGTTGGAGTGGATTCATTGTCATATTGCAAGAAAAGCAACACCGCCCCTCGAGAAATCGCAAAATGTCCCGGAGCCAATCTCTCAAATTGCGATGAAACTCCTCGCGAAAACCGCCGAGGAACGCTACCAGACTGCCGCTGGCCTTGAACACGATCTGCAACACTGTCTGGCAGCATGGGCCAACCATGGTCGCATCGAGCCTTTTGAACTTGGCGCAGACGACACACCTGATCGGTTGATCGTCCCCGAGAAGCTCTATGGGAGAGCCCGCGAGATCGAGACCTTGCTTGGCTCTTTCGATCGAGCGGTGAAGAGCGGCGCGCCGAGGTTGGTGCTGGTTGCCGGTTATTCCGGCATCGGTAAGTCTTCGCTCGTCCAGGAGCTACACAAAGTACTCGTGCCCTATCGCGGGCTCTTGGCATCAGGCAAATTCGACCAAGTGAAGCGCGATGTGCCATATGCGACACTAGTGCAGACCTTTCAGAGCCTTGTGCGTCCTCTTCTCAGCAAAAGTGAGGGCGAACTCGCGACTTGGCGGCAGGCGTTCCGGGAGGCGCTCGGTGGGAATGGACGGCTGATGGTCGAATTGATCCCCGATTTGAGCCTTGTTATCGGCGAGCAGCCCGCGGTTGCTGAGCTTCCAGCCCGCCAAGCGCAAATCCGTTTCCAGCTCGTGTTTCGTCGCTTTATTGGCGTGTTCGCCCGGCGAACCCATCCATTGGTGCTCTTCCTCGATGATTTGCAGTGGTATGACGCCGCAACACTCGACCTGATCGAGGATCTGCTGACCCAGCCGGATCTGCACCTGCTGCTTATTGGAGCTTACCGCAGCAACGAAGTTGATGCAGATCATCCGCTCAAACGCAAGCTCGAGTCCATCGGGAGAGCCGGCCTAAATCTACAGGAGATCACGCTATCGCCGCTCAGCGCAGACGACGTCGGGCAGTTGGTCGCGCATACCCTTCGCTGCGGACCAAAACGCGCTGCCCCGCTTGCGAAGTTGGTGCATCAGAAGACGATGGGCAATCCGTTCTTCGCCGTTCAATTCTTGTCTGACCTAGCCGGAGAGCAGCTGTTGACGTTCGATCACGTGTCGGCGCGCTGGCGTTGGGATCTGCAGCGAATTCACGCAAAAGCGTACACCGAGAACGTCGTCGATCTGATGCTCGGCAAGCTCATCCGGCTGCCCAAGGAAACGCAGGAAGCGCTGCAACAGCTGGCCTGTTTCGGCAACATCGCCGGGACGGCGGAGCTTGCGATTGTGCTCGAAATTCCAGAGGAGCAAGTGCACGCGACCGTGTGGCCGGCAATCCGGCAGGAACTGATCGTGCGGCATGGGACAGCCTACCGCTTTGTCCACGATCGCGTTCAAGAGGCGGCCTACTTGCTGATGCCGGAATCCTCGCGCGCTCCTTCCCATCTGCGGATCGGTCGGATGCTCGCGGCACACATCCCTGCGCACAAACGCGAAGATGCCATCTTCGACATTGTCAGTCAGCTCAATCGAGGCGTCGCGCTCATCGCTTCCGGTCAGGAGCGAGAGCAGCTCGCCGAGTTGAACTTGATCGCAGGGCAGCGTGCCAAGGCCTCGGCGGCCTACGCCTCGGCGCTAGCATATTTCACCGTCGGTGCTGCGCTGCTCGCGCCCAATTTTTGGCAAAGGCGCCGCGAGCTCGCGTTCGCACTCGAGACCAGCCGGGCCGAATGCGAATTCTTGGTAGGCCAGCTGGAGATTGCAGAGCGTCTCTTGTCCGCACTGTCGAAGCGAGCTTTGAACGGGCCACAACGAGCAACGGTCGCATGTTTGCGGGTCGATATTTACTTGACGCTGGGTCAGCACGGCCGGGCAGTGCTCATAGGTCTCGAATATCTTCGCGACGTCGGGATCGAGTGGTCGCAGCGTCCGACGGACCATGAAATGCTGGCCGAATATCAGCGGATGTGGTCACAGCTGCCCGACGCAATCGAGGATCTTGCTGGTTTGCCTCGAATGACAGACCAGGCCAATCTTGCCACGCTCGCCGTGTTGACGCGGATTCTTCCGGCTGCAGGTTTCACAGACGCCAATTTATCCGCTTTAGTGATCTGCCGAGCGGTCAGCATCAGCCTCGAATACGGCAACACTGATGCTTCCTGCGCCCATTACGCATGGTTAGGCCGAATCTCGGCCGGACGCTTCGGTGACTACCAAGCGGCCGATAAATTTGGTCGTCTTGCTTGCGATCTGGCTGATCGCGGCGAGTTCTCTCGTTTTCGGGCTCACGTCTATTTGGCCGTCGGAGCCACCGTGATCCCGTGGACGAAGCCGCTTAGAGACGGCCGAGTTTTGATCCGGCGAGCCCTCGAAGCCGCGGTCAGTAGCGGTGATGTCATCTATGAGGCGTACAGTTCGGTCCATCTAACCGGAAGTATGATGATGGCCGGAGATCACCTGAAAGAGGTACAGAACGAGTTAGAGAAAAGCGCTGCTACGATCCGGAACAGAAAGGTACAATTTGCTGCTGAGGCGGTAGCCGCTCAGCTCGCAATCGTCAGAACCATGCGCGGCCTCACGCGCTCGCTCGGTTGCTTCGACGACCAACAATTTGACGAGCTAGACGTTGAACGATCGTTGGCAGGAAGTCCGGAGTCACCTAGCGAAACCGTTTACTGGATCCGCAAACTTCAGGCGCGCTTCCTATCCGGCGATTATGCTGCGGCTGTTGAGGCTCGCTCGAAGGCCGAGCCCAAACTATGGACCATACCAACAGAGCCCTTGACCGCGGAGTTTCACTTTTATGGTGCGCTGTCTCACTCGTGTTATTGCGACAGGCTGGGCGAAGGCGAACAACAGCCACACCGAGATGTCATTGATGCTCATTACAGGCAACTGCAGACATGGGCGACGAATTGCCCCGACAACTTCGAGAATCGGGCTGCCTTGGTCGGCGCTGAAATTGCGAGGTTAGAATGCCGGGATGCAGACGCAATGCGACTGTACGAACACTCAATCCAAACCGCAGGACGTAACGGTTTCCCCCACCACGAGGGGATCGCTTGTGAACTTGCAGCGCGCTTTTATGCTGCACGCGGTTTTGCCAGGATCTCCCGGGTTTACCTGCAGGACGCGCGGCGCGGCTACCTTCGTTGGGGAGCGGATGGTAAGGTGCGTCAACTCGAGGAGCTGCATCCGCATCTCATGCATCAGGAGCCCCCGCTTGCCGTGAATGGCATGACGATCGGAGCTCCGGTTGAGCAACTTGATCTGGCGACGGTGATCAAAGTGTCGCAGGCGATTTCCGGCGAGATTGTGCTTCAGAAGCTAATTGACAAGCTTATGCGGACTACCATTGAGCAGGCCGGCGCCGAAAGAGGTGTGTTGATTCTGCTGCATGGCGACGAGCCACGGATCGAAGCGGAAGGCAAAACGGTAGCAGATGCGCTCGTTATAAAGGTGGATGAACAGCCCGTAACTCCGATGGCTCTTCCCGAATCCGTGCTGCATTTCGTGCTACGTGTCCGCGAAAACGTGGTTCTCGAAGACGCTGTCGTCCAGCCTTCATTTGCCGAAGATCCTTATATCCGCGAGCGCAAAGCGCGTTCTATTCTTTGCCTGCCACTCATCACGCAGGGCAAGCTGATCGGCGTACTTTATCTGGAGAATAATCTCGCCCCGCGCATATTCTCGGCTGCCCGAACATCAATGCAGAAAATGCTTGCCTCTCAAGCTGCAACAGCGCTCGAAAACAGCCGGTTGTACAGCGAAGTTCAGCAACGGGAGGCGAAAATCCGGCGCTTGCTCGACGCTAACATCATCGGAATCTTTATCATTCGCGAAGGGGGCGAGATCATCGAAGCAAATCAAGCCTTCCTCACGATGGTTGGATACGAGCAAGAAGATCTCCTCGCAGGCCGAGTGAACGGTCTCGATCTGACGCCTCCGGAATGGCACGAGCGCACAATGGATGCTCACACAGAAGCAAAAAGGACCGGAGCTGTTCAGCAGTTCGAGAAAGAGTATGTTCGGAAGGATGGCAGTCGCGTGCCAGTGCTGATTGGCCTCGCCGTGTTCGATGCGCGAGAGGACCAAGGTGTTGGCTTCGTCCTGGACCTGACAGAACGAAAGAGAGCGGAAGCGGAGGCCCGCGAAAGCGAACGGCGCTATCGCGAGACTCTGATGGGCCTTGCACATGCCAATCGGATCACGACAATGGGACATCTGGCCGCCTCGATCGCGCATGAGGTGAACCAGCCGATTGCCGCGATCAGCAGTAATGCGGGCGCGGGGCTAAATTGGCTCGGTGCTCAACCGCCAAATCTGGAAGAGGTTCGGCAGACCTTCGGTTTGATTGTTCGTGACAGTATGCGCGCAGGAAACGTGATCCGTCGGATCCGCGCTCTTATGAACAAAGCGCCCATGCAAACCGAGCTTCTTGCAATTGACGAATTGATCTTAGAGGTGTTGGCCCTAGTCCGCGCGGAACTTACAGAAAATGACGTGTGGGTGCAAACCCGAAGGCCTGAGGCTTTGCCGCTCGTTCGGGCAGATCGCGTTCAGGTACGGCAGGTGATTCTCAATCTGATCACGAATGCCATCGAGGCTATGAGCGAGATCAACGAAGGCGAACGCGAATTACTGATCACGACGCGCACAGATGGCTCGAATAATGTATTGGTCAGCTTTCGGGATACAGGTCCAGGACTCCATCCAAACAGCGCAGACCGTATGTTCGAGGCGTTCTACACCACCAAGTCAGAAGGCATGGGCATGGGGCTGGCCATTTGCCATTCCATTATTGAGGCGCATGGGGGCCGGATCTGGGCGGGCGCCAATGATCCTCACGGGGCCTTCTTTCAGTTCAGCATACCCGTTGCGCCGGAGGGCGTCGAGCAGGCGAAACAGGTCTCTTGGACGTCTTAGGCCGAATTCGAGGTCGAGCAGGTGGTCCGGGAGCCCCGATCATTGTGACAGAAGTGAGCTGCGCGACCTTGCAAATGTGAGACATTCGCGTTTCTTGCTGCCCGTCGGGAGTGTGCGCTACCGCAGATTGTCGTGAAGTGTCAGAGAGTCTGCAATCTGACCGCAATGTCAGATTCCAGACGCTTGGAGGGCTCCTTGCAAATCTCTTGAGACTTGCACGCCATAAAAGCTGGAGTTGGCCTAGCGGCTTGGGCGTTCGCGGTGCCGCTCGCGGACGCCGCGCGTTCCTGTGCTGTGTAAAGCACCTGCCGCGAGCAGAAACCCGCCGCCCGCGCGTGGTTGTGCAGAAGGACAGCAGTCGAGGAAGTCCACGTGACACCGGTTCGTTTACCATACCTCGCTCGGGTTCGTCATCCTTTCGGAATGAGGTGAGCCGCACGACGGTCTTCCTCACGGTTGCTCTTGGATAAGCCCTCGATGACGCCGGCGCGATCCGCGGCATTGCGGTTCTGGCTCATCTTCCGTGAGCCATCTAGCCGTGTAATTTGCAATCGCAGGCCGATAATCCCCTCGAGCTCCGCTTTGATGAAATCGGCAGGTGCGTCCGAGACCGCCCAGCGGTCTTTGCTTGAGCGCTCATGTACATCGGTCAGCCGCGTGACTACCTCGCGGAGCCGATCGGAATCCTCGAAGAACTCAACTTGTCCGTAGGCATGCACAGCGACATAGTTCCACGTTGGTACGGCCTCGCCTCTCTCGTGCTTGGTCACGTACCATGAAGGGCTGATATAGGCCTCCGCCCCAGCGAAAATTGCCATCGCCTCTCCGGTTGGTGTCAGCTTCCACTGCGGATTAGCACGCGACACGTGCGCGTAAATCGTGCCCATCGAGCCTGCGCTCTCGTCGAGTACTACGGGCAGCAACGTTCCAACAAGCCCCTCGTGAGTGGCGGTGACCAGTGTCGCTGTCCGTGCCTCGCGCATTGTTTGTTGAAGGCCGGCGATATCGAGAACTTGGAAGCAGGACGGCGTGTACATCAGTGAAGCTCCCAGACAGCCCGACGGAAGCCGGGCGTCTCATGATTTGAACTGCGGTACGCCTCATTCGGGATCACAGGAACAGCCAGGTTTGATAGTTGCATTCCAGGGCCTTAGGGCAGCTAGCCCATCAAGCGTCGAAGGCGCAAATCAAAGAGCGCGGTTGCAAGCTGGTCCCGCCGTTGCCTTCGAGCCGTGCGCGTTACGGTGAAACGTGGGATAAGATGTTGCTTTCATTCTGACCGCGTTCTCGAAGCATCGACCGCTGTTTTCATCAGTCGTGAGCCGCTCAATGGCTACCCAGGTCGATTCCATCTGGCACGGTGCCTGCGGCTGCACACCTCGACCGTTGTTTAGCATGCTTCCGATGTTACCAGCCTGCCTTATTGACGACGATCTAATGGCGTTAACGCCGCATGCTGATGGCCCCGTCTAGTTCAGCATTTCGGCTCGAAAATTCAGGTTGTCGTGGGGAATTGCGGAGGTAAGAGAGAGCATCATATGCCTATGAAACACACGATGGAGCACATCAAGCGTTCGTTGCGCGTGCTCTGCGGACTTGCTGCCGTCCTCGGCGTCTCGTCCCTCCTCGGACCGAACGATGTGCGATCGGAGGCCATCATGGGCTTTGGCTCTGCAGCGACGGGCGGGCTGGGAGGCGAGATAGTTCAAGTCAGATCAACCAGGCTCTGAATTATGAGTTATGTCGGTGGTACAGCTTCGGCCAGTGCAATGACGATAGTTCGCGCGAGATCCAGGTAATCGGAACCATAGACTTTACCGGTACGGAGGGGCGAGGCGAAGGGCAGGGGTCCCAATACGGCCGTGCCTGTTCGGCACCTTACAAGCGTGAGTCCCTTCTTCTTATCGATGGAAACGACGCGCATTGCGATGGCAAGGAGAAGACGTCGGTCGCATTCGACAGGGCCGGCAAGCGCCCGCTGGAAATTGGCTCAAACAAAACGGTGATCGGCATTGGCTCGGCCGCTACAATCAAAGTGAAGGGGTGGGGTCAGCAACGTCGTTATTCGCAACCTGACCATCAGTGATATCAATGAAGGCGTGATATTTGCCGGTGATGCTATTGCAATTGCACGAGCCGACCTGGTGTGGATCGATCACAACCGATTTCACAATATCGGGCGTCAAATGATTGTCGGCCGCTTTTTCCCCACGACGAATATTACGCTTTCCTGGAACGACTTCGATGGCAGCGATGTCTATTCCTCCTATTCTAACGGGAAACACTATTGGAACCTCCTGTTTCTTGGTGTCCCGGAGACGATCACTATCGCAAATAACTATTTTCATGAGATCTCGGGGCGGGCGCCGCACATTGACGGTGCGCAGGCCATTATCCATCTCGTTAACAATTACTTCCACAACACGAATGCGCAACACAGCTGCGGAGTTTTCCATGCAGTGGTTGCTGGATCATCTGTGCAAGCACTCGTCGAGGGTAATTACTTCGACAACATTGAAACACCTATAACGACCGGTAGTGGACATATCTTTGCCGTCTTAGGCAAAGCCACCGGGACAATGCCGAGCATCTGCCTCACCGCCCTCGGACGTCGGTGCATCGAGAACATCGCGATCCCAGTGCCGCGGGTCAATGGCTTTCGCCTGGATGAAACCGTAGTTCAATCGTTTGGGTCTCTTCCAAGGTCATCTATTCCTCTTCCATTTCCAGCGGATGAAGCCGGTAGTGATCGCGGCCAGGGCAGGTCCCGGACACCTTCAGAGCCGGTGATGGCTCGTTCGCAGACGCGGCCCGTATTTGGCCGATTGCTGCAGTTGGGCAGGTGCCATACTGGACGAGAACGGCACGCACGGCTCGCTGCTCAAAGTTGCACGAAGGCCGTATGGCGCGTTTCTGTTCGGGTACCGAGCGGTACAATTCCTCTCCGTGTTGCGTGCCTTTCGCCCCGGACCGGGGCGCTAGCCTCAGAGTTTTCACCTCTGGTGTATTTGCGGGTTCGGATTGCAAGAGGATTGGAGGTGCCATCGAACTCCTGGCAAGCTGTTCGGATCATCAACCTGACGTTCACAGCTCGTGTCCGACTGGCATGGTGCTTGCTCAAGAGTACCCGCAGCGCGAGGTTCGTCATCGAAAGCGAGTGAGATGCACCCTCGTCTGCTTGAACAATCCGCAAAACTTGGAAAAAATTGCAATGAAAGAAACGGCTTCGACCGAGCGTGTCATTCCAGCGACCGACATCGTCAAGCGCGCCGCGCGCATCGGTGTTGAAATCAGAGATATCAAACTTTCGGGTGATTTGCCGAGCCAAACCGTCGCTGCAATCAATAGCCTGCTGCTCGAACATAAAGTGATCTTCTTCCGCGATCAGCGGCATCTTGATGACGCGGAGCAGGAGCGCTTTGCCGCTTGTTTGGGAAAGCTGGTGCCGCATCCCACACTCGGTACGATCAATGGAACGACCTCGATCCTCGAGCTTGATTCCGCGCGTGGAGGTAGCCGAGCCGATGTATGGCACACCGATGGAACCTTTCTAGCGGCTTATCCCAAAGCTGCGGTGCTGCGAGCTATTGTGATCCCATCGTCCGGCGGCGATACGATTTGGTCGAATGCTGTGGCGGCCTACCTTGATCTGCCGCGGCCGCTCCAACGGCTTGCCGACGAACTCTGGACCGTTCACAGCAACGCCTTCGACTACGCCGGGACCTGCCGTGTTCGCGACATCGATCAGAAGCATTTTGATGAGGTCTTTACCAAAACAATCTATGAGACGGAGCATCCGGTGGTCCGTGTACATCCCGAGACCGGCGAGCGCGCGCTGGTGCTCGGCGATCTGGTGCAAAGGTTTATTGATATCCCAAAACGCGACAGCCAGAAGCTGTTTCAACTATTCCAGTCCTATATCACGGCGCCCGAAAATACCGTGCGCTGGACCTGGAAAGAAGGCGATGTCGCGATTTGGGACAATCGCGCAACACAGCATTATGCCCTTAACGATTACGGTGACCAGCATCGCGTCGTTCATCGTGCCACACTCGATGGTGACGCGCCCGTCAGTGTCGATGGTCGATGCAGTGTGACGCGCCTCAAGATGACGAAGCACCCGTCCACGAAAGTTGCCTAGCAGTGCGCGGCAAATTCACATAATTGCACTGGCCTTGTCGCATGTTCGCGCGAATAGATGTTTGCGAAGAGAAGTTAAGCCGAGCAGAACGCCACGCGCAATTGGATGGGAGGAGCTAACGCGCGCGCAGACCCGGGAGGCGACCTACTTGCTGAAGTAAGATGCTCAAGCTCATCTCGTCCGGCCGAAAATGATTCAGCGCCGAGTGGCGCGAGTCATCCGGCCGCGTCCGGTTGACTTTCCCACGGAAGGGGGTGCGTTTCCGCCGACCTTGCGCATCGCCTTTCGGACGACGGCACGACCGTCGGACAGACAGAGCGCGATTGCCGGAGCTGGCTGAATTTTGGCATCTGTGTCGCGGTTCCACTTACCAAGTCTCGTCGCGGGAATCTCCGAGGGCACGATTTCGGCGTTGTCATGGCAGAGTAAGAGCTCGGACGCGAGTCTGACGAGCTGCAGGAGCAGCTAACGTGAAACAATGTCGCTCCGCAAGAGGATACGACTTTTGCGCGATACGGCGCCGTCTATCGCTCGTAGACCGAATCAGCAAAGGCTCCAAGCTACCATTCCCAACAGCAGGCTACCTTAGACATGCCTAAATTCACGCGGTACCCGGCCTCGCGCCAGGAGCACAGAGATAGCAAAACGCCGCGATGACCGGCCCAAGCCGTTGAAAGGGAACGATTGTGATTTCGACTACATGCCGGTGAATTCACGCCCAGTCCTGAGCCCTTAGAAGAATACCGACGTAGATACTAACATATTCAGGGCGTGTCCGGTTTGCGGTGTGTAGGTAATGCTTGTCGGGTGATTGATGTAGGTCAGTCCTACGGTTGTATATATCCCCGGCGCCAGATGCGCCGTGTACAGTCCTGAAATAGCAGTACTGTCACGGTGCGCCAGCTGTTCTTTTGCCAGTGCAGCGTCCACCGCGACATGGCTCCAGATGGTATTGCTGACAACAAGACTCATCTGATCTGTGGGCCGGCTGTCCAATAGGCCCTTCGCATAAAGGCGAATCTCGTAGTATTGACTAGCTCTATTTAGGTCAGGCGGAGCATACATTGCAGAGAGCCCGCCATAGACTCCGCGAGATGCCGACCCGTGGACGGCAGACTGCCAGAATTGCCTGTCCGCACCTACATAGTAGACGCTGTTGGCCTTGGTCGTCGCTTCTGTCGGATGCTGCAGGTCCGTGTAGCGGCTGTTGTTGAAGCCCGCGCCAGCCCGCAGCCAAGTCTCCATTACACCCGGAGTAGGCTTGTTCCTGTAGGAAAGCTCATCAAGCAAAAGAATGCCTGTGTCGCGCGTGCTCCAGTTCAAGCCAGTGGGATTCTCGCTTACATGCGCATATTGTCCTGCTGGACTGACCGAGCGCTGGATTGAGAGCTTGTTATATAGGCGATCATCAAAATTGTACTTCAGATTAAGAGCCGGCGTTGGCGCCCAATTGTTGCTCATGCCAGCTTGGAACAGCATTTTCGATGAGGGTCCGAACACTTTGTCTCCAGCGCCCGCAAACTCATGTTGGTTCCTGAGGTAGCCCACTTTGAGTTCGATCCTTCTGTCGAATAACGTTTGATAGTAAGAAACTGCATTGAGGCCCAGCCGATCTGGCCCAGCGCTCTGCCATGTCCAGTGTTGATGCTCGGCTCCGACCACGATCTGACCATCGGGAATTCCAAGCCGAGCGAGGTCATAAGTAACGATCATAGAGTTGACCGTACTAAATGTCGGATTCTGGCCGACATATTGCTGATTGGCGATGGTGCTTCTGGCGGCATTGCCGAGTTCATTGTCGACAAACGTGTTTAGCGTCCAGCCAGCAAATCCAATCCCGAGATCCGAAAATTGGGATCTGAGAGAAGCTGTATCCTGATCTATCGTGTCCGCAGGACCAGGAGCAGTGAAAGCGCCACCTCTTTCGCGAAGCTTCTCGAATTTTGCGAATGGGTCGATCGGCTTTTCAATTCTGCTCTTGGCCGTCTCCATGGCAACGTCGCGCTTAATTGTGGTCGAAGCTGTTTTTGGCAAGGAGCTCCTAGAAAGGCGCGCTGCTCCCTTGGGCCGCCCGCTTCGGAATGTGATGGCCGGATCCGAAATTGTTCTGCTTGTTGCCTCATCGAGCTCATCGGGGCTGGGGCTTCTTGGGCCAGAGATCTCGCGACTCGGCGCCGCCGAACTGCTGGCGAGACTAGCTATGAGACAAAGGACAATACGACCTCGTGGCTTCGCAGTTGGTCCAGACATGAAAGCAACGACGCCAGCCAGGTATGCTTGCGTGGATAGCGGCGTTATAACGCAACGATGCAGGGTGAGTTTCGCGCTCATCGATTTGAATAAAGTGCACTTCCACCTGACGGCCTTAGAGCGGATGTCAAATCTTGTCCCTCAATGTGGTGGGAGACGCTTGACACCAGGCGGCCTCTCTATGTCAACGAGACCCACCTTGCGCGCTATCACCACAGCGGCGCCGCTTGGCCTACGTGTGGGTACACAGCGCAAAACAACCCAGTCGCTCGATCGCTAATCAAGGCGAGCTTCTGCTGAGGGTGTCGAGACATTAACGGGCTGCTCGGCGTGCGCGTTCGCTAGCAAGAGATTGGTGGCCGATACACGGAGCCCAGGCACCTTGCGACAAACCCGCTGCCAAAACGAAGGAGAATAGTTTTCAACAGAGAGCAGCGGCAATAGCGGGGCTCGCAGAACAACACGCCCGATCCAAGAAACGCCGCTCGCTGCTCGGTCGATGGGATGAAGCACGGGCAGGCAGAAGGGGCTGACATCCTTGGCGGCCCGTAAGCTCGCCGCCACAAACCCTCGAGTGGCTCTTCGAGCAAGATGGAGGGCACGATTGGAGACAGTTTGATACCTGGGGACGACGAGGCAAGACATTCATCAGCTCCATTGATCGATGAAATCGCGCGGCGACTTCTTATGTGGCCCGAGCGAATTTCACCGCCACTGACTGGCATGTGTCCGTCGTCTCCATCAATTGCTAGGTTTGGTAGTTGACTGAGCGGGAGGTCGGCTGTCGCTGCGTGAATCGTAGCTAATGTGTCGCTCGACTCCACAGCCCCGGCGTTCCCGGCCGATCGGTATCGCAGCGTCGGCGGGTGAATTCTAGGCGTTTGCTTCGATCCACGTCGCGCGAAGCTCTTACAGGGAACGATCTTTTCGAAGACCGTGATCCCGCCGGATCTGGTTGTAGTTGTGGCGCTCGAATATCCTTTGCGCCGTATCACGCATGATTTCGGCTGCCACCGCCGGAGCCAAGGGTCAGATGTCCTTGTCCATCCGGACGAGCTCGATCAGGGTTTTCGATCCAGAAGTCCCTAAACGTCGAGATGTCATCATCTCGACGACATAAGATGATCAGTTCTCGATCTCCAGTTGGTTGGCGGCGTCGCGCAATCAGTCGTCGTCCCCATCGAGATCCTTGGCTACACGGCTAATGGCGGTGATGGGATGAAACTTGTCGAGATGTAGGGTCACGCTGCTTGAGCGAGGAGCGTTGTTGTCGGGGCGTCCAATTCCCGGCAGCAGTGCGTCCAGCTTGTCTTCGCGGCGCGGGTCAGGGCGACTCTCCGCCGCACAGCTTCGCACGGCGTCGTTGATCGATTTGGAGCTGGTTGTGAGTGTGCCAGATGAGCGAACGCATTCCTCAGGCTTCCTGGCGCGTGCAGCAAAACGTGATTCATTTCATCCAATCATTGCGTTGGCTGGTCTGAACAGAGGGGGCGCGAAAGTAACAATCGAATGCGGCTGCCACAGCCCGGGTGAGAAAACGATGCTCCGGCCTCACGCGGAGGAATCCCTTTTCCATTTCGACGATCCCATCCTCAGCGAGCATTGCCAAGCGTTCGCCTGAACCGAGCAAGCCGATCGGGTCAAATCCATGAGCAGCGCAAATTGCCGGCACGTCCACCTCGAAATCGCACATTAGCCGCTCAATGATCGCGGCCCGGACGCGGTCTTCAAGGCTGAGACAGTAGCCCTTTGACGTCGCCAGACGGCCGGCGTTGATTTGGCCGCTGTAGGAACCCGCTGTAACTTCGTTCTGGACGTAACCCTCGCCAAGCCGGCCGATCGCCGACGGTCCGAAGCCGATCACTTTATTGCAGGTGTCGGCGGAGTAACCGAGTGAATTCCGCCGCAGGCGACCGGCTTTCTGCGCCAGCGCGAGCTCATCGTGCGGCAAGGCGAAATGGTCGAGTCCGATCTGGCGGTAGCCCGCTGCAGTCAGTGTATTGGCCATCGCGGCTGCTTGTTCTGCACGGGCATGGCTGTCTGGCAGCGCTGCCTCGTCGATCAGGCGCTGATTCTTCTTGAAGGAAGGAACGTGCGCGTAGCCGAACACCGCAAGCCGGTCTGGTCGCATGGCCAGCGCCGTTGTCGCGGTCTGAACGCAGGACTGCACCGTCTGATTTGGCAGCCCGTAGATGAGGTCGAGGTTGACGCGCATGATTCCATGCTGCCGCAGCGCCTGGACAACGCGCTCTGTTTGTGCCTCACTCTGGACCCGGTTGATGGCTTTTTGGACAATTGGATCGAAGCTCTGGACGCCGAGGCTCGCGCGGTTCACGCCGGCAGCCGCCAATCCTTCGCATGTGGCGAGCGTGAACGTGCGCGGGTCGATCTCAACAGCAATTGCGGCCGTGTTCGAAATCTCAAAGCGTCGGCGCAGAAGCCCCATCAACCGGCGGAATTCCGTTGGCTCGATGAGGGTCGGCGTTCCACCGCCGAAGTGGACGTCGCTCACAGGCAGCGGTTGCGCAACCTGCGCCGCGACCAAATCGATCTCCTTACGAAGAACCCCCAAAAAGTCGAGGATAGGAGAATGCCGGCGAGTGATGCTTCGAGCGAAGCCACAATACCAGCAAATCGATCGACAGAACGGAATGTGGAAATAGAGCGACACCGATTGGTCAAGCGGCAGCTGCTGCAGCCATCTCTCACAGGCGTCGCCGCCGACTGCTTTGGAGAACTGGGCTACAGTTGGATAGATGGTGTACCAAGGAAGGCGAGCATCGTAATACGTGCTTAAGATCGAGGTCTGCAAGGATTGTTATCCCATGTTTACGAAGTTTTACGTCGCAAGCGAATTGTCCTGCATCCCTTTGCTTGCCAAGGGCGATCGGGACTGTCGCTAGGCAATTGGGAGCTTGCGTGACGGCCGATCTGCGGAAGAAACGCGCTGTCGGATGACGATCCGCTCCCCTCGGACACAGAGAACAAGTTCTGCAAGCGAGCTACTCGAATCAACACAGCCACGGCGGGGTCCCCAATTCGTCCGCCTTGATAATCTTTGATCTTCGGCAACGAGACACCCACCAGGGCCGTTTAAGCTGCTAGACCTCGAACTGCTCCACGATTTGACTCGTGCGAGGTTCAATGACCAACATTGATACGGTCCCGTATTCTCCGTCAACTGACAAGGTTGGTAGTTGATTCTGCGTGGCGTATTCCCCATCGGTCCAGGAATAATGGGTCCGCTTGGCTCCGTCCCGGTATGTAGTGAAATTCGCCAATGAAGGGATTGTCGGTGGGCGTCTTCATGGATCCCTCGCAGAAGAAGTCCTTTCATGCGTCCGTTACTCGGCGGCAATATCGCTACGAGCGAAACTCTCCTATCGGCGGCTCTCGCGCAGCTGGCGTGACGAAATGAGCCGGGTAGGTGAGCGAGAACGGATGGGTGCAATTGAACAGCCGGCCGCCTCAGAGGCGCCGCCGGTTTTGCGCAGACGTCAAGGCACCTACGTTGGTGGTAGCCGTTTTCGTGTGTCTGCGCACCGCAGGAGCCGACCTTTTAAACGACGTCAGGCAATATCCCGCGAGGGCAGCTCGTCAAGCCGCTCCAACGCTAAGCATAGCGCCGCCCGACGACAGGCGATTCTATCGGAGGTTCTTTCGGGAGAACAGGCGAAGATCGAATAGTGGAGGTATCTGGTACTCACCGCTTCACCTTCTTCCGTTTCATCTCCGCCGTCAGCTCAAACCTATCGAAGCCGGCGAGGAAACTCGCGCCTTCGTCTAAACCCAGAAGGTCCGATCACAGTCGGAGGGCCACCGGGCTCACCCCCGGAAACGTCGTACCTCGATGATTTGCCGAGTGTTCAGTCCCAGTCCAGCTCTCCACACGCCTGTCGCAGATATCGAAAGTGGTTGAGGATCAAGCGGCTTCACCCGGTCTCGTGTAGTTCGTTGGGCGCGGTGTGCCGAAAGTTCCGAACACCGCGCAAACTAGGACGGCGGGCGCTTCCCCAAAACGCATACCCGGAAAACTCAATAAGCAGAACGCTCTCTTCTCTCCAATTCAGCGCATCCGGCCTCTTGAGATTGGATGACTTGATGTACGATCGAGCCCTCCTGCCGCGAACGTTCTACTGGACGCCACTGTTCGTCGGATAGGCACAAATCGCGAAACCAAATAGCCCGAATGAACCGACTACGGCGGCCTAGACCCGGGAGATCGCGGCGCCGATAGCTCTAGACGGTATTCCTGACCGCCTCAGCTAGGATTGCGTAAAGCTGCCGCTTGCTCATTTCCTGAGGCCGCGTTTTTAGCGCCTATTGCAGCAGCTTCTTTCGGACGCGATCGCGGCGGGCAGCCATCAACGTCGCCCCTCCGCTTGGGCACCGATCTAATCTTGGGTTTTGTGCTGTTGGTGGCTTGTGACCTCGAGTGAGACCCAACCGAGTCGGCCTGCCGCAAACGGCGTTGCGACTGCACTCGAGATGACCCGCGATCTGCGCGGCACTCTGTCCCTCGGACCAGAGCTGTTTCAGCTGTGCCAATTCTCTTCTATTCCAGCGCATGGAAGATACTTTGTTGCCAGTTCGGACGTCCGTCGCCTCGGCAATGTAAGTGGTCGAGTGGCAAAGGGGCTGCCTGCCCGAGAAAATGACGATAACCGGCTGGGTGCCACAGCTGCGAGTGCTTGCGGCTTGATGTTGAGTACCACAAAGGGCGCGTTCGCGCGCCTCCCAATCCTGATAGGGGAGCTTCGCTCGCCTTTCCATTATTCTTCGTTGACGGGGACCAAACCGAAGTCCGTAACATGATTTCAGATTTCGGACCTCGCGCGAAGTCCAGCCATGATCATGCGTGACACATCGTTAGTGCACCGCCCAAGCTCGTCGTGTTTCGAGCGCGCTTCCCCCGAACTCTAGACAGCGCACTCAGCTGATCCAGCAAAAGTGCAAGCCAATGTCAGCGAGACAATCATGACAGCGTTATCGACAGAAAGCGCCTGCGAGAGCACTGATATCCCGCTGAGCCGCCTTGATGTAAGCGAACCCAAGCGCTTCGAGGATGATACCGTTTGGCCTTATTTCGAGCGGCTGCGGAGGGAAGATCCCGTTCATTATTGCGAAAACAGCCCATACGGACCATATTGGTCGATAACAAAATACCGCGACATCATAGCCGTGGACTCAAATCACACAACATTCTCATCAGAGCGAAGCGTCACAATAGTCGACCCGCCGGAGGAGTATTGGACCCCCAGTTTTATCAAAATGAATCCTCCTCTCCATGCTCAGCAACGTAAGACTATCAGTCCGATAGCGGCATCGGAGAACTTGGCAAATCTTGAAGGCTTGATCCGCTCGCGGGTTCAGAAGATTTTGGACGGTTTGCCGCGCAACGATACCTTCAACTGGGTCGACAGGGTCTCGATCGAGTTGACGACCCAAATGCTGGCCACGCTGTTCGATTTTCCATTTCAGGATCGGTGGTTGCTGACCTACTGGTCGGACGTAGCTGCCTTGACTCCACAAATGGGCGACCAGATCGACAGCTGGGAAAAGCGAAAGGTGGTGCTGTCGGAGTGCCTGGACTATTTTACGCGGCTTTGGAGCGAACGGGTCGATTGTGAGCCGCGCGGTGACCTGATCTCGATGATGGCGCATTCACCGGCGACCCGAAACATGGAGCCCCGCGAGTTCCTGGGCAACCTCATTCTGCTGATTGTTGGAGGTAACGATACTACGCGCAACTCAATTACCGGGGGCGTCTTGTTCATGAGTCAAAATCCATCCGAAATGCGAAAACTCCGGGATGATGCTTCGCTGGTGTCCGGCGCGGTATCCGAGATTATACGATACCAAACCCCCATTGCACACATGCGCCGGACCGCTGTGGACGATTTCATGATAGGCCACAAGCGAATCAGGCGAGGCGACAAAGTTGTGATGTGGTACATCTCTGGCAACCGAGATGACGAGGTCATTGCGAGAGCCAACAGCTTCATCATCGATCGGGAAAATGTACGGCAACATCTCTCTTTCGGATTTGGGATTCATCGCTGCGTGGGTAGGCGCCTTGCCGAGCTGCAGCTGAAAATCCTGTGGGAGGAGATGCTGAATCGATGTTTGGAGGTAAATGTGGTCGGCGAACCGGAGCGAGTTCAATCGAATTTTGTGCACGGTTATTCCGCACTGCCGGTGCAGATCCCAGGTTAGTCTCGGCTGCGGCCGACCTTCAACACTGTCATGCCGTTCAGAGCCGGCGGTTAGGACAATGACTTTCTGGAGACCAGTTTTCTGGGTAAGTTCACCGGCGTTGCGTGACGGGCTTACGGTTGTTTCGAAGGTTGCGGGCAGGGGCCGCTATCGCGTCGAGGATTTTGGCCGGGCGGCTACGATACTCATCACGGCCTGCTGGAGCCGTGCCAGCGTTCAAAGTCTAGGGAAGCAGTCCGTCCAGTCGATGAACTGAATGACCAGAGACCGGCCATACGAGGGGGCTTACTTCATGTGAAGACGAGGACAAGGAGGCTCGAGCAGAGTAGCGCAAATCCGGCTGCGGTCAGCCCGAGGAAACTGCTGGAGACAAGATCATGACTGCCCATGAACGACCTCTGCGGCGAGGAATAGAGATCGGCAATCGCCGCTCCGCTTCCCTTTCTGGCCAATCTCGGCATTGTTATTCAAATGAGCCGCATAATTCCTGCCGGTCTCGTGGCAGAGCGCACTTTTCCAGCAAGATCGAGCGACAGTTCGCCGCGTTCCGGCGGGCATCCTCGTTAGTGCTCTCGTGGTTGCAAACGGATCGCTCCGCCAGAAGCTGAGTAGACCAGAGCATCTTGACAGCAAAACTCACTCAATCGTGCCGTCCGCGTTTGAGCGCTTGCAGGATTGAGCGCCCATCTGAACCGCCGCCGCGGATTTGGCGGAGGCTCCAAGTCTTGAGAAGGTGGAGCCATGACAAGCAAGACGACGAGAAATGTTCACCCGAGGCCCGAGCCCGACGGGGTCGTATAGCTCTGTATCAGGCCAACGAGCACAGGTCGCGCTGGACGACGGTGACTCCATTGCGGCCAAGATTGGCTGCACGCGCAGACCTTGCATGACTGAGTCAAGTAGGTCGAGATCGCAGTGGGCAGCGGGCCGGCGTTCCGACCGAGCTGGCCGAGAAGCCCAAGGCTCTGGAACGGAAGAACCGCGAGCTTCGCCAGCCAACGAGAACCTGCGCAAGGCAAGCGCTTATTTTGCGACGGCGGAGCTCGACCGCCGGTCCAAGCCATGATCGCATCGACGATGATCGTGCGGCGCGTGGGGTTGAGCCGATCTGCAAGATGTTGCCGATCGCCCCCTCGACCTACCGCGGAAGCAGATTATTCCCAAAGGCGGGCGACATGCCACCAGCGATGTTCAGATCTTCGGCAAAGGCGATCTCGGGGCAATAGCTCTCATTGGTAGAGCACGAAGAGATCGCGCCTCTCAAGGTGCAGGGCCAATCGATCCAACAGATTGGACGTCGCCTGGGGCGGGCTGATTCGACAGTCTCGCGTGAACTGCGGCGCAACGGCCGCCCGCGCCGAACCAGAGGGCCATGGCCGCCCATGTGAGGACCATAGCGCCCGCATGAGGCCGGCCCGGCGCCCAGGGAAATGCGAGAGCCCGGAAATCCGAGCCGTACGGGACGATTCCGTCCTCCTCGCAACGAGACGTTTCGAACGCGGCGCGATCGTTTCAAACGCAAGCGCCGCGCGAATTGCGAGGATACCAAGCCGCGTCAAACCATGAATTCACTTCTGCACGCGAGAGGCTTTTAACCGCTCGGCAAATGTGCGCTATACCGAGTGCAAAGAGGGCACTAGCCTTATCGCATTATCCCTCGAAAGGAGAGATGGAGCGTGAGCGAATTTACGGGAGAGGTTCAAGCGAACATGGGCCTGGTCTTGGATCAGGTCTGTGCGGGGCTGCCGAATGGCGGTGACCACGAGAGCCGTCGGTATGTCGCTGAGCAACTGATTCAAGCGGTGCGGGCGGGAAAAACGACTCTGGGGCAGCTGACCTCTGCGGGACGTCGCGCTGTCGTCTATCTGAAGAATGCGCCGAAATCAGCCTAGCAGTCCCTTGTTGCCGGCCCGATCTGCCCTGCGTTCGCTCGCAGGCAACCGCGTACCCGACAGACCTCGTGGTGTTAGGGCACATTGACGGGTGGCATGGGCGCCGTCTGGCGCGGCATGAACGCGCTTTGGTGGTGGCCGCGTGCCGCCAATATGATCGCGAAAGCCGTGAGAACGATCAGGAGTCCACGCATATCGACAGATTACTCGGAGAGCTGTATCGCAATTATGAAACGGCTCATAGCCGGTGTGCCGAATCAACAAGAAAACGAAGCTGTTGTATCATTCGATGAGGCGAACGCGGTTGGACTGCAAAGCGCCAAAGTCATAACGCTTGGTCTTGCGGCAAGACGGCAAAGTCATGCCTTTTGTGCCGAAAACGTGCGTACGGGCCTCGTTGGAAGCAGAAATCTGCGGCGGATTTCAATCGTAGGATCAATCGCTGGATGCCTTCGTTCTTGGCCTTCTCTTGGGCTTTCGTCCCCGTCACGAGTTCACCGAACGGGCCGCGGATCATGAGCGTCTAGGCCTCCAAGCTTCTCCTGACCACTTGCGACAGAGACTGACCCACGAGCTGTTCGTAAGCGCCAGGATCCGTCGCGCCCTCGGTATTGATGAGGAAGACCCGTGCGTCAGGTTCAAGACCAGTCAAGCGCGCGAGGTCGAATCGGCCGCAACTTTCAGCAACCCTGCCAACCAACCCCGCCACTTTCGCCTGCAACGATAGCCGGATCACCGTCCCGGGGATTGGCCAAACGGTTCATAATCCCGACGGCCTCCTCGTCATCGACAATCATAAAAGCGTCGGCTGCGCGCGAAAGGATGCGCCAAGCGACGAGCGAAGGTTCGTAGCACTCTAGCATCGCCATCACTGTCGGCTGCCCATGAGCTACCTTGACGCAATGCCCGGTTCGAGCGCTTTCAAACAGGCACGCTGCGCGCGATGGATCGACAACCGTGAAGGACGGGCGACTATCACCTAACGACACCGAAAAATGTCCAAGACCGCTGCGGCAAGTCCACCGACTGCTGACTGGACGAGGACGTGGGTCGGAGGTTCGGGCAACTGTCGTAGTGCTTCAGTCAGGAGCGCGGAGATCCCTGCATTACCAGACCAGGGATAGCCCGGCCAGGACCTGTCAGACACCGTGATTCGGCCGTTCTCTGCGGCAACTCGGGATGCTTCGGCAACGGAGTCATCGTAGTTGCCGCTGACGCGGATCATCTGCGCGCCATGTGGGACGATTGCTGCGCTACGCTGATCGCTGACGCCCGAGTGAATGAATATAGCGCAGTTCGCCCCCACGAGCTGAGCGCCCTGCGCTACGGACCTGCCATGATTGCCGTCCGTGGCGCAGGATACCGTCATCCCCCGTGCTACGGCCTTCACCTCAGGTGCGTGAAGCTCCGAGATGTCGACAGCCCTGCCGAGGCGCGGAGTTGCTGCTTCTAAGACGAGCCGGATCACGGCATAGGAGCCGCCCAAAGCCTTGAAACTGCCAAGGCCGAGCCGGTGACCCTCGTCCTTGACTTGGATCGAGCCCACGCCAATCTCGTTGGCGAGGCCCGGCAATGAAATCAGCGGTGTTTCCTTGTGGCCATTGCGATATCTAAGAAACCGCTCCACCTCGCACGCAGCTTCGCAACTCAGCATGTTGGCATCCGCACCATCCAAAGGCGCCCGGCGGTCAGTGTGATGGTTAAGAAGCAACATGGTTCGAGTTCCTGGGGCGCAGATCTAAGCATCGCGGCCATGCGCTTGTCGAAACACTAGCGGGAATCCCAGCGATGTCACGCCTTCTCGCTAATCCGCAACAAATGGGAGGCCGCTCTCGATGACGACCCTGACGGTGCTCAGGATCGGGCGGGTGATGCCTAATGTTTGAAGATCCGGCGGGAGGGCGTTGCGGACATCGCTCACCCGTTCCGCGCTGCACTCCTCGTTTCGAGCACGAGGAAGGATGACGATTTCTAGGCCGTGGACACGAACTCGGTTTCTCATCACGTATCCAGATCCACCAGCACGAGAGCAAAAGAGGCAGCAGAGGCAAGCGCGTTGGATTGCAGTGGCGGGCCTTGCTCCCAGCCGGTTGATGCGTGCCTTCATGTTCTGCCGGCCCGGACGGCCAAAGCGCGGCCGAAGTCGACCCAGCATCGACGCTGGTCGTGATCCCGTTGCACGGTGAAGCAAGGACCTCCGATGGCAAGGCGTCCCTCGTAGCCGAATGGAGACTCTGCGCGCTATTCGAGCGCGGAAATTCGGCAGCGTGAACTCGTGCGCCGTGCGAAGAGTAGCGTTGGCCCCAGCCCGCAGATGATGGCGCCTGATGCCTGTCGCGCCTGAACGAAGAATGAGGGCCTTTTTTGCAAAGCCATCCCTCGTCTTCTGTCCCCAATAGGTCACAATCAGGTCTACGCTCGTGTTGAGTGCGAGCGAAATGAGCCCAGGACGATGAACTGCATGCTGACACTCCCAGATGGGTGGACGAGTTGCGGGATGAATACGAGAAAGCATGCGGCTGTCTTGGGGTTGAGCGCCTCTATGACGATGCCCTGGCGAAAAGCAGAATGCGCATCTGTCGTCTGCAATTCTATCGGATCGACGCTTGTCTCGCGCCACGCCTTAATCCCGAGCCAGATGAGATATAGGCCTCTGGCGATCTTTAGGAAGGTGAACGCTTCTGCGCTTGCGACAACACGGGCAGACAGACCGACGGTGCCGCCGAAAACGTGGACAAGCCCTCCGGTACCCAGGCCAACGCTCGATGCGAGCCCTTCACTTCTGCCGCCAGCAAGCGTGCGGGCCACAATATAGAAGAGACCCTGGCCCGGCGTGACCACCACAAACAATGCCACCACCAGGAACAAAAAGAACGTATGCGAGTTGAACATCGCTCAACCCGATTATCGTTTCAACTGGCGTTAGCGGCGCCAATCCTCTTGCATGATGGCTAGACCCGTTTCACGCCCGAGTGCAATTGCAGAAAGCTCAGGACTGCAGCGGCCGTTTGGCTCGCTACAAAGCCATTTGTGACGCCGCCGGCCGGCCGCTGGACGGTTCTGGCTCATTTGCCTCTTGTCGGAAGACGGAATGCACAGCCGACGCCTCGCAGGCCTTTGCGCCGACGAAAGCGGCGGCGCGTGACTGAGCGACCCAAGGCTTCGCGGTCATGGTTGTCCAACAGTCGGATGACCAGTTTCGGCTGCTCGAAGAAGGAATGCACGTCTTCTCTGAGAGATATTCCTACTGCCGGGTTGACGGCCTTGACCAGAACCAGAGGACGTCAATCTGGTACAGCAAGAATGCCGCAGACTGGCTCTATGGAAGGAACCAGTTCTGGCCTACATCGGTCTCATGAATGCTCCACAGCATAGGCGACCCGAGATGAGCAATGAAAGCGCTCACCTGCACTCTGAAACAGCGATCGGCGCACCGGTTTACAAGACCTGGATGTGCGCGCTCTGCGGGGTTGTTTACAGCGAGCGGGAGGGATGGCCGGACGAGGGCATTCCGCCGGGCACTCGCTGGGAAGACGTCCCCGACGAGTGGATCTGCCCCGATTGCGGTGCAGACAAGAGTGAATTCCAGATGACCGAAGTCTGAACGAAATCCCGTTGATGCTGCGAGCAGCGTGCGCGGCATTCATCAATTGCCAGGGAGCTAGCATGTACGTCCCCCCACATTTCGCCGAGTCGCGCCCCGAGGCGCTTCACGATCTCATCAACAAAAATCCTCTCGGCATCCTCTTTACCAACGGGAAGAGCGGGCTCGACGCAAATCACCTACCTTTCGAGTTGCACGCGAAGGAAGGGCAACAGGGCGTGCTTCATTCACATGTGGCTCGCGCAAATCCCATTTGGCAGGATATCGCTACGGGGAACGAGGTGCTGATCGTATTCCGCGCCGGGGATGCCTACATCGCGCCGAACTGGTATCCCAGCAAGGTCGAGTTCAAGAAGCAGGTCCCGTCCTGGAACTATATGGTGGCTCATGTGTACGGACGCGTGACGATCCGCGACGATGAGCGTTACGTTCGTGGCATGGTCGCGCGGTTGACGCGCATCCATGAGGCGAAGCAGGCCGATCCTTGGAAGATGACTGACAGTCCCAAGGACTACATCGATACGATGCTCAAGATGATCGTCGGAATCGAGATCGAGATCACACGACTCGTTGGCAAGTCGAAGCTTAGTCAGAATAAAGAGGTCCGGGACATTCTCGGTGCAGGGAACGCGCTCAAGGCCCAGGGCAAGGATGTGATCGGCGATGCAATGCTGGCCGCCGCTGTGGCCAAAGCGGAGCAGGCCTGACTCATATCCGACGGAGCGACATGCTCGGAGAAATCGTGGCGCAACGCCCTACTTGTGATCCTCGGGTATGGCGGGGCCAAGCCCATCGGCGGCCCTGCGCAAGCATGGATAATCTCATTCGCCCTACGATCGTCTGCCGCTGGCGAAAGCTCTGGTTGGAGTCAAAAACTGGAGATCAGTGCGCGTTCTTCCCGGCGCGCTGCGGAGCACCCCAACCCAATGTTCAAGTTCGCGGCGAGCGCCGATTGCTGCGAAAGAGACCTGAGCGCGGCCATCCAGATATTATCTGGCAGTTTCCATCCGTGGGCGCTTGGACAGTTTGGCCTTTCTGTTCGCGCGGACCGATGCCTCAAGGACACCTTTCAGGCGGACTGCGGCCCCCTGCAATTCCGCGACGGAAAAGCCGCCGAAGCCGAGCATTAGACCGAACCGAGCAGGCGCATCTTGGTACATGGGCGAGATCGGTCGCACAACCAGCCCGGCCTTCTGTGCTTGCTCGGCTAGCTTGACGTCGTCGAGGCCGGCAGGAAGCCAAAGCACCAGGTGCATACCTTGGTCGCTTGGTTGGAGCGCTGTCCAGGACGGCAGCTCTGTCTTAATGGCGGAGATCAGGGCCGCGCGCCGTTCTGCGTAAGCGCCCCGGATGCGCCGTATGTGAGCTTCGAAATAGCCCTCGCGCATATATTGCGCGAGCACATATTGATCGGCTGTCGGAGAATGGCGGTCAATAAGAGCACGGGCGCCTGCGAACGCCTCCACCAGCGGAAGGGGAACGATGGCGTATCCGATCCGCATGGAGGAAAAGAGCACTTTGCTCATCGTCCCGAGATAGACGACACGTGTAGGATCGAATCCCTGCAGGGACGGAAATGGATGTCCCGCGTAGCGAAGTTCGCTGTCGTAATCGTCCTCGACAATCCAGGCATTGTTTTGACGGGCCCAGGACAGCAGAGCCGTGCGTCTCGCCATGCTCATCGGCATGCCGAGCGGATATTGATGCGATGGCGTAACGAACGCGACCCGAGCCTTCGAGCATCGGACGAGGCCTTCGTGGACGTCGATGCCCTGCGCGTCGACGGGAATCCGAGAGGTCTGGACGTTGAAGTTTCCGAGAACCGCGACAATACCGGGATAGGCGGGGTCTTCCGCCCATACTGCGTCTCCGTCCGCAAGAAGAACGGTTGCAGCCAGAAAAAGACCCTGCTGCGTACCCGCCGTGATCACGACCTGGCCAGCCTCGCATTTCACTCCACGGGCTTTACGAACGTAATCAGTAATCGCGAGCCGCAAATCAGGCAATCCTTTCGGATCGATGTATCCCGACGGGGCAGCCACGCGCAGCGCTCGGACGCGATTACCGAGACGGCGCCACTTGTCATCCGGGGCGACCGCGCCTGCCGGATGAGCGATTGCAAATGGCATCGTCCCTTGGGGCCGAAGAGTTTGCACGACCTCTGCAAGACGGGCGACGTTCTCCCGCAACACAAGGCCGATCCGCGGCGGCTCGATGAATGCCTGCGGTGGGCTCACGAGTTCGCTGTCGCCATTGACGTTCGCCACGATCGTGCCGCCTCTGGCGCGCGCTTCGAGGTAGCCTTCCGCATGTAGCTGACCAAACGCCTCGATGACCGTACCCCTCGCGAGTTGGAGCGATGCAGCGAGGGTGCGGGTGGACGGCAGCCGTTCGCCCGGCTTCAAGATCCCGTTTGATATCGCCTCGCGAAGTGCCTGCGTGAGTTGTTGTCCGACCCGGCCTGCGGTCTTGTCGAGAGAACCCAGCGAGGGAATTGCGATGATGTTTCGGCGCGTTGCCATTGCCGTTCTGGTCTACCTATCCGCTCGTACTTTGAAGTCCAGAATAGACCAACTCTGTGAGTCATTCAAAGAAATCGTCACATACCGCTCTACCGCTCGGCTTTGACATCCCAACCCCCGACCAGTGATGGCCTTGCGGGTCAGCTACCATCTCCCCATGACGTAGGTAAGCCGGCCCGAGGGCCGTGGAAGATCGCCTCGCTGAATCAAGGGGCTGAGCATCTTCGTTGTTGAGAGGCTATCCAGTTTCGAAGCCCATCGAAAGTGTGAAATCCATCGGCCGCGTAGCAGCGGACGTCCGGAAGGAAGGCCTGCATCAATTCGGCGAGCGCATGTCCCGGATCGAGGTCCAGCACCCCTGCTGACCGCCAGCTCTGCCAGGGCCTCCAGGGTCGCCGACCAGTCGATGAGGCGCGCGACCTGGCAAGCGAGCTTCACTGTTGCATCGCTTGGGCAGAAGATGCGCTCGCCGTCGCCTCCTGCGAGCAGAATCCGCTGGCTTGCGATCGGCTCACGCCTGCTGGCGTCGAGCGCATCTTGCAACGGTTTGCAGGCGCGCGCGAGCCGTGACGTGTGGGAAGTGATCTCAATGCGTGTCTATATGTTGAACGCGGCTGCGGCGCTCAGGCGCTACATCGATGATCGCCTTGTAGAGATGGATCGGCGAGCATCAGCGATAGCTCGCTGCCAGACCAATAAAGAATGCATGATCTGAGGTTCTCCGCAGGCGCGGACGCCCCGGCGGCGAAGGTTGCTGTTCGGCGCCAAGCAGAGGTTTGCCCTGAACCAAGCTCCAGCCAGACCTGCAGTTCATCGCGAGGAGCGGGCGTGTTCGCCATCGAGTTGCGCCAGCAACCAGTCTGCAAACGCTCGTACGGCCGATCTTTGTCGGCTGGCGCGCGGATAGATGAGACGGTGACCGACGTAACTGATATCGTTCGCGCGTCCCGCCAATGGGGCAACCAATCGCCCATTGGCCAGTTCACGCTCGGCCAGGAGGGTTGATTCCAACGCCACTCCCAATCCCTCCGCAGCGGTCGCAATTGCAAGAAAGCTCCGATCGAACCTCATGCCGTGGAGCGCGGGGGCTTCCAATCCGTTGGCAGCGAACCATTGATGCCACTGCACCTGCTTCACGTCTGAGCGGATGAGCGTCTGATCGAGGAGATCAGCGGCCTTCCTTATCGATTTTGCGAGCGAGGGAGAGCAGAGCGGCGTGACCGTCTCCTCTGGTAGTGGAACAATCTCGACGCCTTCCGCGCGCGGCGGACCGTAGACGATGTCGATATCGAAATCATCGTTGCTGAAGCGCGCATAATCCGTGCTTGCGGCCAGTCGAACCTCGAGCTTCGGGTAAGCAGCGAGAAACTGCGCAAGCCGTGGCGCCAGCCATTGCGCAGCAAAACTTGGGGCGGAATGGACGCGCACCAGTTGTGGGCCGCGGGCGGCGACTTCTTCAAGCCCGCGGCGGAGCTGATCGAACGCCGCCCCGGTGTGACGCATCAGATTTTCGCCGGCTGGCGTGAGCCGCACAGATCGCGCGCTGCGCTGGAACAGAACGGTCCGAAGCGTGGCCTCCAGCTTGCGAATCGCGTGACTGACGGCGCTCGGCGTCAGGTGAAGCTCATTCGCCGCATCGCGAAACGATCCGGTCCGGGCTGCGGCTTCAAAGGCACGAATTGAGGATATCGGGATCTTCGAGAGCATTCGATAAGTGAACCAGATTCATCGATCCGTGACAACTGCGCGTTTGTAGGGCCGGCCTCCGCAGGTCATTCCTAAATCCAGCAAGGAAGAACAATTTGCGGGAGGAATTGATGCTGCTCAGCGGTAAGACGGCAATCATTTCGGGCGCGGCCTCGCCGCGGGGCATCGGGCTCGCAACCGCCCGGCGGTTCGCCGCCGAGGGCGCTCGGGTGGCCATTCTGGATATCGACGCGGGCGCCGCGGCGGACGCTGCGGCATCGCTTGGAAAGTCCCACATTGGACTGGCGTGCAACGTCGCCGACAAATCGCTCTGCGAACAGGCAGTCACCCGTGTGATCGAAACCTTCGCAGGCATCGATATCCTGATCAACAATGCCGGGATCACCCAGCCCGTCAAGTTCCTGGACATTTCGCCGGCCGATTGGGATCGAATTCAGGACGTCAATCTCAAGGGTATCCTGTTTCTGTCCCAGGCGGTGATCCCGCATATGCGCGCACGGAAGTCCGGGTCGATCGCGTGCATGTCGTCCGTCTCGGCCCAGCGCGGTGGTGGAATTTTTGGCGGGCCACACTACTCGGCTGCGAAAGCAGGGGTCCTCGGCCTCGCCAAGGCGATGGCGCGGGAGTTCGGCCCTGACGGGATTCGCGTCAACTGCGTTACGCCCGGCCTGATCGGCACGGATATTACGGCAGGCAAGCTGAATGATGAAATGAGAGCGAAAATTCTGGAAGGCATTCCGCTCAATCGCCTCGGCACGGCAGAAGATGTCGCCGGTATCTACACCTTCCTGGCCTCGGACCTATCTGCCTACGTCACGGGTGCCGTGATCGACGTCAACGGCGGCATGCTTATCCACTGAGCCAGCGAGATAAGGTCCAGATCGATGGAAACGCCCACCAATGCGCTTATCAACGCGCCCAAGCTAGCGGACCGCGCCTACAACATCCGCCGCAATGCGCTGCGCATGGGCGAAGTCCAGGGGCAGGGTTATATCGCGCAGGCGCTCGACATCTCCGATGTTCTCGCCGTGGCCTATTTCCACGCCATGCGTTACCGGCCTGAAGACCCGTCCTGGGAGGGCCGGGACCGCTTTCTGCTCTCCAACGGACATTATGCCATCGCACTCTACGCAGCTTTGATCGAGGCGGGAATTGTCCCGGAGGAAGAACTCGAAACCTATGGCAGCGACGAGAGCCGCCTGCCGATGTCGGGCATGGCCTCCTACACGCCCGGAATGGAAATGTCGGGCGGATCGCTCGGACTTGGGCTGAGCATTGCCGTCGGCATGAGCCTAGGACTCAAGCGCAAGAGATCCGAGGCACAGGTATACACGTTGTTTTCCGATGGCGAACTCGACGAAGGCTCCGTCTGGGAAGCGATCCAGTCGGCAGGCCACTACAAGCTCGACAATCTGATCGGCATCGTCGACGTCAACAATCAGCAGGCGGATGGTCCTTCCACGCAGGTTATGGCCTTCGAGCCGCTGGTCGACAAGCTTCAGGCCTTCGGCTGGTTCGTGCAGCGGATCGACGGCAACGATCTCGATGCCGTACTTACCGCGTTCGACGCCGCCAAGTCCCATCCCGAGCCCAAGCCGAGGATGATCGTCGCCGACACTCTGATGGGGAAGGGCGTTCCTTTCCTGGAGCAGCGCGAGAAGAATCATTTCATCCGCGTCGAGCAGCACGAATGGCAGCTCGCGCTTGCCGCGCTCGAAGCCGGGAGGCAGGCATGAAAACCGTCAGATCAGCACCTCAGCCTGGCAAGCCGCGCCTGACCACCTCCGCCATGAT
Organism: Bradyrhizobium sp. WSM4873; assembly: GCF_055811355.1. Taxonomy (NCBI): domain Bacteria; kingdom Pseudomonadati; phylum Pseudomonadota; class Alphaproteobacteria; order Hyphomicrobiales; family Nitrobacteraceae; genus Bradyrhizobium; species Bradyrhizobium sp. WSM4873. The sequence goes on along the minus strand of NZ_JBVVPS010000049.1, from coordinate 2,002 downwards.
CGCGTCGATCGCGTCCGAGGGACAGAAGACGAAGCCTGCGCCCTTTGGACACGCGCTCGTCGAGCTCGCACGCCACCGCCCTGAGGTGGTCGGCATGACGGCCGATCTCGGCAAATACACCGACCTGCACATCTTCGCGAAGGAATTTCCGGACCGTTATTATCAGATGGGCATGGCCGAGCAGCTTCTGTTCGGCGCAGCGTCGGGCCTTGCCGCCGAAGGCTTCATGCCGTTCGCGACCACTTACGCCGTGTTCGCATCCCGACGGGCTTACGACTTCATACACCAGACAATCGCGGAGGAAGATCGCAACGTGAAGATCGTCTGCGCGCTGCCGGGGCTGACCTCGGGCTATGGCCCGAGCCATCAGGCCACAGAAGATGTCGCCCTGTTTCGCGCGATGCCAAACATGACCGTCATCGATCCCTGCGATGCCCATGAGATCGAGCAAATGGTGCCCGCCATCGCCGCGCACCGCGGGCCGGTCTACATGCGCTTGCTGCGCGGCCAAGTACCGGTCGTGCTCGACGAATATGACTACAAATTCGAACTCGGCAAGGCCAAACTGATCCGTGACGGGAAGGACGCCCTGGTCATCTCATCCGGCATCATGACAATGCGTGCACTCGAGGCCACGCAAACTTTGATGCGCGACAACGTCGATACCGCGGTGCTGCATGTTCCGACGATTAAGCCGCTCGACACTGAGACGATCTTGCGTGAAGCCGGCAAGCCGGGCCGCCTTGTCGTTGTTGCCGAAAACCACACCACAATTGGCGGACTTGGCGAGGCGGTTGCTGCACTTCTGATGCGTTCAGGCGTTCATCGGCGTTTCCGCCAGATCGCATTGCCGGACGAATTCCTTGACGCTGGCGCACTTCCGACACTGCACGACCGCTACGGGATTTCCACCGCAGAGGTCGCAAGGCAGATCAAGCAGTGGCTTTAGTGCACCGGCGCTAAGCGCCAATCAAGGGAAGCCCCTTGAGGAGCTACGCCCGCCGTATATTGCGGCGGCGAGCGATGGCTCTTGCCCAAATGCCGGCGATCGAAAGCCGGTGAAGAGCCCGGAAGGCTGCACGCCAGCGCAGCTTGCAGTCGGCAGCAACGTCAATGCAGGATCAGGAGTAAAACATGATTGTCTCGAAGCCCGGAATCATCAGCCGCCGTTCCCTGTTGAGGGCGGCTACGGCCGTACCTCTCTGCAGGATTCTGACCCGTCCGGCGTCTGCCGCCGAGTTCGTCTAGAAGTTCGCGACCGGACAGGATCCGACCCATCCGGTGAATATCGGCGCAAGAGGCGATCGACCGATCCGCGACGCGACGAGCGGCCGGCTGGAGATCAGGCTGTTTCCGGCCAATCAGCTCGGCTCCGACACCGAACTCCTGCCCCAGGTACGCAGCGGCGGCGTGAGTTCTTCAACCAATCGTCCTCGATCCTTGCCACCTGGTGCCGAGCGCGGGCATCGTGAACACCGGCTTCGCATTCGCCGATTACGATAGCGTATGGAAGGCGATGCACGGCAAACTGGGCACCTATGGAATTCCGGTCGTTGCCCGTCAGGACGACTGTCAGACCTGCTTCCTTTGCGAGCTTTATTGTCCCGAGAATGCGCTCTGGGTCTCCCCCTTCGCCGACGAGAATAAGCCCGTCGACGTCAGGGCACTCAAGCGAACGGCGCGATGGGCAGCTATCGCCGAGCTGTCGGCTGGACCGACGAGACGCGGGATCGCCGCGGCATCGACCGGAGCTATCTAGTCGTCCGTTAAGAAGCCGAATTGAGCGGGAGCGGACAGGCAAGCGTATGCGATAGCTGGATCGGGAAGAGGCACAAGAGTTCTCTGAGCCAGGCGAGGAGCGGCGGAAGTTGTGTCCGACTGCTGAGAGCACGACGTTAACGGCGTCGCCGGCGCGGCCTTTGAGGTAGCAGCGGCCAAGGTGACCTTCGGCCTTCAGATGTCCGATGATGGGCTCGATGGCGGAGCGGCGCCGGAGCTCGCG
>NZ_JBVVPS010000048.1:0-41628 GCF_055811355.1 Bradyrhizobium sp. WSM4873 | reverse complement strand
TTGTGCCTCTTCCTGATCCAGCTATCGCATACGCTTGCCTGTCCGCTCCCGCTCAATTCGGCTTCTTAACGGACGACACTTTAGTGACGAAGCGTCGTTGACGGTCGCCCACCCCGGGAGCGCATCGAGGTAATTGAGTTCGTCACGGATCACGGGGTCGAGCGCTTCCGGGAGCAGATGTCTGAGAAGACGCCACTCCACTGATGATTTCTCGTCCTCTTGGTCTTCGGCGCCGTGACGGCGCAGATGGTCACCGACCCTGGTGGCAAGCAGATCTGCCATCGATGTATTCGTAATGAGCTGGATCAGCAGATTGGTGTAGGGCGCGAGCGTTCCAGAATGCAGGTAAGTGTTAAGCATTGCGCGAATGTTCGGGTGACCGCTCGCATAATTGCGTTCCTTGCCATTGGCCGTCGCGACGATCGAGAAAGCTGCGGCGACGAGCAGGCTCTGTGGGCGCTCAAGTTCACACAGTGGCGCAAAGTGATCCCAAGGCGCCAACGCCTCGAACCAAGGACGACGCCTTCGTTCGATCTCCGCCAAGAGGGGTGGCGCGATCCGGTCTTCGTGAAACGGAAGCTTCGACCTTGGGATCGACAGTTCGTCAAAGCGGACGAGCTTTGGCGCATCGAAGCCCTCCTCGTTCCGTAGATAGCAGGTCAACACGAGTGTTTTCTGCTCCTTGGACGCCGCGATTGCCGTGGGGTCGAGGACGAAGGCATTGCCACGATGCCGACGGATCACATCGCGAAAACTCTGTTGAATGTCGGCAGACGTGTCCATGCCGAACAGAATCCAGAGCAGCGGAATCCCTTCATACTCATAGTGCTTGCAGCGCGCCGAAATCTCCGTCTGGAAGGTGCCCGACAGCTGAAATTCAATTGCGAAAGCACCGTAGCCGGCCCATTCGACATAGATATCGGGGTAGCGGCCATGCTCGTTCTCTGTCGGCGGCAGATATTCGGCAATCATGTGCCTCGTATGGCGTCCATCGAGAGCGACAAGCTCTGCAATCTGCTCGCACATCAGACGGTGAAAATTTGATTCTTGGCGCCCCTGATACTGCGCGGCACGGACGTCGTCGGGCATGGCGTTACGCCCATGGTGCCAGGGACAGTCCGGATCGCTCCCGCTATAGTGCGCGAACAACGGACGGCTCGTTCCGCCTAAGCGTGCTGTTCGGATGTAGACCTCGCCCTCGCAGGCCATGCAGCGTGCAATAAGCCCGTCTTTGCCGTGACGCCGGTCCGTGATGCGGTCGCGCAGCAGACCCCATCTGTCTTCTGGCATAGCGAGCAGGTCTCGGGCCGTGATCGGTCCGATGCCTTCAAGCACGGCGGCTTCGATGATTCGTTGGGGCTTCCGCACCATCCGACCAATTACCCTATAGCCAATTTGCGCTGATCCAGACCATGGGCTCAGCAAGGATCTTTGACTGAGATGTCAAGCGTGAAAGCCTCGCGAACTGACGACAACGCAACATGTGCGTCGTCAAGGATGATGTCTCCGACCTTGGCGACCTGTTGCCCCCACCCGCGTACGCTGAACTTACTCCGACCATTGAATAGCGTGTTGTTGGCATCCACGAGCATGCCTTTGCAGTTGTGAAACTCGGCAGGCAGCGGGTGATCCTTTGCATATGGTGGAGCTGGGATCCCATGTTCCTTGCTTTCGACGAAACCTGCTCGACCAATTGTTGCGTTGGGATAGAGCCCTGGCTCTCGCGCCTAGCTCAGCGCCAACTGCGCCATCAGCACAGCCACAAGCGTTTGGCTAACTCCAAGCGCTCCGGCGACTGCGACCCCTAAGCCGTACTCGGCGCGCGCTTCGACCGGGGAGCTGCTCTGCCACATTTTGGCTTGGAGCCGGCGAATCAGCCTTTTTCTCATTGCATAATTTTGGCTCATCGCGCATATTTGCGCAACCTAAACGCATACGGTCCGCTATTGGTGCAACATTTCTCCGTCATCCAGTCCCTTTGCCGCCTAGGGCTCAAAGCTCAAGACCCGGCTTTTCGCCAGCAGGTCGAGCGGTTGCACGAGCGGCTGGTCAAGGCCGGCGATACCAAGGATGCCGAGACGTTGGCGCGGCTGCTCAATGCCGCGACGACCGCCACAGTCATGCAACCGACCAAGGTTGAGCTATCGCGCTTCCACATCACCGGCGAGCCGCTGACGCCGCAGGTGCACCCGCCCGTCGATCGCGAAACATCGCAGGCCCTGTGTCGCATCGTGCTCAAACCGTCAGAGATTGCCCGACATCCTGTCTTGAGCGAGCGCAGCAGCAAGGCGGTTTCCGACCTCTTAGCCGAATGGAAAACGTTCGAGCGCTTGAATGCGCTCGGCGTGCCCCCCGGCCGGTCGCTGCTGATTTTCGGACCGCCGGGCTCCGGTAAGACCTTGACCGCTTTTCACATCGCAGCCGCGCTCGGCCTGCCGGTGATCGACGCGCGTATCGATGGGCTGATCAGTTCGTTCCTCGGCACCACGGCCCGCAACATCGCGAACCTGTTCGCCTTCGCCAATCGCTACCGCTGCGTGCTGCTCCTCGACGAATTCGATGCCATCGCAAAGCTCCGTGACGACCCGCAAGAGGTCGGAGAGATCAAGCGCGTCGTCAACAGCCTTCTGCAAAGCCTCGATGCACGTGCCGATATCGGCATCACCATCGCCATCACCAACCATCACCGGCTGCTCGACACCGCTGTCTGGCGACGCTTCGACACGCAGGTGCAGCTAGGCTTGCCCGACGAGGAGGCGCGCGCCGAGATGCTGGCGCAGTTCCTGAAGCCTCTCGCCGTCAATGAGGCCTTCGTGCAGCTCATGACCTATGTTGCGGACGGCGCCTCGGGCGCCGATCTGAAACGCTACGCCAACGCCATCAAGCGACAGATTGCATTGCGGGGCGAGGAAGCTTCGCCAACCCATCAGTTCAAGGCGTTGTGCGAGGTGCTCGCTCGCGAGCCGTCGATGCGCGTCCATCCGCGCGCCCAGCTGATGATTGATGACATCGAGGCGTTCGTCGCTTCTGCGATGCATGATCCGGCATTCGCGGTGAAGCAGAAGCCGCTTGCTTCGCTCATCGACGTCAACCAGGCAACCGTCAGCCGCTGGCTTGCGCGCGCAGCGCCTTCGGAGGCGCGTCGTGCCCAATAATCCCGTCCAGTTTGTCACTAACGGTGAAGACTATATCCAGGATCGCGATCCCGGCCGCAAAGGCGCGGAGAAGGATTTTTTCGAGGATCGCGATGCGGACTTCCGAGCGCACCAGGATGCACTTGTGCAGACGTTGGAGACGATCAATCAGGCCATCACGCGCGCCGGCTATGGCCCCGCGACCTATGTGCGCGTGACCTTGCGCGAAGCCGCACTTGCAAAATCCTACCGCCCGAACTCCGCGCTGTTCACGCCCGACCGTTTTCCGTGCGTCGGCGCTGGCGCAATCGGTGAAATCTTTTTCTTCCTGCCGCAGGTGCAGTTTCCCGAACTCGCCGCCCGCATCCGCAGGGCCGAGGCCACGGTCCCCGTCAACACGTCCCGCACCGGACGCGTCTACCGCACGACCACGCGCTTGCGCTCCGAAGTCGGCGCGATCGAAAGCATCGAAATCCTGCCCGCGACTGATAAGCGCCTGTTCTCGGCTGCCGAGGCCGTGCAGGCCTTCGTCGATCCCAGCGCATTTCCCGGCTATCAGGTCGAGCTATTCGAGGTTCCGCCTCTTAATGCGATCGAAACCGACCGCTGGGGACGGCGGCAGCTCTTCGAGAGCCTGTTCAAGCTGCTCACCTCGCTCGGCAATGGGACACGCAGCTATTTGCTCCCCGCTGTCGGCCGCACTCCGATGCTGGAAGTGCAACTGACGCGCTCGCCTGACGAGCCCGCGCTGCTCGACCTCAGCCAGCTCGTAACGACCAGTGCTGATTTGCCGACAACGGTGCCGGAGGTCGATACCTCCCTTGATCGCCACGAAGCCGCGCTCGATCGCCTCGCCAGTCATCCGCTGGTGCGCAGGATCGATCCGCCCGTGCGCCTCACATTGGATCAGGCGCTTCGCCCGACCGAAGCGCGCGCTTTCGCTCTGCCCGCTCCAGCCGCAGGCAGCAGCTACCCCAAGATCGGCATAATCGACAGCGGCGTCGGCGCGGCCTTCGCCGCCTGGACACTCGGACGCTTCGATCACCTGACGGCTGACCAAGTCGACACCGCACACGGCAGCAATGTCGCTGGCATCGTCGTCGCCGGGCAGGCCGCCAACGGACCAGCTATCGCGCCCGAACGCGACGGCTGTCAGGTCTACGATATCGCGCTCTTTCCCAAGCTGCCCTTCAATTCTGTCTACAGCGGCGGCTTCAGCGATTTCCTCGAAGAAGTCGAGCAAGGCATTCGCGAGGCCAAGGACGAACACGGCATCCGCGTCTTCAACATGTCGATCAACACCTGGAACGCCGTCCAGCGTCATAGCTATTCGACACTCGCCGCCCGCCTCGATGCGATCGCGGATCGACTTGGCGTGCTCATCGTCAATTCGGCCGGAAATCTGAAACCTGCCGACGCCCGAACGCCGTGGCAGAACACGCCACGGGACAATCTCGCTTATTTTGCTGCCCGCACATCGCCCGACACGATCTGTCAGCCGACGGAATCGGTGCGCGGTCTCTCCATCGGCGCTCTCAATTGTCCGGGCGGGCCGCAAATCGCCGATACGCCCGCCCGCTACAGTCGCCGCGGTCCGGGTCTGCAAGTCGGCATCAAACCCGACCTCGTTCATTACGGCGGTAGTGGCGCACTCGCCGCAGGGCATCCGACCGGGCTCGTATCAAGCAAGGCCGACGGGGCAGCAATGCATGTCTGCGGCACATCCTTCGCAGCCCCGCTCATTGCGCGCACGCTCGCCGAACTCGACCTCTCGACCTCGCATTTTCTGACGCCGCGAACCTTGCGAGCGCTGGCCATTCATCATGCGGATACGCCAGAGCCGATGACGAAGCGTGGACTGAAAGACCTTGCGCGCCAACTTACCGGCTTCGGTCGCCCGCCATCAGCCGCCGAGATGCTGGAAACGCCGGATCATCGCATCACCATGGTCTTCGAAGGCAGCTTGCCCAAGGGCGCCGATCGTCCGCAGATCATGCGGTACGAATTCGCGTGGCCGGCAGCCCTCGTCGACGCCGCGACGCAGGCCTGTTCGGGACGCGTCCGCATGACGCTCGTCTATGATCCGCCGCTCGATCCTGCCTTCGGTGCCGAGTTCGCGCGCGTCAATCTCGATGCCGCGCTCAAGCAGCAGCAGCCCATCCCGCGCAAGGATGGCCAGCCGTCTTTCTCGGACCAAACAACGATGCTCGGATTGCCCCAGACCAGCGGCCTGCCTGTGCGCGAACGCGCTTTGATCGATCACGGCCTCAAATGGTGGCCGACCAAAAAATACGTGGCCAATCTCGACGGCAAGGGCACTAGCGCGAACTGGCGTCTAGAAATCTCGAGCCTGACTCGCGCCGAAGCAACCTATCCCACTGAGGGCGTTCCGTTCGCACTGATCCTGACGCTGGAAGACGAAAGCGCCACGAAGCCGATTTTCCAGACGTTCCGCCAATATCTGCAAACCCGTGCCACGGCCGTCTCCGACATCCAGGTCGCGCACCGTGTGCGCCAACGCGCCTAAAGACCTGACGAGACCACAATGGCTGACTACGACTTTCACCAGCTCTCGCCAGACGACCTCGAGATCCTCGCGCGCGACCTGCTGCAAGCGCATTGGGGTGTCACGATCGAAAGCTTCAAGACCGGCAAGGACGGCGGAATCGATCTGCGATATGCCGCCGGCACCGGCAAGATCATCGTTCAAGTGAAGCACTTCGTCCGAACCGGACTTGCGGGTCTGATGAGGGAGTTGGCCAAAGAAGCCGCGAAGGTCCGCCGCCTTAAACCAACCCGCTACGTTCTGGTCACGTCGGTTCCGCTATCGGCTGTCAATAAGGATGCCATCGTCTCGCTCATTGGAGCCGAGGTGCTGAAGCCGAGCGACGTTATCGGCCAGGAAGGTCTGAACAATCTGCTCGGTCAGCACCCCGAGATCGAAGGCAAACACTTTAAGCTTTGGCTCGCCAGCCGCGCCGTTCTCGACCGCGTCCTGCACAACGCCGCAGTCACGCGAAGCGAATTCAAGGCCCGTCAGGTTCACGACGAGGCCCGACGCTACGTTCAAAGCGGTGCGTATCCACAAGCCCAGAAGATGCTCAATGAGCAGCGCGTCGTCGTCGTGGCAGGGCCGCCCGGCGTCGGCAAAACCACACTGGCCAATCTTCTGCTCTACGAACACCTCGCGCGCGGCTTCCAGGCCGTGGTGATCCAGCGCGACATTGAAGAAGGGCTCTCCCTCTTTCAGCCCGGCACGCCACAGATTTTCTATTTTGATGACTTTATGGGAGCGACCTTCCTCGGCGACAGGTCGTCCGCGCTCACGGGCACCAGCGACAAAGCCCTCCTCGAATTCATCGCGATGGTGCGCTCGACGCCGACGGCGAGAATGGTTCTCACGACGCGCGAGCACATCTACTCGCTTGCGATGGATAAGTCGGAGCGGTTGCGCCACTCCGACATCGACGATCTGCGTGTCTACCTGCGTATGCCAAACTACTCCTTCGCGCAGAGGGCCCGCATCCTCTACAATCATTTGTATTTCAGCGACCTGCCGGCCGAATATCAGGATGAACTTCTTCGGGGCGACTATTACCTTCGCATCATCAAGCACGAGAAATTCAATCCGCGTTTGATCGAATGGTTGTCCAGCTTCCGCCGATTGCGCAGCGTTGCCGTCCGCGACTATCGGACCTTCATCGACAATTTGCTGCGTGATCCTTCCGAAATCTGGCGTCATGCCTATGAACAGGAAGTCACCGACGCCGGACGGTCAATGTTGCTGGTTCTCTTCTCCATGGGCGGCAAGGCAGCGGGGGTCGCGCTGAAGCCGGCCTTCATCAGACTGCACGAGCACCGCGCCCGGCGTTATGGGTTCGCGACCCGACCTGAGGACTTCAGGTCGGCGCTGCGAGAGATAGCAGGCACCTTCATCAAGCCGTTCGGCACCCATGGTGTTGAGGTCATCGACCCGTCCGTTCTCGACCTCTTGAACGCAATTGTCCGTCGAACCCCGGAGAATGCGATCGACGTGGTGGCCGCAGCTCACAATTTCGATCAGATCGAACATGTGTGGACCTTTGCGAAAGCGCAGAGCAGCGGCGCCGTCCTGGACGCTTTTCGGCACAACGACGGCCCGATTGCCGCCTCGCTCGCGCAGCGCATGACCGAAGGCCGCCGCATTGACATGGGTAAGGGCGCGGTCGGCTACCGAGGTCCGACATTCGAACGGCGATTGACGGTCGTCATCGACATGGCAGATCGGCTTGGGTCGTCCTCGATCGCGTCCCTCATCGCGCCGCTTTTCGCGCGTCTCCAACAAGAATGGATCACCGAGCGGCCCGACATCAATGACGGCGTTGACACGCTTCGCGCGCTCGATGGCGCGCGCTCTGTCGATCCCGTCACTTTGGATGCCATGACGGCCGCGATCAAAGCCGCTTTGCTCGAAGATGTTCAAGATGGGTGTCGCTCTGACGAGTTGCGCGAGCTGATCGTGTGATCGACACCTCCGACGCCGATGCCGATGCCGCGCTTTCGCCAGCCCGCGCGGCATTCGACGCATATTGCGCAGGAACGTTTCAGGACGAGCTGCGCGAATGCCGCTCGCGTGAACAATTCGACGGTCTCGTTGAGGATCTTGAGCTCTTCCGCGACCAGCTCGGGGTTGATGTGTCTTCGCTACTGACACGAGTGGAAGAGGCGAAAGGCGAATTCGAGGAGCATGAGGACGCCTATGCCGACCACATGCAGGACGAATATAAGGAGCGATGGCGTGACGAACGCGCCAGCGAGCGGAGCGTGTCCGACATGTTCGGCTCCCTTCGCGGGGATCGGAGCTGAAGCCGCGCAGCCCCGTTCAAGCAATAAAATTGGGCTGCGAATGGTGTTGACGAATAAGGTATGCGAATAAGGTACAAAGTAGTTTGAAGGGAATGACTTTACAGCCATTTGCCATCTTGAGCGTATTTCGGGATCGGTTGAAGGAATAACACCATCAAGCCATTTAAAACCATCTCCGCCGCGCAACTCGCGACCGCCTTCGATCTCAGGCCAAACCTGGTGGCGTGGTTCCTCGGCGCTGGTGCATCGGCCGCCTCCGGCATTCCGACAGGCTATGCCATGATCCAGGATTTCAAGGCGCAAATCTTCTGTCGTGAGAACAACCTGTCGAAGCGTGAGATCGATACGGGAGATCCAATCTGGATCGAGCGAATCGACGCCTTCTTCCGACGAACCTCGCTGTTGCCGCCTGACGGTGACCCGACGGAATATGCGAAAGCCTTCGAAGCGGTCTATCCGGAGCCCCGCCATCGCAGGCAATACATCGACGATGCGATTTCTCGGGGCACGCCAAGCTTCGGACACAAGGTGCTTGGAAGCCTGATGGCGGCCGGCAAAATCAACTGCGTTTTCACAACGAATTTCGATCCGCTCATCGAGGAGTCGGCGCTTTCGGCAAATGCAATTCTCCCAAACGACGACCAAAACCGCCCCACGGTGGCGGCTATCGATTCCGCCGACCGCGCCATGCGGTGTCTCAATGAATCCGATTGGCCGTTGGTCGCGAAGCTCCACGGCGATTATCAATCGATCGCAATCAAGAATACTGGATCGGAATTGGAGAACCAGGACGCCCGTATGCGGCATGTGCTCGTAGAAGCTGGTAAACGGTTCGGATTGATCTTCGTCGGGTATAGCGGACGCGACGCCTCGATCATGGAGGCCTTGAACACGGTTCTTGACGCGCCGTCGCCATTTCCCAACGGATTGTATTGGCTCACTTCGTCAGCTTCGCGCTTGCTGCCCGCTGTCACTGAATTCCTACGCCGGGCGCAGACGGCCGGTGTGGACGTGGCAACTGTCGAGTGTGCAACCTTTGATGAACTTGCGGCCGAAATTATCAAGACGACCGATCTTCCCCAACCACTCTTCGATCGAGTGATGGAAGCGCGCCCGACACCGCGCCTGGTGGCGGTGCAATTGCCGACCATCGACGCCCGGGCCTTTCCAGTCCTGCGCTATTCCTCGCTACTAATCGAAAACATGCCGCGTACTGCCCGTCGTGTGAAACTCGCACAGCATACGACCTCGCCTGTCGTCCGGGAGATATTGAAGGAGAAAGGCGTCAAAGCGATAGTTGCGGCGCAGGGGCGAGAACTGGCCGTTTTTGGCAGGGATCAAGACATGCTCGATGCGCTTGAGCCGCTTGGAGCAACGCTAGGCGGCGAAGTCGAGCTCGATCCGATCGCCGACAGTTGGGCCATGGGTCTTTTATATGACGCGCTGGTCAGAGGTTTGGCGCGCCGCCTTCCGCTAATTCCGCGCTACAAGCGCGCCGGACATTCCGTCGTCATAGTGTCACCACGCGAGGGAGACGATCCTGAACGAGCGCGCCGGAATGCACAGCTGCTGTCCAACCTTCGAAACGCCTACAAGAGCGACCTCACGGGCATTGTTCCCGGTCTCGGTTTTTCATTTCAGGAAGGTCTTTTCTTGAAGCTAGAACTCGTCAATGGGCGATGGTGGTGCGGTTTCGAGCCCTACACCTTCGTCCATATTCCGCGGCCAGAAATCCCCCAGCATGGCAATCCAGATCATACGGAATTCCCCGACGCGGATCCTATGGGTGCGCGTCCTGACCGGGGTGGCGATACGGCAGGCGACTGGCGCCGGGAACGCTGGGCACAGCGGTACAACAGGAACTGGGCGAGTATCATTTCGGAGTGGGCACAGCTGCTCAGCAACACCAGCGGCGGGACGAAGCGCGCATTTGGGCTGGACGATGGAACCGGAATCGATGCCGTGTTCGAGGTCTCATCTATCACGGGCTGGAGCCGCCCCGGCCATCACCACGTCTATTTCGATAGGACTACGTGATGAGCAGTCCAGCCCTTTTAACAAAGCTTCCTCCGTTCACGCTGCTGGACGAGCCGGACCTGTGCTTTTCGCCCTCTGATGCAACGCATGTCGATGTTCATCCGCTTCGCGGGCTTGCGAATTTCGGACCCTATTCGAAGGGGGCGTTCGGCAGCTTCACTTCGCGCATCATGATCGCAACCGTGGGCCCGGACAGCGCCTTCAAGCGACGTGGTGAGTTGATGTTGTCGCTGCGCAACGCGCATCGCCCGACCGACAGGTCCGAATATGTCCCGCACTATCCAGGGTTCGAGCGACTGTTCCATGTCGTGCTCGACGCGGCACCGCGCGACGCTCACATCAAATGGCCCGAGCATCTGCACGAACTGCCCGGTGAGGGCGATGCTCAAGCGAGGCTCTTTCTCGCAATGGAGGCCGCGCTTCGGCGTCTCGATTTGGTTCGCAATGAATTTGACGTTGTACTTGTCCACTTTCCGGACAGCTGGAACACGGCCACACGCGGTAAATGTTTTGACGCCCATGACTCGCTCAAGGCACTAGGCGCTAAGTATAATATTCCGACGCAGGTATTGAACGACCGGGCGTTTACATTCACGCACAAAGCGTCACTTGCATGGCGATTGGCAACCGCACTTTACGTTAAGGCCGCCGGCACCCCGTGGAAACTAGCTCCGTTGAAAGGCGTGCCTCCAGACACAGCCTATATCGGGCTTGCTTACGCTCTCCGCGGCGACCAGCGGGACGCGCATTATGTGACGTGTTGCTCGCAGGTGTTCGACATGGACGGCGGCGGCATGCAATTCGTGGCCTTCGAAGCTCAAGACCCTGTTGCCGATGTCATCGAAGCGCGCAGAAATCCGTTTCTCAGCCGCGACGATATGCGCGCCGTTCTCGCTCGTAGCCTATCACTTTACCAAGGGCGTAATGGAGGCAATCTGCCTAAGCGGATGGTCATACACAAAACTACGGCCTTCAAGGACAGCGAGATCGAAGGCGCGTTCGATGCGCTGGCTGGCGTCGCGGAGATCGAGTGCGTCGAGGTCAGTTCGGCATCCTGCTGGCGTGGCGTCTGGCTGATTGAGACGGGCGTACAACGAGCACCGAGCAAGCCGTCGGGCTACCCGGTGCCTCGCGGAACGATGGTCATTCGTTCCGGCAATTCTGCACTGGTCTGGGTTGCCGGCAATGCGCCAGAGGTCTCGACCAAGGGCGATTATTATCAGGGTAAGAAGAGCATCCCGCGACCGCTACAGTTGATCCGTCATGCGGGCAGAGGGCCGCTTGAATTGACGGCTCACGAGGCGCTGGCATTGACCAAGATGGATTGGAATAATGACGCTCTCTACGACCCGGTGCCAGTCAGCATCCGATACTCGCAACGGCTCGCGCGAACGATCGCGAACGTCCCGGACTTACCGCGCAACGTCTATCCGTATCGCCTGTTCATGTAAGCGTCGAAGTCACCAAACGCTCGTCTGCGGGCTCCAACAAAAGCAATCAACGGTGCTGTTTACTACACCTAGCAACCCCTTCCAGCGGCGAGATCGTGCATAAGCAAATAAATGGCACGGCAGCAATGAAATCTATGGAGCCGATGCCAGATGAGCGAAGATATCGAAAATCAAGAAAGTAATTCTGCCGACATCTCTCTCGAACACTTCTTTCGGCAAAACGGATTAGGTTTTGGTGGCGGAGACATATTCTGCATCGGCGGCGGATCAATAATCTCGCGTGTCGGTAAGATTATTCCTCTTCTTCTCTCGTTTTACGATGAGCATAAAAAGTCGCCATTGAGCCAGATCATTGTGATCGCACCCCCCGGGTCTGGTCGGCGGTTAGAACATTTGAAGGCGCAGCTGGATGCCGGAATTGAGAAGGGCGAACTACGTCCGCCCGAAGCCAACCATCCTGACCAACGATTTCGATTTGTCGAACTGTCCGACTTGCGATCTCAGTCAGTTATAGATGCGCTCCAGGAAGTTCCGGAGAAATGCGCGATCATTGTCTTTGATGCCGCTGAATTTAGAAACCAGAAAGTCGAAGCGGTATCTGCCGGAACAAGCCTAGCGGAGGATTTTTGGGTTCCGCAGGTTCAATCTCTGTGTTCGGATTTGCTTACGATAGCGACGAGTATGAGTTGCTACATCGTGCTCGATACGGGCGAGCTCGTCCCGAGACGATCAGCTAACATCGAACTCTTGAAATCGCTCGACAATGTTGGCCTCCTTGCTGGCGAAATGCCCGATAGCACGGAATCGGTCCTCGGCGACAACATCGCTAGGTGGGATCAGCTCATTGCAGAAGGGCGTATCGGTGTGGTCATCCGCGATATTGAAGCGTTCGATTTGAGCCAGGAAGAAAAGGCCTTCCAGCGCGTTCAAGTGTTTCATCGAGGCGGCTTGCATGGCAAAGCTCTCGAAGAGATCGAGAAATACCCCATCACTGCCACTGATTCATTCGTGCTGGCGAAGTTGGCTCGCATTGCAGCTGACGCTGGGGCGATCTTATTAGCTGCCAAATTCCTGGAGCCTGCGATCAATGGTCTCAACAACGTGGAAGGGCTTGCCCTTGCAGTCGATACGGCCGCCAAAATCTCGGAGCCGGATCTTGAAGCACAAGCGGCCGCTCGTCTTGAAACATTATTCCCGGAACACGCGATCCTAGTGGAGCGGGCCTGGAGGCAGCTTGGCCGTGCAGGAGACTATGATGGTCTTGCCGCTTTGGCGACGAGCCAAGGCAACGCGCGAACGAGCGATCTTTTTACCGCACTTTCCGCATTGCTGCCCAAACAAGGAATTCCTGACTATGCCGCGATCGAAGCGGGTTTGTCGAAACGCTTCGAAGACCGAGTCCAGCACATCAATGCTATCCTGACACGCGATGCGCGGCTGCGCCGCTTGCCGATCCACGCACTGGATATTGCAACGCGTCGACCGATTGTGTCGGCAATCACCGCGCGATCGGTTATTGACGTGGTTGAAGAGTTGGCGCTCGATCGTGACGAAAAAGGCCAGCTTCGGGTTTCAGCTGAAGAACTCAAGTCCCCGATTGCCCGCGTCATCGAATATCTAGCGAGCAATACGACCGACACGCATACCCGCACGCGTTTGCTTCATGTTTTGTCGCTCGACGTCACCGGCACTCTAGGCATAGCTTTGGTCGCAGCTATAGTGCTCGATTTCCTAGGACGGCCGCTCGATCTGATCGATGACGACGATGAGCAAGGCTTTTCTGCTGAAGAGTTCTCGACAAAAATTGGCGCACTCAAGCAGGTTTTCCGATGGCTATCCGAACAATCGCCGATCTCTCTCGACCGTATCGTGCTGCCAAAAGAGTTGCTAACTGAGCCGGCGGATAAGCTGGCACCCGCGGTCATGCGGATGATTCAACATACAAGCGGTCAGATTCAAGACGATGCTGACGTCAATCAAATGATGATGTGGGTGGGCCTTGGCATCGGGATTAACGTCCACACAGCGTCGCAAAGTCACGACCTTCCGATGATCCGCGTCGCGGCCGGCGCTTATGCAACGGCTGGGCGCGTTCAACTTGCGCGAGACATGGCCGAGCAAGCACTGAGGTTGGGTCAAAACACCTCAGCCCGGATGCGAATGAGCTGGTTTGCCGTAGCCGATATCTACCAACGGTTGGGAAACAAACTTGAAAGCTTGATCGCGTTCGCGTGCGCCGTCGCCGGCGATACAACTGTGACTAGCGAGGAGGCGTGGCACGAGATCAACGGGTTGGTACGTCTGTTGAGAGACATTGGTTTGATACCGACGGCCCGGCAGATTCACGCCAAGGGAGGTGAAGTTTTAGAGCGCATGGGATTGGCCAAGGCTAATGCGCATCGCCATGAGTTTATGTCGTTGTCTTTGGATGTGACAGAAGCAATAAGGAAGCCCGACGATCTTGAGGCGAGACTTCCTAGCCTTCTAGACCGGGCGGCACAGGCTGGCCAACAAGCTATCGACCGCTTTGATGTCGTCGATCCAGCAACGATCTTACTGGGACAATTGATAGCTTGGTCGCGGTTAGCGAACGTGGAGATCTCGAAATCTGTTGTCGGTTTATTCGAGAAGCTTTTGCCGAAGGCAAGTCAACCCGTCGCAGCGATAGCCCTTAGTCTTTCATCGAACCAACCTGATGCAAACGGCATCCTAAAGATCCATCGAAATATCGAAAGCGCACGCTATGCGGACGACAGTGGCTTCGATGCGCGTTCTACTGCAATCGCGGCACATCGTCTGTTAGCCACGGACGCGGCGATAGAGGATGTGGTCATATCGACATTCGCCGTGGAAATGCTCGCCGACAGAGCGATCCCGGCGCCAGGTTGGCAAATCACGTCCAAGCCACTTCCCGGACTGGAGAAGATCGAGGATGCAGGGGATATCGCGAGAGGCCTCTCTCAGGAAGGTATATCGGTTGTCTTGTTAGGAACTGATACCGAGCAACGTTTGACGCGTATCGACTGGGTTGATGGGCATGAGAGCGTTACGAAGGAAGCGAGCGATGTTTTCTCCGTCAGTGATTATCGTGATTGGACCAGTGAGTTTCCTTTTCGCTACGGGATCGACGAAAGGACAGTCAATCTATTTTACAACACTACCGATCGTCTGCGCGTTACTGACATGCCAGACGGCCCCGTCGTCGTGGTTGCCGATGCAGAGTTGCAACAACTGCCCAGTAATATCATTCGGATAGGTGACGACTTTGCGGGCCAGAAACGACCGATGGCTTCTGCGCCTTCGCTTTCTTGGCTCAAGGCCGCGCGTGCAAATCCACCCGCTACAAACGGTCGAATGGTCGCCTGGATTTCTCAAGAAGATAGGCTTGGCGAGACCTTCGTTGCAATCGCGGCGCGAATAAGCGAGGCGCTAGAGAAACACGGGATCGGACTTGATACCGGGCCAGTCATTCCAAGCAATCTCGCAGAATCCGAGCTTGTCATAGTCACCGCCCACGGAGGACTTGGTCTTGATGGACGTTTTTTCCAGAGGGTCAGCGATGAAGGTCGCCTTGTCACGACCGGCCGGGAACTTGCAGCGTCACTCCGTAATGTCGGTGTTGTCGTTCTCTTCGTTTGCAGTGGTGGGCGGGCGGATAAGGTGCCCGACGCTGTCACCACGACAGGACTGGCGAAGGCCATTCTCGATCAGGGTTGTTCAGCGGTCGTGGCATCGCCTTGGCCATTGGATTCTGTTGTTACCTACCAGTGGCTGCCAACATTCCTTGATAACTGGATGACCGGTATGACTTTGATTGAAGCAAACTTCCTAGCAAACCAACATGTTGCAAAGGCACTCGGTGCTGAGCCAGCTAAGGCCTTGGCCATGCACGTGTATGGTGATCCTCTGAGGCTTCATCGCAGTAAGTCAAAGGAAGTCGGATGATTTATCTGTGTGGTTGATTTTCGGCTCGATGGCGAGAACGCTACCGCCCGCGCGCCAATACAATACGATTCCAGAAGAGAAGAATGCGCTTCGGCGCTCATAGCGCGGAATGGCCATTTTGCTGATAGCCTGGAAGCGTAGCAGGCCGGTAGGACGACGCACGCGCCGCCCAGCTCGCCTTCGGTGCGGCTGTAAATGCCGTCCACTATCTTGAACTCATCGGTTCCGAAATCTGCGTCCAGCAACGGCTTCGCTGGTCGACGCCGCTCAAACTGCCGGCGGAATGGCCGGGAGATGAGCCTGAGCCTTTAGCTCGGCCTGATCAAGTAGTAGGCTAACGTTGCTTTTCACGAACGCTTTGGCAAGAGATCCAGATATCCCGTGTCACCGATGGAAGCGAGGTAATTGATCGCCTCTATGATGAGGTTTGTGATCTCGGGCGCATTCACCGCGAGGCCGTTGACGAAGATGGCCCGCATGCTGGCTCCCTGCGTCATATACGTCCACGCGTCGGCATGCTTGCATTTGATGAGGGCAGCAAGCGCACGCGCCGCACGATCCGGGAGCTTGGGCGAGGCCTTCGCCAGCCGGTCGAGAACACTGTAAGGATCGCTTGGTGCAAAGCCGGCCTCAGCCGCGGCGGCAATTTGGCTGATAAGCCATTCATCGGAGATGCCCTTCCTGAAAACGAATTGTCCGAGCGCGCCGATTTCCTCGCGGAAGCTGTCGGGTGTAGATGACGCTTTGGCCGCGGCAAGGCGCCTTTCCCAGTACGACACCGCACGCGCGCGAAGCGGCTCGGGCAAATTCTTCGGCGGCAGTTCGAACTGCCCGCCCAGAAACCACATGGCGTGCTGAAGCGCACGCGAAGGCGCCGTATTCCAGAAGCGCTCAAACAACGCGTCGGGCAAGGCATCGCCAATGTAGAGAATGACAAGATACTCGGCGAGCCGGTCGTCAACATGCCGCTGGTCGCGGGCGTAGCCAGGATCGTTTAGCGCATCAATCTCGGTCTCGTAGCAGCGCTGCATCGCGCAAGCGAGGACACTCACCGGGCCATTGTCGGCGCTAAGATGCGCATGCCATGCCGCGTCGCTTAGCGTACGCGACTTCTCCGGAAAAAGCGTTTCGAGGTGACGCTTGAGCCAGTCTTCATCGAAAAAGAAGAGCCATTGGAGAAACCGCCCGAGAATGGCGCGTGGAATGCGGCCATCGGCCGACATATCGGCCAGCTCTGCTTCCAGGACCCGCCTAACTGCCGGCAGCTTCTCAATCATGCCGCGCGGCGGTTTGCCGATAGCGGCTTCATCGACCTTGCTCATCCAGAACAGGAAGTACATGAGGAGCTGCACGGCAGCGCCGCGTGACGTCGATCGCGCGCCGTGATGCGGGAACTGGCGATAGCCCTCTTCGAAGTCATCGGAATCCGGTTTGCGCGGCGCGCTGCGGTAAAGCGCCAGAATGAGACTTTGAACACGCGACGCGTCGGCGGCGGCGATTCCCTCGTTGCCCCGCCCGAGGCCGGACGTAAGCACGTCGATGGCAGCCTTGCGGGCCCAGGACCAGTCGGGATCGTCGCCTTCCATGCCACTTGCGCCAGACCGGGAATCTGAATACGTGATCGCCTCAACGAGGTTGAGCACACCAGCCCACGCGATGCTGTTTCCATTGTTTGAAGCAAGTGAGAGTCCTTCAAGCAGCCGTCGCACATAGATTGGAGCCAGGCTGGCAAACGTTGCTGCATCTGTGGAATAGCGGAGCGGGTCGGCATTGACCGCCTCGCGCAGTTGCTGAGCAAGCGCGGTCGTCGTTTCGCGTTTTTCTTCCGCAGTTGGTCGCCATGTCTGAAGAAACGCCACGATCTCTTCGATCGGACGCGAAGAGAAATCAGGTGCAGTCAACGGGCTCACATCGGGCTCGTCAAACTTACGCAGCCATGCATCCGGGTCGCCAAGCTTTTCGGCGGCCAGCCGCCGCTCCTCGGGCACCACGTCGCGCCAATGCCAGATGATGTCCCTGACGATAGAGGCGTCGCGCGCATTCTGCTCTTCGGCCGTCGGCGGTCGCTTTTCGACTTCCTCGAAGCGCTTGTTCATTGGTTCACGGAAGCGCTCAGGTACAGCATCGACGAAAGCGAGCATATCCGATTGTATCTTGGGTGATAGCGATGGAAACCAACTGCGCGCGAGTTCCCCGTACTCCAGTCGCGCCCACGTGGCGTCGATGAGCTCCTTGTCCGCCAGAAGCGCTTGCGCGGTCTCTGGCGCCGAGCCGGGCCCGAACGAAAGCACGTGCAGTGCGATGCGGATGAAAAGTTTCCATCCATAGCCTTTGATGCAGGCTACCACATTGGCCGTGTTTGACGGCTCGATTTCGATCACAAGCTTGGCGGCACGGGTCAACTCACCGACGAGAGCATCGATGACGTCGTGCTTCACGCCGTGCCGTCACGCCGCCAGACAGGTAGTAACTGTAGTCGTGCGGGGGCTCGTTCGACACTTTACCTGACGCTCGGAGCGCTTGATCGAGCAGCCAAGCGAGCAAATGCACGGCTTCCAGTTTGCAAACGGGAGCAATGGCGCGGACGGTCTCGGGCAGAAAATGCTCGTACATGTGCCGGCTGAACAGCGTGGCGAGCCGGCCATTCTCGGAAAAAACCTGAAATAGCGCCTGCGCGATCCGTAGCGCCGCATCGCCCTGGCCGTCCGTTGCGAGATTGCGGATCAGATCGTGCGGGCTCTGCGCCATGATAAAGCGCGCCTTTGGCGTCAGCCACCCCTCGGCGACGTCAACGAGAGACGCGGCTTCAGCGGCAGGAAGGGCGGCCAGGATTTCCATACCCGCCAGTTGCACATCCGGATGGGTGGAACGTGCGACGCGTTTGAGCGCTTCAGCGACTTGCGCCCGGCCAGCATCGTCGGCTGTCTTGGCCATGCGAAGCAAGTAGCGGCCTGCCGGCCACTGGCGCAACGGGAGGCTGTTGCCGGAAGTCTCGTCTTCCTCGGACGAAGGCGCAGTCAGCAGATTTCGCTGCATGAGATGCGGGAGCCAGTCCGGCGTTTCGAGCTCGTTGAAGAAATGCCACAGCAACGGCAGCGCGCCCGGGATCTCCTTGGAAAAGCTGGTGACCGCAGCGCTTCGGTTCGGCATCGCCACCAGTTGGTCGATCCTGTGCATGAAGGCGGCATATTTTCCTTGGAGAGCAATCATCAGGCCGCGAAGCACCACATCGAACGGTGCCTGCCACGCGGCGCGAAAAGCGTCATCGACCGTCGTGGAGTGGTGCAGCGCGCGCCCCCCATGGGCCTGCCCGTGGGCTTGCGAGATGGATTTCCATGCCCGCGCGATATCGCCGTCCGGTGCGAGGTCGAGGCGCGTGACGATTTTCTCTATTTCTTCCTTGTGACTGAGGCGCGGCCTCAATTGGCTTGAGGCGCGCAGCACAAGGTCGTCTCCATATCCAAGCGTCCGCAGTGCCGTTTTTGCTGCCTCCAATTTCTTGAGCTCTTCTTCCGTCGGCTGAATAGCTACGTCCATCGGGACATCGAGCGTTTGCCGGAGGATGGATTCGAGCTCGCGCAGGGCGTGCGCGGCCAGCGGGGCAGAAACGCGCAAGGGCAAGCCGCCAGCCGCGAGCCGGCAGAAATCGACATAGCGGTCTGCGAATCGCTTGCCGAGAAGTCGTCGAACCAGGGCTGTCGTGTCCTGCTGCTCGCGCGAAAGATCTGCTGTTTGACTGGGATCGTCCATAAGGGCTCAAAAAGGCATCGGTCAGACAGCGGAGAATAGCGCTCGCGGGTCCGGAAGACTAATTTTCGAGGCTGCCTCTTGTTATTGCGGCCGATGGATAGCCCTTGGCTGCAAACCGGCCTGGGCTTGCGCATGACTGGTCACCCCATCGCAGCGGGTGCGCTGAGCCATGACCGCCACTGCCGATATCTGCCATTGACTCTAGGGCCGGGAAAGCGCGGGATTCTGGATGCGAATCAGTAGGCCCGCCGGCGTGCCGGGAGGAGTTTTTGCGTATGCGATTTCGCAACCTTGAGAAATATCAGACCGGGAAGACGGGCAGCACGCTTCAGCTAAGCATCCCGCTACCTCAAACGCCTGACGGTCGGGTCTATCGATACTCGCCCAATGAAAATGCGCATCCGCGCCATTTTGTGCTCGGGCAGCGGGTCGACGGCTTTCCGTTGCCTGAAAGCATGACGCCGAGGATGACGCACCAGCCAGGTATTCCGGAGACGGTCTGTCCTTACAGCGGCATTGTCGCAGAGGATGATGACTTTACTCACCCCGACGATCGCGCCGCTGCCTTAAAGCTGGTGGAGCACGCGTTTCATGCCGACGCTGCTGCGCAATTCCATGACATGTTTGCGGATATCGGAAGGAAATTTTCGAGCAGCAAATTCATCAAGGTCGAGACGGGGCCGCGGCCGGTCGCCAAACCCGTTCCGCGCTTCGCGCGCAGCGATCTTTTGCGCGAACTGGTTTGCGACGAGTGCGGACGGGACTATGGCGTATTCGCCATCTCGCTCTTCTGTCCCGATTGCGGCGCACCGAATATCCATCTCCACTTCGCCCGCGAGGCTGCGCTGGTCCGCGAGCAAGTGAAGCTGGCTGACAGCCTTGGCGAAGATCAGAGCGAATTAGCGTATCGATTGCTGGGCAACGCGCACGAGGATGTACTGACCGCTTTCGAGGCCACGCTGAAGACGATCTATCATCATAACGTGGCGACGCGTCCGGAAGGCTCGCCCGAGGTGAAGCCAGTCGGAAATGCCTTTCAGAACATCGAGCGCGGGCGGAAGCGTTTTGGTGAGTTTGCGTTCGATCCGTATGGCGCTCTGTCGCCGGACGAGTTGGCGGTACTGACGCTAAATATTCAGAAGCGTCATGTCATCGGGCATAATCTTGGCGTCGCGGATGCCGCCTTTGCCGAGCACGCGGCCGATGCCCGTGTGGGCGAGACGGTCCCGCTGGTCGGCGATGATATTCTTCAATTCGCGGAGATAGCCCAGATGGTCGTCAACGGCATCGATGGCTGGCTGGCGAATGGCGCGCAGCCGCCAGTCGAGAACGTGACGAGCAGTCCGGTGGTTGCGCTCGCGGCCAGGGAGTCTGCGCCGTTGAAAATTGGTGAACTCAGCCCGCTGGCTATCAAGATAGGCTTGTGGGCGTCTAAGGAATCTACGCATGGCTACAGCGATTTTGTACCTGAAGACGAGTTGATCGCCGCATTTCCGAACGTCACGATTGATGAACTTGGTTTTGCGGTCGCCGAGCTCGCAAGGGACGACTTCGTGAACACGACGTCGTACATCGGCCCGCGCCTCCCGCGCATCACCACGACTCCCAACCTGTACTTCACGTTCGATCCTTATGCACTTCAGACAGATCCGGCCGTCGATGCCGCGACGCTCGTGGATCTGGTAAAGGACAAGAAGGATTTCATCGGTGCGGCCGCGCTCCATGAAGAATCTGGATGGCCGCTCCGCCGCTTCAATCCCGCATTCGCCTATATCCTCACGCAGATCGACGACCAGCGCGTGTCGAAAACTAATGTCCCTGACTATCCGGCTTATGGGTTCGTCATGATGGACAGTGACCGCGTCGATCTGCATCGCTTTGCGTCGCGCATGCGCGGATAGGCAAATCGGTAGGCATAGACCCGGGTCAGCGCAAAAACGGCGGCCACTGCATCTCCCAGTGACCGCCCGCAACAAGGCCTAGAAGCGGCTCATCTGGCCGTTTACACCCAATACGCCCCCGCCGCGCTGCCCGCGCTTCTTGCGCTGTTCGGTCGCAACCGCAACTTTCAGCGTCTTCAGGGCTTCGGCGAGCTTGTCGAGCTCATCGAGGCTCACGGCGGGCAGGCGTTGCTTGAGGGCTTCAGTTCTTCAGTCATGGCGATTTTCTCCTTGCCATCCGGCGCAGCCAAAGCGACTGCGAACCAAATTAGTATCCGACGAAAAGAAATCGCCCCGTTCGGAAGTCTAATCATAAGATATTGATGTTATTTAGCTTTATGGGCTAAACGGGCGTTCGTCTATTACATCGCGCCAGCGCAGTTTGGACGATCCGGCGCTGCCGCGAGGCGCTTAGACGGTTTCGCGGAACACGTTCGCCCCGGCGGGGCGGGCACCAGATAATCCGCACAGGTTATGTTGTGACGACGGCAAGGGCGTCCCCGCGCGCCTCGGCGCGCGGTCAGGTCCTACGGCGCCGAAGGCGGAGCCCCGGACGGGTCTCCGCCCTGGCGGGTAACGGCCCTTGACGCAAGCCGTGGTAATGCAGCGCTCCGCGATCCTACGTACCTCACCCGCCAGACTAAACCGGAGTCGATTGCGCTACCGTCAGCACATGGCTGATATAGGCAAGGGCAAGTTGACGTGCGGCGGTATCGTTCAGCCCAGTGACATGCTTCCACCACGGCGTCGCACGATCGGCAAACAGCTCCTTTAGCTTCTCCAAATGCTCCGCGGTCAGTGGTTGATCCGGCACGCCGCCGCAGTTTGCCCAGGCGAAGTTCAGGCTGTCGCGGATCACTCTGTCACGCTCGGCTGCTTGGTGCGCTTCCAATGCTGGTCCGAACACAGCGCCGAAGGCTTCTTGCCGCTTTTCCGCGTCGTCCCGCTCGTAGTTATAGATCGCCTGGACATCCGCGACGTCGAAGTCGAGGCGAACCTCAACTTTGAGGGTCTCGCTGGTGCGGGGATCTAACGCGTAGACGGATGTCCGGCGGTCCCCGGAATAGTTGCGACCGAGGCAGACGACGGCGCGATGGATGCCGAAGTATTCTACGTAGCCAAGAATCAAACCTGTCTCTGGATTAGCATCAATCGCAACGCAGTGTAGGGGTGTCCCCGGTAGCCGGCCACTCACCAAATCATCGGCGTAATAATATCCGAAGCAAGGCTCCGCATCGGCTTGGCGTAGATAAGACAAGGCATCGCGGCATAGATCGATAGGAAGATGGGCGTTGTGGGCCAGCGCCAAGGCACTTTTGACGAGAGACCTGCCAGACAATGGGCCCCCAAAGTCCAGATCAATGCGCATCACACCATTCGCGTATGATT
Source organism: Bradyrhizobium sp. WSM4873 (assembly GCF_055811355.1). Taxonomy (NCBI): domain Bacteria; kingdom Pseudomonadati; phylum Pseudomonadota; class Alphaproteobacteria; order Hyphomicrobiales; family Nitrobacteraceae; genus Bradyrhizobium; species Bradyrhizobium sp. WSM4873. Next base: position 19,137 of record NZ_JBVVPS010000048.1, on the reverse strand, counting down.
GTCGGGTCTCGGCGCCGGCCAAGGCCGCTTCGACGTCCAACTTCGGATATTTGCGCTTTATCCCATTCAGAACATCGCGCGCTTGGGCGACCGACCCCGCCTTCACCTGGATACTCTCACCGCTCGGGGTCAGCGTGCGATTGATCTCCGGCCGAGCCATTTCCAGCTGACCGCCGGCATTCAGCAGGAGGTTCTCACCGGCAGTGGTGATGACCGCCATGCGCAAAGTGCGTCCGCGTTGACGCTTTACGCCGAAATGGAGAGCCAGAGGCCGAAGCTGCTTCTCAAGCGCCGCATCCCAAGTGTGACCTGAGCGGTTATTGCAGTCACCGTGCAGGAATGCGCGAACTGTTTGGCGCCCGCCGATCGCGCCGGGAAGAACGTGCTCCTCGGAGTCGTTGTCAGGCTCAATGTCCCGGCCGCAAATGGCGCAGATGGGTTGCACTCGCTCTCCAATACGCAAACGACGTTCGGGCATGGAGCTTGCAAACGTACCTGCCTGCTCTCACCTTGGTGCGCTCTCCGCCTAAAGTGACGCGCACATCGTCACACAGCGGCTCCGACCTCACCAAAAAAACAGCCCCCGGGTCTGTCTACGCCGTCCACGCGCGCCCCGGGCGGGGCAAAGGCGCGCGACGGCCGGCTCCGAAAAAACAGCCCCGAATTCGGGACGCTTTCCAATCAAACACAGCGGAAGCAACACGCAGAATCCATAGGGCGAACGAGATTAACAAAACGGACGTACAATCTACAAGAAAGCTCGTGATAAAGGATTAGCGCACGCGAGGGCGTAGTCGCTCCAAAAATTACATCGCAATTTCAATTACATATGTGTTCGCACTTTTATTCACTCCGGCGCGCCAGTAAAATCAAGCGCTTAGTTGATTTCTGATCTTCTTCCTCTCCGGCCAGGTAAGCACCGGGTAAGCAGCAGGATTGCCATCGTGATACGCGGAAGCTTTTTGCTCGCGGTTGTAAGCGCGTCCATTACTTGCACTCAAGCATTCGCATGGCACGGCACCAACGCAACCACCGGATCGAGCGTGGAAATCGAACGAGGCCAACTTGTTCGATCCGTCGAACGATCGAGGTGTACGACAGCGAGCGGGCTACAAGGAGTACGATGTGGACAGCATTCGACGGTCCGGCCGATCCGTTGAGATCGAGGCCACGGATACCGAGACTGGAGAAAGCACCACTCTCGAAATGGACGGAGACTAGTTTTTGTAGTCTTCCGGCCGCTCCAGGGCTTTTCTACAGGGCGGCACCCACACCAATCGTGGAGGGTGCTTGGCCCTTTTCTCCCAAACAAGCCAAGCATAGCCTGTCGCGGTGGAAGCCTTTCGGTCGAGCCTACCCTTTACCATCGGAACGCGCTCAGTGAATTGGGCGAACTTGTTCGGGGGCGTTTGCTCAAAAATCTCACGGTAGCGCCCCACGCTCTCGATAAACACCGTTCGCGCCAGGATGGCCACACCATGTCGGGCCCCGATTAGTGCTCGCTTAATGAAATCCTCTGCGAGCCTGAACGGAGGGTTGGTGATGACCCAATCGACAGAGCCCGCCTCCAAGGGAGACGTCAGGAAGTCGGCAACAGAGCCATAGCCGTACGGATGGACATCCGAGGCCTTCACCTTTCCGAAGTACTCTTTGAGTGTTCGAGCCATATGACCGGCGCCACACGCCGGCTCCAAGCAAGTCAATTTTCGGAATGGACCTACGTCGCCAATCACATGCTCCATGAGAGCGCGAGTTGCCCAAGGTGGTGTTGGGAAGTTGTCAAGACTGTCTGCTGCTTCGATCCGCTGAGCCATCACGGCGTGCGACGTATTCTGCATTTTGCCCCTCAGATCCGCTCAAGCAGCTCATGAAGCTTCTGGCGGAAGTAAACATTTGCAGTCTCAACCAGATCGTACACAGCGAAGCCGAAGTGATTGTTAAGCTCGGCCCCAATCAACGAATACGGACGAGGCAGCGACCGAATCCCGTAATAGAAGATAACACGGGCTTCTGCTTTCACGGGATTTAACTTGAAGGTCTCCCCATAGCTCTTGAGAAGCATCTGTGTAACCGTGAGGTCGCGGCGGATCGATCGGATTTTCCCAGCATCGAACGCGCCATTTCCGCGCTTGATCTCATAGGCGCGAAGCGTCTTGTCTGCGTCGTCGAATGCTATCATGTCGACCTGCAGCGTGCGGACCGCCTCGCCATATGGAAGGGTTGTGGACGAGTACGCTTCGTCAGTCTGCTGCCCACCGATCTGATCAGCAGCACGGGAGACCTTGAAAGCGTCCTCCCTCCAAACCTGATGTCGATTGCTTTCCCGAAGACTCTCTCGGATAGGGAGCGGGACGCTCGGCATACGGATGCTGATGCTAGCCAAGGGCTCCGCGCACACTGCCGCAGGCAACGCTAAAGACGCGGTGCGGCTGATGCAAAGAAGTTAGAAGAGAAGGAGTAAGTAAACTAGACAAGCAAACTGACCGCCTTCAGGCGGTTTTTTGCTGCCCATGAGCGGCGCTGATGCAGCAGGAGGCGTGCTGCTTGGTTCCCGCCCCGTTCGGTGCCCCGCAACTTTTTGTACTTAGGCTGTAGGGGGCGCCTAACGTGGTTTTCCGCCGGAACCCACTGGGCCGGATGGTTACTGCTTGCAGTGTCGCATATGGGAACCGATCGGGGCATGCTTCGATTAAAGTCCCGTCGTCGAATTCTGCCGGGTTTGGTCAAGATTCCGATTTAGCGCTGGTCGAAGGCGTCGCGTGCTGGAACAGCACAGTTTTAAGTCCTGCGATGATCAAATTTTTCAACGTCTCACAATCGTTCGGCGACAGGTGGGAAGCTGGCGCGAAGTCTTGCACTGCTAGGGACAGCGGCGCGCAATTCGTCATCAGTCGGGCAGTCATCGGTCGACCTCAATGCGATCGCTTACAGCTTGTCAAAGTGGATGCAATTCGACCTTCGATGTATCGGTTGAGGGTTACTTCAGCACGGGCGAACGGACGATGCGATCGGATCGCTACCTTAATTCCGCTGCGGATGTGATCCTGCGACCTTAGAGATCGATCGCCATCGCTCGATCACTCTAGCAACTGAGCAAAGAATTTCCCGCTCGTCCTGCTCGCTCGCCCCCGCTGTTTTTGAAAGCGCTGCAAGCGAGCGTAAACCGCTTGGCAGGTGCGGCCTAGCCGTTCGCCGACCTGCTCAGCTGTGGCACCTGCGCCAAAGAGCGAGAGCACTTCCGCCTCTTCGTCCGGCAACCACGGACGCGTCGATGTGCGATCGTTCGTCATTCGCAGTGCCTGCAATGTCTAGATGCGCGGCGGCGCCGGCGAGCGGCTCGGTTCAGGCGCACGATTAACGCGCGTCATCCACGCTGCTAGACGAGCGTACCTTCGCCTGAGAGCCGGAACGAACCAAGCAGATGCGTCCTCGTGATCCATGCTGCGGAACAATATCCATGAACCATTTAGAAAAGATTGCCGGCCGTTCCGGATCCGTAACTGATCGTAAACGATGCGATGGCAACAAACGACCATGGAAATCGAACACCCGCTTGAGACGATACGTCAAGGTCGGCAGGAAAAGCGCAGGCCGCTTTTTAATCAGTATCACCGGCAAATGCTCGATGCTCTTCGTGACCGCCATTGGGTATCTTCTGCGAAGCTTCCCGATCACCCCGGAACAACGCTCGCTCTTTTGCGAAACGGATGGATGGAGCGACGCTCAACCGGCGAAGGTCTCGAATATCGTATGACCGCGGCCGGTCTGACAGAACTTAGCCGTCCCCGATAATCCGCAAACCGGTGGGAAACGACGGACGTGTCAAAGGCCATGGCAATGATCGTCGCCAGTTACGTGAAGGTGCGGGACCAACGCGCTCTGGTCGACTTGCTGGCGCATCGGCGCAAGGTGCTCGCCCAGCTGCAAGCCGCGTCGGGCATCAACCCAGAGAACGCGGCCAAAGCAATCCAAGAGGAATTGGCGGTGATCGAAGCTGGCCTCGAAGAACTTAGACCTCCGCCCGGTTCGCTGCCTGAGAACGAATGGAGCTAGCGATGCGCGTTAACAAGATCAATTGGGACAAAATCGACCGGGTGACGGAGCCGGGTCGATACAAGTGCTTTTTCGGGTATCTGACCGTCACTTCAGAGGACATTGAAGTGTGGACGCGCTATCCCGACGCGACATTCACCTTGATTGCCCGGTCGACGACTGAGCAATCGGTGGGCGAAGATTACCGTCTAGGCGCGTTCGACATCGGCAATCCCGATCAGTAGGACGGCCCGCGGTCGTCGCCTGCGGCACAGCCCGACGGGCGTTGTCGCGAAGAGATCCGCGCCGGCGCTATCTCGCGGGTCGTGAACAAAAGCGGTAGCGGTCAAGAACCCGAAGCGTTTGGCGAGGCTCGCGCAGTCACAGCTCACGATGCATCTCGAAGTTTCGCAGCTGTTGCTCGTCAGGAATTCCGACGCAAGCCCTGACGTTCCTCCGTGGCCATTCACCGGTAAGTACATTCCGGTGCGGCTTCTCGGTTCCCGAATTAACTTCCGGCGAGGAGATCAAGCTTAACTTGAAGATTTGATTGCAGCGGCGCATCGGAGCGTTAGCTTTGTGCACCGGACATTGCCCCCGTCCGGGTCCGCGTCGCGCCATCATATTCGGCGTTGCGGCTTCGTTTGCTCGGCCACGCGCGCGAGTGTGATTTTGAAGAGGCTGTCAAAACACGAAACGCTCGTCCTCGTCGAGATGCGTCGACAGATTATCGCTCTGCGAACCCGGCACTTTGACAACCCCGCGTCACGTACCTGTTGAACCGGCTGCTGATCAAGACTGCATATCTCACCGAAGCAGAGAGCGCCGCTCAGGCGAAGCGGCTGTCGGACGCATTCACTGAAACGATGGCAGATGTCGAGAAGATCATCACAAAGGGCGATCAGACCCCATCGAGTAAGGCTAACAAGTAGATCCGATTGCGTAAGGCGAGCGCTGCGCTGATGCTACCCGTCGCCGCGGAGGTGGCTATGTCTCGCGTAACCGCCGCCTTCGCGGGCAAGGGGCCGCCGCCGTCACAAGCGGCGGCCCCGCCCGTAAGCGGCCTAGTAAGCACGCCGCGCTACTCGGGCAGGGACGGTAAGTCTCGGGGAAAGCCGGTGGGCAAACGCGAGCACTGCGGCTTCGTCGGTTTCGAGCGCGATCTTCTGGGCGAGCATCACGTCGCCAGCTGCCAGAGCCCGTTCGGGAACGAAACACCACCCGATCTTAGGCTGTCTTTCTTCATCAAGCTCCAAAACATTGTTCATGGTGCCCTGATGAATTCGATATTGTCGGCCAGTGTGAGAGCCCGTGACTTCGAAATAACCGCGGCATCAAACTGCGCACGCTGATCCGGAGATAGCCAATCGCGCAAAAGACGCCGCGCACGCGCTTCCGGCCCATTTTGCTCCATGAAGCTCCAATACAGCGAACGCAGGGCGCGCAAACGCGCACTACTGCCGACGCGGTTGCGTCTGAACAAAAACCTTTGCTGTGCCGTACGGCCGACATCGCCGGCCGACGTCCGAGTAGCAGCGGTAAATCCACGACCCCGAGGGGGGCTGGCCAAGGCTGAGCGGTGTCGAGCGACTCACATCGGCGCGTTTGAGTGCACAGCTCTGAATTCCCGCGCAAATTCTCACTCAGCGTTGGAGGGAGCGCGATCCGTTTGCAGGCGCCATAGCATCAAACGAGGATGCCGCCGGAACGCGGCGAACTGTCCCTCGATTTTGCTGGAAACGTGAGTCCGATCGCGGGACCAGCAGGAACTCGAGATTGGCTAGAAAGGGAGCGAAGCGGCGATTGCCGATCTCTATTCCTCGCGCAGAGGTCGTTCATGGGGAGTCATGATCTTGTCTCGAGCAGTTTCCTGGGGCTGACCGCAGTGGGAGTTGCGCTACTCTGCTCGAGCCTGCTTGTGGTCGTCTTCACATGAAGTGAGCCGTCGCTCGCGTGGCCCCTGTCTGCTCATCTAGTTCATAGGCTGGACGGGACTGCCTCCCTGGATTGGAGGCTCGCATCAGCGATCGCCGCTTGAACTGTGTAACCATGTACGTCAGTAGATTGAACCTGGCGCAATCTGCGGCTATGGCGCCGGAGAACATGGCATGCAGGTTTTCACTAAGTTCGGAATAGAAAACCTGATCGAACTCGTCCGGATGTATGGGGAGGCCCGGAGCCGCCTAAGCGCTCGCCGCCAGAATAATCCAATGAGCCCGCGGCCTACGCTGGGATGCGTACGCCCCAGTCTCCCCCGAAGACATGCTCTCCGACGCCGGCCGATCCTCAACTCACATTGCGCCCCGTAAACGCGCACAAGGTTGGAAAATCGGATAGTTTATGTTGCGCAGGTTTAAGCTGGGATGTGTCATGAATGCTGCGATCGCAGGTCTTGGAGCCGGGCCGGTCGTGCGGCCTTTGAAAAAATCTATCCGCTTGCCCGCGGAGTCGACGACCTGACAGTAGCCGAGAAACTCTATGCGATCGCCGGGTTTCTCGGAATTGTTACGGCCTTTCTTCTGGTCATGTCTGTCCAGACCGTGCGACTGCAGAATTCCTATCGCAATATGCAAGCCTCTACCGCTGCGGCGGCCATCAATTCCGGACTGGTCAACGCATCCATCTATGCGATAGTGATGGACTCACGCGGCATCTACATGTCCACCGAACGAGCCAAGGTGAAAGAGTTCGCGGACGGAATCCTCAAGCGCAACCACGAGCTTGCGGAGGTGATGAACGGCTGGGAGCCTACGGTCCGTTCTGAAGAGTTCGAACAGTTCGCATCCCTCAAACGGCGGATTGCCCAATTCATCGATTTCCGCCAGGAGTTGGTGCGCCGGGCGGTGGAGATTAGCCCCGCAGCTGCCCGCGAGTTTGAGGACACCGAAGCCAGCAGCACGGTTCGCAGCAGGTTGAATGCGCATCTGGAAGCGTTGCAGCGCGGCTACAACGAACGCACTCGCGAAGCAGATGGGCTCGCCGAACAGAATCGCTGTGCGGCAGGGTACCTGTTCATGCTGGGTTTGGCTGCGCTGGTACTTGCCGCGCTCAATGTTCTCGTGATCCGGGATTCATGCTAGCGCGTCTCTCAGACATTGGCCAGGCGACCGATCGTATCAGAACCGGGGACATCGGAAGCGAGGTGCCACATCTGCGAGGGCACGACGAAATCGGCCACCTGGCGCGCGCCGTGCAGAACTTCCGCGCTGCTGTCGCTAAAGTTTTTGAACTCGAACAGCTTGAATTGGACCTCAGCAAGCAGCGCGACGCCGCGATGGCCGAGCGCGACGCGTTCAACGAGAAGTACCAGGCCAAAAAGTGGCAGCTCTCCGCCGCTATCAACAGCATGCCGCAAGGCCTCATCATGCTCGACGGCAAGGCACGTGTGATTGCAATGAACAGCAACTACCGCCGGATGTATAATCTGCCCGAGACCATCGAGCCAGGGTCCTCGCTCGAGGAGATCCAGGAGCACGGGCTGTTCAGCGGCGACATCAAAAAGTACGTTTCGGCCATTCTCGTTCGCATCGGAAAGAAGGAGCCAGCAGCTTACGAGGTAAGGCTCAACGACGGCCGGATCGTCAGGATTCATGAACGGCCTATGGATGGAGGCGGCTGGGTCTCCGTCCAGGAGGACGTCACGGAACAGGGGCAGAAAGAGCGTATTCTCGGGCGTACCGAACGGCTGCTCGCCACGGTCGTCGAGAACGTGCGCGAAGGTATCATCGCCAAGGACGCGCGCAGTCAGCGCTATCTGTTCATCAACTAGGCGGCCGAACAGCAGATCGGCATGTCGCGTAGCGACCTCGTCGGCAAGAGCGCGCGAGGATTGTTTTCCCCGGAAACGGCCGAGCTGATCGAAAAGCGCGACCAGCAGCTACTTGCACAAAGCCAGCAGCTCGAGCCTATTGTCGATACGATCTGCAATCCAGTTCGTGGCCGCCGGGTGATCTCGTGGAGGCGTTTGCAGATTGGCGCCCCCGGGGAGGACTCGCACATGTTCGTGAGTATGGTCGAAGACCTCTCCGACCAGGTTGGGACCGCCGACTAGCAGCCCGCCTTACGTCACCCCGCGCGCAGGCGAATGCGGGCACTGTCGCTCACTTCTGTGCCAAATGGTTGGCTTCCGCCCGAGGAAGAGCTCTCCACCAGTGCTGTGCCTAGCTTGTCAGGTGTGTCGCTCTCGCAACGTCACAATTGTTGCATTGGCCTTCGAATCGTTTTTGACTTCACAGGGCGGCGAGTCCGGCGTTTGATTATGGCGGACCCCGGGGTAAGGTCTTTTATCTCGAAGATAGTTTGAGGCGGGTCCAAGAGGCCGCTGTCCAGCGCCAGCGGTCTCTTCGTTAGCTTCATCGGGAAAGTTCGTCCGATGCCGACGCAAGTATGGGCTCTCGCCACGTCAATCGGCTGGACAGTCGCCGTCGCCGTGATCCTGCTCTATTTGATCTTCGGACCTGGCTAATCCGGCGCCCAAAAGGGTGCGAACCTAAAGGTCATTGATTTGGGGCCCTGCCAAACAGCGAATTAGAAAAGCCCGCAGAGGAGAATCGCTGTCTGCCGGAGCCATGTCGTAAGGTGATGCTACCCGCAGCGACTACGCGGCTGCCATGGATCGCGAGGACCCACTGACATCGTCGACGTCGACAACGACATGTCTATCATGCTGCTGGCGGCCGTCCCCGGAAACTATGCCTGACCGAGCACTCGACGGCATTGCCCGGCTCTTGCGATCAGGTGCTCGGCCAGACGCCCGATGATGGCATCGTCCAATCCGTCTTTCCGCGCTTGCTTCCGTACGGCGGCTACAATATCCGGAAGCTGCTCGGCCATGGCAATCAGTCCGGCGATCACCTTGTCAGAATCGAGGCGCGTTTCGCGCGCGAACTTCTGCCAATCGCGCAAACTAATCTGGCCGAGCTTGTAATCACCGCCGATTTTCATCGCGAGCTTGATCTTCTGCAGATTGACGTCATCGTAGGGAAGAATGCTGGCGACGTCGTAGAGCGGGGCGAGCCGCACGTGAGGGCCTCCGGCCAGCAGCAGCGAATAATTTTTGGCATGAGCATCCGTACCCGCAATCAGCCAATTGAAGCCTAGAGCGTCGACAAAGGTGTCAACGTCGGCGACGCGATCCGTGGAGTAGGTGCGCAAAAGCTCGATCACATCGGCAGGGCTTGGTCCGCCATCGTTTTGATACTTCATGGTCGGCAGGATGCCGAGCGCCTGGCAGATATCTTCCTGGTGGACACGGACGATCTCGTTTCCAGTGAACTGCCGGTCGTAGCGCTCGATGACGATGGCGATTTCCTTTCCGAAATGCATCACCTGGGTGTCGGCGACGGGCAGACCGAGATTGCGCGCAAGTATGAGGCAGATATGTTCGTTTTCCGCGTGACCATCGAAATGGCCGGTCGGTGGTTTGAGGATATGCGTCGTCGGAATCCGCCCAGAGGGAATTCCCCATTTCCCCTTCTGCAGAAGCAAGGCGGTTTTAGGTTGGGCGCCCGCGAGGCTGAATTGTCCGGTATCGCGCGGCAACCGCCATGCGGCGTGATCGTCGCGTAAGGTTTGCAGGCGTTTGGCGATCGCCGCCTCGTCAAGCCATTCGACCATGTCATCAGCACCCCTTCGCAAGGCCTCCAGCCGATCGGGCGTGACGAACTGAACGGCACCCGCGCAGTCCTCGCCGACATAGGAAATAAGGGCAAACACGTTGCGCGCGGACACCTGAAATCTCCGGGCCCATCGTTCGAGCACGTGTTCGTTGTCGGGCAGAAGTCCCCAGAGGAAAGCCTGCACGGCGGAAGGACCGTGCTCTTCGGCCGCGAGCGGCATGGACAGCGACAGCGGATAGGCTCCTTCGGCCTGGCGCCAGTCCTTGTCATAGACAAGGGTGAGCCGGCCGCGGGCGTCATTGCGCACGCGGCCGATTTCCCGACCATCCAGCAGAGCAACAAGTTCGCTCGTCATGCCTTTTTCTTCCTGGCCTTGGCCACGATGGCGTTGATATCGACGGCTGGCCTGCTGGCCCCGCGGGCGGGCGCTTGTTCGGTGCCCGCATCCAGGCGAATGTCCAAGGCATCAAGGGCGCGAAGGATCAGCCCGAGCTCAGCGCGCGCGTGACCGTGCTCAACCTCGATCACCCATTGGCGGCTGACGCCAATGCGTTTGGCAAAAGTCGATTGATCGAGTTTGAGCTTCTTGCGCCGGTCGCGAAGGACGGCGCCGAGTTCGGCCGGTGTGCGTATGAGCATGGGATTTCCAAATGTCAGCCTTCGCTTACTTTAACATATGTCTGCGTTCGTTGACAATTCTATAATGTCAGCGCTCGATGACATTCTCGCATGTCGTCGATCGCTGACACAACGCGCAGGCGCAATTTACCAGCCAATAGAGCTGGATCGCATCGATATGGCCCCCAGCGCCGGCATCGGCTCCGGCTTCTTCACCGATTACGCACCTGGGTCGTGATCGGCCATTATGGGGGACAATTGTCTTCATCTATCAGGCGGTCACCCTCGAGGCGCGACTTTCCGACGGATGACAGGGGCAAGGTAATCAGGGGGCGACACCCACCATCCGATCCTGGACGACGGCGTCGTGATCTACGTCGGCGAGACGATCCTGGGCCGAATCACGATCGGCCGCGGACCGACCATCGGCGGCAATGTCTGGCTGATCCGTGACGTGCCGCCGACCAGCATGGTGAGGCAGGTCACCGCGCGGAACGTTCCGAGCAGCGCCTGATCCCATATCTCATGCCGTCACTGGCGCTTTCCACCGCATGAAGCGGCGCTCGAGTGCCTGCAGAATGGCATTGAACGCCAGACCGATGACGGTGATGCTGAGAATGCCGAAATACATCTGCGGAATCAGGAAGCTGTACTGGCTATTGATGATGAGATAGCCGAGGCCGGCCTTGGCGCCGACCATTTCGGCCGCCACGAGCACCAGCATGGCCGACGCGCTGGCGAGGCGTATCCCGACAAAGATGGTGGGAAGTGCTGCTGGCAGGATCACCTTGCTGCGGGGTTGCCCCCATGGTGCGCGCCGACTTGATCAGCAGCGGATCGACCTGCTTCACCGCGGCAACGGTGTTGAGCAGGAGTGGCCACGCGCAGCTATAGATTACCATCGTGATCTTCGACAGCTCGCCGATTCCGAGCAATAAGATGAAGACCGGCAGCATCGCAAGCGGCGCCGTGTTGCGGCAGATCTCGATGAACTGGTTCACGAGATTGCCAAGTCGCGCATACCAACCGACGGCCACGCCGAGCGGAACGATCAAGGCGACCGAAATCAGAAATTCGCTCAAGGCGCGCAGCAAGCTGGCGGAGACGTCAACGTAGAGCTCGCCGGTTTGCACAAGCTGCCAGCCCGCAGCGATGACCTCCGAGAAGGGTGGCAGGAACACGGGATCGATCAGCCCGAGCCTCGGAACCGCCTCCCACGCCGCCAACAGGGCAATCAACAGCAATGAGCGGTGCCCGAAGGCAGTCAGCCCGCGAGCCGCGGCGCGGATCCGGTCCAGCACCGGCGGGCGGGCTTTCCACGCGGGTGAGCGGCTCTCGGCGCCCGTGCGCAACCTCCAGCAATGTCAGGATCTCGAGGCTAGACATGGGTGACCTCCTCCACTTTTCGGTCGGCGCGCGCAACAGGGCCGGCGGCCAATTGTCCTTGCTGCGCTTTCAGCACTTCCTCGCGTAACAGGCTCCAGACCTCGTGGCGCACGCGGCCGAACTCAGGCAGCGAGCGCACGTCGTCGGCCTCGGTGCGCAGCACGTCCGGAATCTCGATGATCTGCTTGATCCGGCCCGGGCGTGACGTCATGACCGCCACCCGCTGGCCCAGCACGATGGCCTCATCGATACCGTGGGTGATGAAGACGATTGTCTTGCCGGTGGCGCGCCAGATCCGCAGCAGCTCGCCCTGCAGCGTCTCGCGCGTCTGGGCGTCGAGCGCGGCGAACGGCTCGTCCATCAGCAGCACCTCGGGATCGTAGGCGAGGCTTCGCGCGATCGCGACACGCTGCTTCATGCCGCCGGAGAGTTCATGCGGATAGCGGTCGGCAAAGCCGGACAACCCGACCAGGTCGAGGAAATGCCGCGCGACGTCGAGCCGCTGCTTGGCCTTGAGCCCGGCGATATCAAGGCCGAACTCGACATTCTGTTCGGCGGTGCGCCAAGGAAACAGCGCATACTGCTGGAACACGATGCCGCGGTCGCGACCGGGTCCTGCAATCGGCCGCCCATCGAGCAGAATACGGCCGCTGGTCGGCAGCGTGAGCCCGCCCAGCAGATCGAGCAAGGTGGATTTCCCGCAGCCGCTTGGGCCAACTAGGGCGAGGAATTCGCCGGAGATCCAGCGTGATGTCCTCCAGAGCGGTGAAGTGACGGCCTGGTCCGCCGCCCTCGCCGCGCACGACGAATTCCTTGCGGACATGCTCGAAACGGATCTTCACAGTGGTCATCGGGCCTCCACCGTCCTTCCAGGACGGAAATAGTTGAACGCATTGGTGTAGGTGTCGGAAGCCTTGACCTGGCCCGGCTTGAACAGGCCGTCCTTCACCAGCCACTCGATCCACATCTGGATCTCGCTATCCGAGATCAGGCCGCCCTTGGTCACAACGCCGGTGCTCTTCCAGTATTTGATCGAGGAGGCATCCTCGTTGCGCTTGCGCTCGGCGATGATCTTGTCGAACCGGGTCCGGACCTCTTCCGGCGGTGTGGTCTGGGCCCATTCGATGGCCCGCGAAATCCCCTCCACCAGCTTGCGCGAGGCATTGGGATTATCCTTGATGAATTTGTCTCGCAGCACGTAGGCACCGCCGGTGAACTGGCCGAACAGATCGGTGTCATTGAAAAGCGAGCGGATGCCTCCACGCTCGAGGGCTTTGTCGCGCAAGACGCCGCTTAGCGCACTCACCTCGACCTGGCCCTGGCGCAACGCTTGCTCGCTGCTCACCGGTGGGATCGCCACCAGGGTGACCTGCTTGGCCTCGCTCGCGCTGATGCCGGACCTAGCCAGGTACTCGCGCAATACGAATTCCAAATGTGCGCCCAGCGTGTTGACCGCCACCTTCTTGCCAATCAGGTCGCGCGCGGTCTTGATCGGGCTGTCGTCCTTCACGAAGGAGCCATAATAGGTATTGGCATCGGAGCCGTAATAGCCGACCACCGCCTTGACCGGGGCCTTCGCCGCGATCAGCTTGAGGATCGCCCCATAGAACGCGCCGCCGATGTCGATATCGCCGGTGACGACGGTCTGGATGTCCTGCGGCCCGCTGATGGTATTGCCGACCCATTTGAGCTTGAGCGGCGCGAGATAACCAAGGTCCTCGGCCAGCTCGATAAACGTCACCTGCCCGGCCGATCCCTGGTACCGGATCTCGGTCTTCTCGAGCGGCGGCTCGGCGAATGCCGGGGCCGTGAGGCCGAGCGCCACGGCGCCGGCCAACAAAACCCGCAACGTCATGCGGGTGGCACGTCCCAACCGGGCGCGCCTTGCGCGAAGCAATCGAAGTATAGCGTTCATCATTGCGAACTCTCCTGAGCGAATCCGGATCAAGCGGCTTTGGCGGTCTGGGGCTTGGATGTCTTGACGCGCATCACGCTGCGGCGACCATCGACGCTGAGCGGTACATCGCCATCGATGGTGACGCGGCGCACAACGCGGTGCTGGTCGCCATAGTCGTTGACCGCGTAATGTTGCGTGGCGCGATTGTCCCAGATCGCAACGTCGCCGGCCTCCCAGTTCCAGCGTACGGTGTTTTCCGGCGCCGTGATATGCGACTGGAACAGGTCGAACAGCTTCTGACCGTCGTATTTGGGCAGGCCGATGAAGCGCTGCACGAAATTTCCGAGCACGAGCGTGCGTTCGCCGGTCTCGGGATGGACGCGCACCACCGGATGCTCGGTCTCAAAGATCGTTCCGGTGAACACCTCGTCGAAGTGCTTCTTGTCCGCCTCGGTTGCCCGGGTCTTCACGGCGTAATCGTAAGCATTGCTGTGCACGGCCCACAGCTCGTCGGCAAGCTTGCGCAGCGGCGCCGGCAGGTCGAGATAAGCTGCCGCCGTGTTCGACCAGACGGTGTTTCCCGCTGGGCGCCACGATGATCGGCGATAAAATCGCCGAGGCGTTCGAGAGCGACGAGACGAGCTTCGGCTCGATCGGCCATGGCTACACGTATTCCGGCCATCCCGTCGGTTGCGCGGCCGCCATCGCCGCGCTTGCCGAAACAAAGCGGCTTAAGCTCGACACCAGGGCCGAGGCCTCCGGCGCCATCCTCAACGAGGCGCTCGCGGCTCTCAAGCAAAAGCGCGAGATCGTTGGCGACGTGCGTGGCAAGGGCTTGATGGCGGCGCTTGAGCTGGTCGCCGACCGCGGCAGCAAGAAGGCGCTCGACAAGAAGCGCGTCGGAAAGATCGCCGATTCCATCTACGATGCCGGCGTGATGGTGCGCGTCTCCGGCAGCAATATTATCCTCTCTCCGCCGTTGATTATTACGGCCGAGGACGCCAGGACGATCGCTCACGCGATCGACCACGGCCTTGCGACTGGTTGATGAAGGCAGGCGTGGCCGCTAATTCGGCCGCGCCATCAGCGCCACCACCGCGGAGCGCGTCTCCACGCCGAGCTTTTGAAAGATGTGGATGAGGTGCGTCTTCACGGTCGCCTGGCCGATCTTAAGGCACTCGCCGATCTCGCGATTGGTGCGGCCGCAGCACAACAGCCGCACCACATCCATCTCGCGGCTGGTCAGCGCGTAGCGCTGCCCGTCCTCGGACGCGGCGGCGCGGCCGACCAGGTTGAACTGGAGGTACTGGTGCATCTTCTCGGCGATGGTCACGGCGCCCTCCGGGATCCTGGCCTCCCTGTCCCATACGACGCTGATCCCGGCGACAATCTGGTCGTCGCACCGAAAGAAGAAATCGAGCATGTCGACGATGCCGCATCGGCGGATGAACGAGCGGTAGAGTGCTGTCTCGCCTGCTTGCTGGCCGGCCATCGTCTTACTCAGGCGCGCCACCGCAAGGTGACCCGCATGACTCGGATGCTGCGGGTCGAAGGCACTCATGCCGTCGAGATACTGTAGATGAAACGGCTCCGGAATGCGCGACAGGAGAAAGCGCCGGAGGTTGTAGCCCTCGTCGACTTCGTAAAACGCCGTCGCCGAGCCCTCCAGCATGGAATGGGCAAAATGCACGGCTTCGTTCGTTGCGGTGTCCGAGCGGCCCATGAGCATCAGCATGGCCAACCCTCCTCGATTCCACTCCATTCGGGACATCTGGTAGTCCCTCGCGCAGGCGACGCCGGGAGAGGCACTGCTCTTACTTAGGCAATTTCCGGGCCACAGATTTCAGTTGCCGCCGAGCCGAGGTCCGAGCCGGTCTGCTCCTCCAGCGATTGGCCGATTGACTGGACAGCGGCACCGGCACGTTCGCCGCATCCGGTTCGATCCTCGCACCAATTGCCGGCCTCGACGACCGATTGATTGCCGGACGCACAAGCCGCATCACATCGTGACGCCCTGCATTGAGACAAAACAAAATGAATTCGCATTGCGCGACGTTGCACAATGCGGGCAGCATCGATCTACTCGATCTTCAATTCGCACGCCACCTAGCGGGACCATTCCGACCGGTCCGATGGACATGCTCATCAGAGCGGAGAGCGCGACCATGGAACCTCGTTGACGTTCGACGAGCGCCTGCTCGCCTGCAGTGCCCGGGGCGGGATTGCTCGGATTCGCATCAGATGTGTCGCCCATTCCATGCCAGTTCGGGCAGCCCGATCGGCAACCAAGCCGGCGGCCGTGACGATCCGCGGCAACCGATCGGAGCCCCAGCCTTGGAGCCGCCTCCCACAGGAGCAATAAGGCGATGACCAACCGGGAGCGTCGTCCGAGGCTAGCCAATTGCGAGTTTTCGGAACGAAGCGGGCTCAGGAATGGCGCCGCTCCCCGGCGGCGGCGCGGCAGCTCCTGTTGCTTATCCGGGAATTGCCGTGCCGCTCGCGCAATATGGTGCGCTCCGCATTTCAAACACACGTACGGCTCAGCCCTTGTCCTATTCCGACATTTTGTTCTCAAGCGTACATTTATGGCGCGACAACCAGGATGAGAACGCGTCTCTCGCCTGATCGTCGCCGTCCAGACATCAGCGGCACGACGATGTTACGGAAGATGATGCCGATCGAGTGCTCGGGGCCTTCTGAAGGCTAAGCAGACAGCCGGACCGTGTGGCGAGCTCACGGTAGGGCGCTTGTGATCAGCGTCCCGGGGGCCGCGGACTTGTGCGCTCGATTGTATGGTTGGAACAGCCCGTAAACTGCGCTCTTCTGTCGCGTGAGGCACGATGATTCACGTCAAGGAGTTTGCAGCACTTCAATTTCAGCCGCCGTGCGGCCGCATGTCTAGACCCCGCTCGAAATTAATCCGGCCAACGCTTGGCATGGACGTTGCTATTGAGGGCTACGACACCAAGCGAGTGGGCGCGGCCAGATGAGCGATATCTTCCTTGGGCCATATCCGAGAGGTACAACACCGCGCCCGAGCGGATCAACCTTCTCAGCCCGATCATCGAGCTTAACGTTGAACGGCTTGCCGGTTTCGCACGCGTCTGGCCCCACCGTGTTGCTGCCCTGGACTACTGCCGCCGCGCGCTAAGCACTCATGGAGGTTGAAGTGATCACCCAACTCGGCGCATCCGTACGCAGCCAAACAACAGACGTCGATGCAATGTTGGCCGAACTGCGTTTGAACAATGATCCGCACGATGTCGAAGTCGGCGGCATGTCTTTGCACATCCTGCCCGGGGTTTTGTCACCGCGCCTAAGTCACGCACCGGACGCACTGATCTCGAAATGGCACATCGAGCCCGGCGCGGCGGTACTCGATCTTGGGTGCGGATCCGGTGTGCTGGGCCTTGCAGCACTCCGTGCCGGGGCAAGACGTCTAGTCGCTCTCGACATAAATCCGCAGGCGGTTCTCTCGACGAAGATAAACATCGAGCGATTAGGCTATGGGGATCGAGCAGAAGCCCTCGAGAGTGACACCTATGCTGCGCTACAACCTGGAGCACAATTTGATACCATTATCTTTGCCGCCCCCTATTGGAACCGCAAGGCCAATGACGATCTGGAGCGTTCGTGTTTCGATGAAGATCACAAGGTCATGGCCGCCGCGGTCGGAGGGGCGCACGTCTGGTTAAGTCCGAAGGGCGCGATGTATGTGATTTTCTCCGATCAAGGAGACGTTGGGCATGTCATGAACCTGATCGAGGAGAGCAAACTGCGCGTCAGAGACATGCATATTTTCCGACCGACCATTCCAGGCGGGCACGTCCGCATCGTTTGGAAGCTATCCGCACGATGAAAATCTATTGGCCAAGAAGCGCGCGGGACCCATCACGTCAGCGCTTGCCGGTGCAGTAGATCAGGCCAATTTGCATGTTCCCGACCGAGCTGAAATCGCTTGGCCGCGTGCAGCGAGTGCGCATCTCGATCGCGACCGTCGAGAGACATCGCAGCTCCGGTGCCGTGATCCAGACAATAGCCTCCCAGAACACACCGGTTGGCTTTACCGCGGAGTGCTAGGTGAGCATTAATCCCGCCCGGGCTCGAGCGGTTCGGCCGGACGCGTCTTGGGGAACGGGCACAATTCCTCGCCCTGACAGTGAGATCTGACGCTGTGGGCGAGATAGCGTTGCGGGCTCGATGCGCTACGCTACGACGATCGCGAACTTGTAAAACGAACTCGGCGGCAGGGGTGGACCATCGCCACGCAAGTTGAGTGTAGTTTCACGAGCGATCTCTCTGCGGTGATCAGCCGGCTAGCACTTTAAGAGTTGAAGTCATGCCTCGACATCAACGCTTCAGGGGTTGGCGGCGCTCTTTCCCCTCAGCTTTATGACGGCGCCTCGCCTGTATTCGACAAACGAGCCGCATTTTCCTGCAGTTCTTATGCCTCAATCCAGCAAGTGAGATCGTTTCATCGTCCGCGCAAAGCTAATGGCGTCGACGCAGTCATATACTTAAACTTGTCCCGGGGATTGATGATCAGGCGCTTTCTTACTGCATGGCGAAAACTGGTCTCAGACATGGTCCACCTTGCGGAGTAGCGGCCGAAGGAGATTCAGCTAAACACCAGGCAGTGCCATTGTGCAGGGCGCCTGCCGTGCGGTGGCCACTGGACGGCTGCCCGAGTCCTGCATGATTTGGCGAAGATGCTTCGCTTTCCGCGAAATCAAACCGCAATTATTCGGGACTACCGACGGCCAACTATGATTCGACACATCGTATTCTTCACCGCAAAAGATAAGGCATATATCGACAAAAGTCGAAGCCCTCTCCGTTCTCGCCAAAATCCCGTACGCACGCCGGCTTGAAGTCGCTCGCAACTGCAAGAGTGACCGGCTAAACGAAATTGACGTGATCGTCTACGGTGAGTTCGACAACGAAGGCCAGCTCGAACCCTATAAAGCGCACGAGGTTTACCAGCAATCGATCCGGCAGGTAAGCCGCTGCGAGAGCTACGTCTCGCGGGCGACTGCAGCATGTCTGCAGATGCGGAGCCAGTATGTTCGGCAGGCCCTCGCTACGGGCGTGGTTAGCTGACAGGCATATAGGGGTTTTTTGGTGATATAACGCTCGCCTTCGCCGGGCCGACTTACGATCATCCATATATCGCTGAGCGACAGAGTCATGCAGTAGTGGAACTGCAGTGGATTGAGCCCGTCACAGCCGTGCGAGGCGGAGATGTCCCGATCGCTGTTGAACTGCGTCGGGCCGACGTTGCCGGGATGAATGTTACGCGGCCCTCGTGACGTGGGCAACGGGCTTGATCGTCATGCGATCGTGGTGAGCCTGAAGGGCCGCACGCAGAAACGACAATTGCTTGTGCGCCTTCAACCGTCGGAAGCCCTTGTTGGCCTCGATCATGCCGGCCGCGACCCATCGCAAGGCCATGCCGGCATCGCGCCAGCGTTTGACGTTGCGTGTGACGCGGCGAATGGTGCCCATCATATTCTCGGCGATGTTGGTACAGGCGAGCGATCGACGAAGCTCCTTCGGCAGCTTCAACCGGACGACAGTCAGGATTTC